>JBMOOW010000189.1:0-26939 GCA_049323195.1 Pseudomonadota bacterium | reverse complement strand
GGTGGCCACGCGCCCCGGCGCGGCCGAAGTCGGGTCCGGGGCTTCGCCGTCCCCGGCCCGGCCGGCGCCGCGCAGCTCCGAAGCGGTTGGTCCCGCCGACGCGGTGCCGAGCTGGGAGCGCGGGACGGCGCCACGTCGTGCCCCGGCCGTGCCGGCGCCTGCGGGCGCACCGGGCATCCGGCCTGCGTGGGCGATGGGCGAGGCCGACGCGCTCGCGCCGCAGGTCGAGCCCGCGAACGCCGAGCGCCTGGAACGTGCACAGGCCTGCCTGGATGCGGGCGATATCGAGCGCGCGCGGCAGCTGCTGTCGGAAGTCGAGTCCACCGGGGACGCCACGGCGCGTAGCGTCGCCTCCCGCATGCGCCAGGGCCTCGGATGACCGATGCCGACGCCCCGGCGCCGGCCGGGGAGGGCCTGCAGCGGTACGCGCTGGCGGTCGAGTACGACGGCAGCGCCTTCAGTGGATGGCAGCGCCTGAGCCCGCACGGCGAGCCCGAGCGCACGCCGCTGCCCACCGTGCAGGCCACGCTGGAGAACGCCCTGTCCTTCGTGGCGGGGCGCCCCGTCGAGACGGTCTGCGCCGGCCGCACCGACGCGGGCGTGCATGCCTCGGGGCAGGTCGTGCACTTCGACTCGAGCGTCCGCCGCGAGCCGCGCGGCTGGGTGCTCGGCACCACGTCGCGCCTGCCGCCGGAGGTGTGCGTACGCTGGTGCGTGCCGGTCGCCCGGGACTTCCATGCGCGTTTTTCCGCACGGGCCCGGCGCTACGTCTATCGCATCCTCAACCGCGCGGTGCGGCCGGCCCTGCAACGCCAGTACCTGTCCTGGGAGCGACGGCCGCTTGACGCGGTCGCGATGCACCGGGCGGCACAGTCGCTCCTCGGCGAACGCGACTTCTCCGCCTTCCGCACCGTGCACTGCCAGGCAGCGCATGCACGCCGGGAGCTGCAGAGGATCGAGGTCCGCCGCGTCGATGATGTCGTGGAGGTGGATGTGCAGGCCAACGCATTCCTGCATCACATGGTCCGCAATATCGTCGGCAGCCTGCTTCTCGTCGGGCGCGGAGAACGGCCCGAGGACTGGATCGGCGAGGTCCTCGAAGGTCGCGACCGCACCCTGGCGGGTCCGACGGCACCGCCGACCGGGCTCGTCTTCATCGGCCCCCGATATCCGGCCAGCTGGAACCTTCCCTCCGAGGTCAGCCTGTGAATCGAACCCTGTTCCGCACCCGCATCAAGTTCTGTGGCTTCACCCGTCCGGGCGACGTACGCCTGGCCTGCGAGCTCGGCGTCGACGGCATCGGCTTCGTCTTCTCCGCCAGGAGCCCGCGCCGCATCGCGCCCGAGGAAGCCCGCGCGATGCGCCAGGCGCTCGCGCCGCTGGTGGATGCGGTCGCCCTGTTCGCCGACAACTCGCTGGACGAGGTGCGCGACGTGGTGCGACAGGTGCGCCCCAGCCTGCTGCAGTTCCACGGCAGCGAGGACGACGCCTTCTGCCGCAGCTTCGGCCTGCCTTACCTCAAGGCCGTGCCCATGGGCGACGAGATCCAGGCTCCGCACTACCTGCAGCTGCGCTGGCCGGGGGCGGCGGGCTTCCTGCTCGACAGCCACGTGCAGGGCGGGCCGGGCGGCACGGGGAAGACGTTCGACTGGACGCGCATTCCGAGGGACCTGCAGAAGCCCTATGCGCTCGCCGGCGGCCTCACGCCCGAAAACGTCTTCGACGCCGTCATCACCGCCACGCCCTGGGCCGTGGACGTGTCCAGCGGCATCGAGAGCGCCCCGGGCATCAAGGACGGGGACCGGATGCGTCGCTTCGTCGAGGAGGTGCGCCGCGCCGACTGCCACACGGACAGTGCGGTGCAGGTCTGCTGAGGAAAGCCTCGCCCGCGATCGCCTAGACTTGAGGGCCGCCTCCCCGGCGGCACGCTGGTGACCGCCGAATGTCCGCTGCAAGCCCGCTCGATTTCCACGCCTTCCCCGACGCCGAGGGCCATTTCGGCCGCTTCGGGGGGCGCTTCGTCGCCGAAACGCTGATCGGCCCGCTGCAGGAGCTGGCGGCGGCCTACGACGCCGCGCGCGTGGACCCGGCGTTCATCGAGGCCTTCGACCGCGACCTCGCGCATTACGTCGGTCGCCCCAGCCCGATCTACTTCGCCGAGCGGCTGAGCCGCGAGCTCGGCGGCGCGCGGATCCTGCTCAAGCGCGAGGACCTGAACCACACGGGCGCGCACAAGATCAACAACACCATCGGCCAGGCGCTGCTCGCCAGCCGCATGGGCAAGAAGCGCATCATCGCCGAGACGGGCGCGGGCCAGCACGGCGTGGCCAGTGCGACGGTGGCCGCGCGCCTGGGCCTGGAATGCGTGGTCTACATGGGCGCGACCGACATCGAGCGCCAGAAGATCAACGTCTACCGCATGAAGCTGCTGGGCGCGACGGTGGTGCCCGTGAGCAGCGGCTCGGCCACGCTCAAGGACGCGCTCAACGAGGCGATGCGCGACTGGGTGACGAACGTGGCCGACACGTTCTACATCATCGGCACCGTCGCCGGGCCCGACCCGTATCCGCGCATGGTGCGCGATTTCAACGCGGTGGTCGGGCGCGAGGCGAGGGCGCAGATGCTGGCCGAGTACGGGCGCCTGCCCGATGCCGTCACCGCCTGCGTGGGCGGCGGCAGCAATGCGATCGGCATCTTCCACGCCTTCCTCAACGACGCGTCGGTGCGCCTGGTCGGCGCCGAAGCGGCGGGCGACGGCATCGAATCCGGCCGCCACGCCGCCTCGCTCGCCGCGGGCCGCCCGGGCGTGCTGCACGGCAACCGCACGTACGTCATCTGCGACGACGATGGCCAGATCATCGAGACGCATTCGGTGTCGGCGGGCCTGGACTACCCGGGCGTCGGCCCGGAGCATGCCTTCCTGAAGGAAACGGGGCGCGCCGACTACGTCGGGGTCACGGACGACGAGGCGTTGGCCGCCTTCCACCGGCTCGCCCGCACCGAGGGCATCCTGCCGGCGCTGGAGAGCAGCCATGCGATCGCACAGGCCATCCGGCTCGCGCGCGAGCTCCCGACGGACGCGCTGGTGCTCTGCAATCTGTCGGGCCGCGGCGACAAGGACGTGCACACCATTGCCGCACGGGACGGCATCACGTTCTGATGCCGGTAACGTACGGCGGCCCCGGGGCCGCTTCCCCGAACTTCTCCGTCTGCCGGGAGAAGAAGCCAGCGGCGGATGAGGCTTAGGCGAAGCGGAATCGCGCCTGCGCCGATCCGGTCGCCAACCCGCCATCCGCAACATCGCATGCCCCTGCGTCGACACCTTCGGCTCGGCGCCGGGCTTGAACACAGCTCTCCGGATCCGCCGTGAATCGAATCGACACCCGCTTCGCCCAGCTCGCGTCCGCCGGCCGCAAGGCCCTCGTCCCCTTCGTCACCGCGGGTGATCCGTCGCTCGCGGCGACCGTCCCGGTGATGCATGCCCTGGTCGAGGCGGGTGCCGACGTGATCGAGCTCGGCGTGCCGTTCTCCGATCCCATGGCCGATGGTCCGACCATCCAGCGCAGTTCCGAGCGCGCGCTGTCCCGTGGCGTGGGCCTGGACTACGTGCTCGGCTGCGTGCGCGAGTTCCGCGCCCGCGATGCGCAGACGCCGGTCGTGCTGATGGGCTACCTCAATCCCGTCGAGATCCGTGGGCCGCGGCGTTTCGCCGCGCAGGCGACGGAGGCCGGCGTCGACGGCATCCTGCTGGTCGACCTGCCGCCGGAGGAAGCCGCCGAGTTCCGCGAGGCGTTCGAAGCATCGGGCGTCGCGCTGATCCTGCTCGCCTCGCCGACCACGTCCGACGCGCGCCTGTCCATGCTCAGGTCGCTCGCCCAAGGCTATCTCTACTACGTGAGCTTCGCGGGCGTGACCGGCGCGGACCGCCTGGACACGGGCGCGGCGGGCGAGCGGCTCCGCGCGATCCGGGCGGTCACCCCAGTGCCCGTAGTGGCCGGCTTCGGCATCCGGGACGCCGCCAGCGCCGCCGCGATGGCGGTGGACGCCGATGGCGTGGTGGTCGGGAGCGCGCTGGTGAGCGCGATCGCCGATGCCGCCGACCCCGCGGCCGCGGCCCGCGATTTCCTCGCCCCGCTGCGGGCGGCGCTCGACGGCTGAGGCGCGCAGGGCGCTGCCGCCGCTGAGCTACACTGACCTGCTGGCCGCACGGCGGCCCCAAGCTGAACAGGAGAGAGCCCCAGCATGTCCTGGCTCAAGAAGCTCATGCCCTCCGGCATCCGCACCGATGCCGGCGCCGCGCGCCGCCGCAGCGTACCCGAAGGCCTGTGGGAGAAGTGCGACCGCTGCGCGGCCGCGCTGTACCGGCCCGAGCTCGAGGAAAACCTCGAGGTCTGCCCCAAGTGCAACCACCACATGCCCATCCGCGCCCGCGCGCGGCTGGCCTCGCTGTTCGACCCGGGCAGTGCGCGCGAGATCGCGGCCGAGCTCGGCCCCACCGACGTGCTGCGCTTCCGCGACCAGAAGAAGTACGCCGACCGGATCAAGGCCGCGCAGAAGTCCACCGGCGAGCGCGACGCGCTGGTCGCCATGCAGGGCAGGCTGACCGGTCGTGACCTGGTCGCCGCCTCGTTCGATTTTGCCTTCATGGGGGGTTCCATGGGCTCGGTCGTCGGCGAGCGCTTCACGCGCGCGGCCGAAACCGCGCTCGAGCTCGGCTGTCCCTTCGTGAACTTCTCCGCCTCCGGTGGCGCGCGCATGCAGGAGAGCCTGTTCTCGCTCATGCAGATGGCCAAGACCTCGGCCGCGCTGGGTCGCCTTCGCGACGCCGGCCTGCCGTACATCTCGGTGCTCACGCATCCCACCACCGGCGGTGTTTCGGCCTCCTTCGCGATGCTCGGCGACGTCAACATCGCCGAGCCCGAGGCACTGATCGGCTTCGCCGGCCCGCGCGTGATCGAACAGACCGTGCGCGAGAAACTGCCCGAGGGCTTCCAGCGGTCGGAGTTCCTGCTCGAGCACGGCGCGATCGACCTCATCTGCGACCGCCGCGAGATGCGCGACAAGCTCGCCGCGCTGCTCGCCCTCCTCATGCGCCAGCCGGCGCCCGAAGCGGCGACGGCCTGAGCCGCCCGACGCGGCGGCGACGACGTCGCCGCGACCCCGAATCCCGAGCATTCCATGACCCGCAAGTACTTCGGCACCGACGGCATCCGCGGCCGCGTCGGCGAAGGCGCGATCTCCGCCGACTTCGTCCTGCGCCTGGGCAATGCCTATGGCCACGCACTGCGCTCGCGCGCGCCGGCCTGGCGCAAACCTGTGGTCATCATCGGCAAGGACACGCGCATCTCGAACTACATGTTCGAGGCCGCACTGGAGGCCGGTCTCGTCGCCGCCGGCGTCGACGTGCAGCTCATGGGCCCCATGCCCACGCCCGCCGTCGCTCATCTCACGCGCTCGCTGCGCATGGATGGCGGCATCGTCATCTCGGCCTCGCACAACCCGCACCACGACAACGGCATCAAGTTCTTCTCCGCCGAAGGCGAGAAGCTCGACGACGCGACCGAGTTGGCCATCGAGGCCGCGCTGGACGAGCCCTTCCGCACCGTCGCATCCGAGGAACTGGGCAAGGCCGTGCGCACGCGGGATGCCCTGGGTCGCTACGTCGAGGCCTGCAAGAACTCCGTGCCCAAGGGCTTCGACCTCGGCGGCATGCGCATCGCGATGGACTGCGCGAATGGTGCGACCTACCAGATCGCGCCGATGGTCTTCCGCGAGCTCGGCGCGCGCGTGACCACGATCGGCGTCGATCCCAACGGTGTGAACATCAACGACGGCGTCGGTTCGACGCATCCGGAAACGCTCGCGAGCCACGTGGTCGAGAGTGGCGCCGACCTCGGCATCGCCTTCGACGGCGACGGCGACCGCGTGCTGCTCGTCGATGCCGACGGCACCGTGCGCGACGGCGACGACCTCATCTACGTGCTCGCCACCGACTGGCGCGAGAGCGGGCGCCTGCAGGGGCCGGTCGTGGGCACGCTGATGACGAACTTCGGCCTGGAGCAGGCGCTCGGCTCGATGGGCATCGACTTCATCCGCGCCAAGGTCGGCGACCGCTACGTGCACCAGCAGCTGATCGCCAACGGCGGCGTGCTGGGCGGCGAGGCCTCGGGCCATCTGCTCTGCCTGGATCGCGTCAGCACGGGCGACGGCATCGTCAGCGCGCTGCAGGTGCTCGAGGTGCTGCGTCGCCGCGGCATCGGCCTTACCGAAGCGCTGGCGGGCCTGCGCAAGGTGCCGCAGAAGACCGTCAACGTCCGCTATGCCGGCGATGCGAAGCCGGCCGAGGCCGAGTCGGTGAAGGCCGCGCTCGCCGTCGCGCAGCAGGCCGTGCAGGGCAGGGGGCGCGCGTTCCTGCGCCCGTCCGGCACCGAACCCGTCGTGCGCGTGACGGTGGAAGCCGACGACGCGGCGCTCGTGCAGTCCACCCTCGACGCGCTGGCCGATGCAGTCCGCGCGGCCGCTTTGACCGCGGTCAAGTCCTGATTCCCCGACGCCGGCCATCCTGCCGCGTCCCATTTACCGGTCCCGCCATGAGCCAGATCCCCACCCTCGACATCCAGCGCTTCGACAACGCGGCTTCCCAGGCCGATCGCGACGCCTTCGTCGCCGAGCTCGGCGCCACCTACCGCGAGTGGGGCTTCGCCGGCGTGCGCAACCACGGCATCCCGCAGCAGCTCATCGACGACGCCTACCGGGTCTTCGCCGAGTTCTTCGCGCTGCCCGAGGAGGTCAAGCGCAAGTACCACGTCGCCGGCGGCGGCGGCGCGCGTGGCTACACGCCCTTCGGCATCGAGACCGCCAAGGGCGCGCAGCATTACGACCTCAAGGAGTTCTGGCACATCGGTCGCGAGATCCCGCGCGATTCCAGGCACGCCGACGTGATGCCGCCGAACGTCTGGCCGGAGGAGGTGCCGGAGTTCCGCGACGTCGGCTACCGCCTGTACAACGCGCTGGATGCCTTGGGCTCGCGCATGCTCTCGGCGCTCGCGCTGCACATCGGCCTGCCGGAGCACTTCTTCGCCGACAAGACCAACGAGGGCAATTCGATCCTGCGCCCCATCCACTACCCGCCGATCACCACGCCGGACGTGCCCAACGTCCGCGCCGGCGCGCACGAGGACATCAACCTCATCACCCTCCTGGTCGGCGCCAGCGCCGAGGGCCTCGAGGTGCTGTCGCGCAAGGGCGAGTGGATTCCCTACACCGCGCAGGCCGACACCATCGTGGTCAACATCGGCGACATGCTCCAGCGCCTGACCAACCACGTGTACCCGTCCACGACGCACCGCGTGGTGAACCCGCCGGGCGAGAAGGCACGCCAGCCGCGTTACTCCACGCCGTTCTTCCTGCATCCCAACCCGGACTTCGTGATCGACGTGCTGCCTTCGTGCATCACGCCGGACAATCCGAGCCGCTATCCGGAACCGATCACCGCGCAGGGCTATCTCGAGGAGCGCCTGCGCGAGATCAAGCTCAAGTAACATCACCGCGCCCGAATACCAGGAGTCACGCATGCGCCGTCGGATCGTCGCCGGAAACTGGAAGCTGCACGGAGACCGCGGGTTCGCCCTCGGCCTCGTCGACGCCATCGCCGCGCAGCCGGCGTCGGAGGGCGTCGAACGGGTGATCCTTCCGCCGCTTCCCTACCTCGGTGAACTGGTCGAGCACTGCCGTGGACGCGATCTGGCCTTCGGCTCGCAGGACGTCAGCGCCAACGAGAAGGGCGCCTTCACCGGCGAGGTCTCGGCCTCGATGCTGGTCGACGTGGGCGCACGCTTCGGCCTGGTCGGGCATTCCGAGCGGCGGATGTACCACCATGAAACCAGCGAGCTCGTCGTACGCAAGTTCCTCGCGGCGAAGAAGGCGGGCCTGACACCCATTCTCTGCGTCGGCGAAACCCTGGACGACCGCAAGGACGACAAGACCTGGTGGCGCCTGGAGCAGCAGCTGGCGCCGCTTCTCGAGGCGCATGGCGCGGCGCCGCTGGAGGGCGCGGTGATCGCCTACGAGCCCGTCTGGGCGATCGGCACCGGGCATACCGCCACGCCGGAGCAGGCCCAGGGGGTCCACGCCTTCATCCGTGGCGAGATCGCCGGGTACGATGCTAGAATCGCCGGCTCGCTGCCCATCCTCTACGGTGGCAGCGTGAAGCCCGACAACGCCGCAGCGCTTTTCGCGCAACCGGACGTGGACGGCGGACTGGTCGGCGGCGCCTCGCTGGTGGCCGACGACTTCCTCGCGATCGCCCAGGCGGCCGCACGCTAAGCCTTCGACGGGTTCCTGCCCATGCTGTTCCTCAACATCATCTACGTGCTGCTTGCGATCGCGATGATCGCGCTGATCCTCATGCAGCGTGGCGCGGGCGCGCAGGCTGGCTCCGGCTTCGGCGGCGGCGCCTCCGGCACGGTGTTCGGGGCGCGCGGGTCGGCGAACTTCCTGTCCAAGTCGACCAAGTGGCTGGCCATCGCCTTCTTCGGCCTGAGCCTTTTCATGGCCTGGCAGGCGACGCGCGCCACGCGCACCCCGGCGGCCGAAGCGGGCGGTCTCATGTCCGAGTTGCCGGCGGTGCCTGCGGGCGCCGTGCCGACGGCTCCGGCCGATGGCGCCGTCCCGGCGCTGCCCGCGCAGCCGGGCGCCGCGCCTGCGGCGCCGGCCGTCGCCCCGACGACCACGCAACCGGCTCCGCAGGCGACGACTGCGGAGCAGCCGGCCGCTCCGACGGGTGGTTGATTCGTGTAATTCGGTTACAATGGTGAACTCCGGCTAAGGGATCACCGGAGCGGGGCGGCAAAGGCCTCCGACAGTTACGGACGACACTAGATTTGCCCAGGTGGCGGAATTGGTAGACGCACTACCTTGAGGTGGTAGCGACGCAAGTCGTGGGGGTTCGAGTCCCCCCTTGGGCACCATACCGAAGCAACCCCGACGCGTGCGGGGGCGCCACGCGGCCAGCGGCCGCAGAGGCACCCCGAGGTCTGCCGCCGCGAGACCGAGAGAACACGAGTGCTGGCCGAATACCTGCCGACCCTGCTGTTCCTGATCGTCGCCGGCGGTATCGGCGTCGCCCTCATCATCGTCGGCCGCCTTCTCGGCCCGAAGACGCCGACCACAGAGAAACTGCTGCCCTACGAGAGCGGATTCAACGCTTTCGAGGATGCGCGCATGCAGTTCAACGTGCGCTATTACCTGATCGCGATCATCTTCATCGTCTTCGACCTGGAGATCGCGTTCGTCTTCCCGTGGGCGCTCGTGTTCCGCGAACTCGGGGTCTTCGGCCTGATCGAAATGGGCATCTTCCTGGCGCTGTTGGTGATCGGATTCGCCTACGTCTGGAAGAAGGGTGCCCTCGAGTGGGAGTGACGCCATGGGCGCCCTCGAGAAATTCTCAAACCTGATGCACAACCCGCTGCCCGAAGGGCGGCTGGACGACATCCTGCTGCCCGAGGACCAGAACCCGGTCATGCAGCAGGGGTTCGTGACCACCAACCTCGACACGCTCTGGAACTGGGCACGCACCGGCTCGATGTGGCCGATGACGTTCGGCCTGGCCTGCTGCGCCGTCGAGATGATGCACGCGGGCGCCTCGCGCCTTGACCTGGACCGCTATGGCGTCGTGTTCCGCCCGTCGCCGCGCCAGTCGGACGTGATGATCGTGGCCGGCACGCTGGTTAACAAGATGGCGCCGGCGCTGCGCCGCGTGTACGACCAGATGCCCGACCCCAAGTGGGTCATCTCGATGGGCAGCTGTGCCAACGGCGGCGGCTACTACCACTACTCCTACTCGGTGGTGCGTGGCTGCGACCGCATCGTGCCCGTCGATATCTACGTGCCGGGCTGCCCGCCAACGGCCGAGGCGCTGACCTACGGCATCCTGCAGCTGCAGAAGAAGATCCGCCGCGGCACCAATTTCGGCGAACAGCGCCAGGGCGTGCGCGCATGAGCGAGCCCGTCACCGGTATCGGCAATCCGCTGGCTGCACGGCTGGCGGCGCGATTTGCCGAAGGCAGCGTCCACGTGGCCGAGCCGCGGGGGGAGGTGACCCTCGACGTGCCGCACGGCTCGTGGCTGACCACGGCCGTGGCGCTGCGCGACGAGTTCGGCTTCGAGCAGCTGGTCGACCTCTGCGGCGTCGATTACCTCGGCTACGGCACGGACGAGTGGGATACCTCGGTTTCCTCCGAGGGCTTCTCGCGCGGTGTCGAAGGCAAGGGCCCGGGTCGTTTCGCCTGGGGCGAGCTTCCCAATGGCGCGGCCGCGGCGCCCGAGCGTCGCTTCGCGGTCGTCGCGCACCTGCTGTCGGTGCAGCACAATCTGCGCCTGCGTGTCCGCACCTTCGCGCCGAATGACGACGTGCCGGCCGTCGCGTCGCTGGTCGACGTCTGGCCGGGCGTGAACTGGTTCGAGCGCGAGGCTTTCGACCTGTTCGGTATCGTCTTCGACGGGCACCCGGACCTGCGTCGCATCCTCACCGACTACGGTTTCGTCGGCCATCCCTTCCGCAAGGATTTCCCGTTGATCGGCAACGTGGAGGTGCGCTACGACGCCGAGCGCCGCCGCGTCGTCTACCAGCCGGTCACCATCGAGCCCCGCGTGCTCGTGCCGCGCGTGATCCGTGACGACGCGCGCTACGAAACCTCGCAGGGCGAACAGGCCCAGCGTACGGAGGCCCGTCGATGAGCGCTGTCACTCCGGTCGGCCTGGCCGACGACATGGGGGCACCGGCCAACCGCAGCGGTGATCCCGAGATCCGCAACTACTCGCTGAACTTCGGCCCGCAGCATCCGGCCGCGCATGGCGTGCTCCGTCTGATTCTGGAGATGGACGGCGAGGTCGTGCGGCGCGCCGATCCGCACGTCGGCCTGCTGCACCGCGGTACCGAGAAGCTCGCCGAGTCCAAGCCGTTCAACCAGTCGGTGCCGTACATGGACCGGCTGGACTACGTCTCGATGATGTGCAACGAGCACGCCTACGTGCGTGCCATCGAGACGCTGCTTGGCATCGAGGCACCGGAGCGCGCGCAGTGGATCCGGACGATGTTCGACGAGATCACGCGCATCCTGAACCACCTGATGTGGCTCGGATCGAACGCGCTCGACCTCGGCGCGATGGCCGTCTTCCTCTATGCGTTCCGTGAGCGCGAAGAGCTGATGGACGTGTACGAGGCGGTCTCGGGCGCGCGCATGCATGCGGCCTACTACCGTCCGGGCGGCGTCTACCGCGACCTGCCGGACCGCATGTCCAAGTACCGCGAGTCGCCGTGGCGCAAGGGGAAGGACCTCAAGCGCTTCAACGAGGCGCGCGAGGGCACGCTGCTCGACTTCATCGAGCACTTCACCCGCGAGTTCCCGGCGCGCGTGGACGAGTACGAGACGCTGCTCACCGACAACCGCATCTGGAAGCAGCGCACCGTCGGCATCGGCGTGGTGACGCCGGAGCAGGCGCATGCGTGGGGCATGAGCGGCCCGATGCTGCGCGGTTCGGGCATCGCCTGGGACCTTCGCAAGACCCAGCCGTACGCGCGCTACGACCAGGTGGACTTCGACATCCCCATCGGCACGGGCGGCGACTGCTACGACCGCTACCTGGTCCGCGTGGCCGAGATGCGCGAGTCGAACAGGATCATCCAGCAGTGCGCGAAGTGGCTGCGCGCCAATCCCGGCCCCGTGATCGTCGACAACTTCAAGGTCGCCCCGCCCAAGCGCGAGGAGATGAAGGACGACATGGAAGCCCTCATCCACCACTTCAAGCTCTTCTCCGAAGGCTATTGCGTGCCGCCGGGCGAGACCTATGCCGCGGTGGAGGCACCCAAGGGCGAGTTCGGTTGCTACATCGTTTCCGATGGCGCGAACAAGCCGTTCCGCCTGAAGATCCGCGCGCCCGGCTTCGCTCACCTCTCGTCGATGGACGCGATCGTCAAGGGCCACATGCTGGCCGACGTGGTCGCGATGATCGGTACCTACGACATCGTCTTCGGCGAAATCGACCGCTGACGCGGCGACGACCGGATTACGGACTGCAATGAAAGCGACCGGCAATTTCGAGGCCTGCCAGAACGTCGACCCGATGGTCGCGTTGACGGACGCCACACGCGCGCATATCGATCACTGGCTGGCGAAGTTCCCCGCCGACCGCCGGCGCTCGGCCGTGCTCCAGGGGCTGCACGCGGCGCAGGAGCAGAACGGCGGCTGGTTGTCGGACGAGATCATCGCCGCGGTCGCCAAGTACATCGGCATCCCGCCGGTCTGGGCCTACGAGGTCGCGAGCTTCTATTCGATGTTCGAGACGGAGAAGGTCGGCCGCCACAACGTCGCCTTCTGCACGAACATCAGCTGCTGGCTCAACGGTGCGCAGGAACTGGTCGAGCACGCGGAGAAGAAGCTCGGCTGCAGGCTGGGCGAGTCCACGGCCGACGGCCGCGTGTACCTCAAGCGCGAAGAGGAATGCCTCGCCGCCTGCTGCGGGGCGCCGGTCGTCGTCATCAACGGCCATTACCACGAGAAGCTCGACGCCGCGAAGGTGGACGAGCTGCTCGACGGGCTGGAGTAAGGCGCGATGGCGCATTCCCACCAGGACTATTCCAAGGGCTACGGCCCGGTCGGCCCGGCGCCGCAGGAGCACAACGTCGTCTACACGACGCTGCACTTCGACACGCCCTGGTCGTACGAGAACTACCTCAAGACCGGCGGCTACGCAGCCTGGCGCAAGATCCTCACCGAGAAGATCGAGCCGGCGGCCGTCATCGACATGGTCAAGGCCTCGGGCCTTCGCGGCCGCGGCGGCGCGGGTTTTCCGACGGGCCTGAAGTGGTCGTTCATGCCCAAGGGCCCGGGGCAGAAGTACATCCTCTGCAATTCCGACGAGTCCGAGCCGGGCACCGCCAAGGATCGCGACATCCTGCGCTACAACCCGCACGCCGTCGTCGAGGGCATGGCAATCGCCTGTTATGCAACGGGCTCGACCGTCGCCTACAACTACCTGCGCGGCGAGTTCCACCACGAGCCGTTCGAGCACTTCGAGCAGGCGCTCAAGGAAGCCTACGAGAACGGCTGGCTGGGCAAGAACATCCTCGGCAGTGGCGTCGACGTGGACATCTTCGGTGCGCTCGGTGCAGGCGCCTACATCTGCGGCGAAGAAACCGCGCTGATGGAGTCGCTCGAGGGCAAGAAGGGCCAGCCGCGCTACAAGCCGCCGTTCCCGGCCAACTTCGGCCTCTACGGCAAGCCGACGACCATCAACAACACCGAGACCTACGCCTCGGTGCCCGCGATCATCCGCAATGGCGCCGAATGGTTCGCAGGCCTGGGCAAGCCCAACAACGGCGGCCCGAAGGTGTTCTCGGTCTCGGGTCATGTGAACAACCCGGGCAACTTCGAGATCCGTCTCGGCACGCCGTTCTCCGAGCTGCTGCAGATGGCCGGGGGCGTCCGCGGCGGCCGCAGGCTCAAGGCGGTGATCCCGGGCGGCTCGTCGATGCCGGTGCTTCCGGGCGAGACCATGCTCGGCCTGACGATGGATTACGACTCGATCCAGAAGGCGGGCTCCGGCCTCGGTTCCGGCGCGGTCATCGTGATGGACGACACGACCTGCATGGTGCGCGCCTGCCAGCGCATCGCGCGCTTCTACTTCAAGGAGTCGTGCGGCCAGTGCACCCCGTGCCGCGAGGGCACGGGCTGGATGTACCGGATGCTCACGCGCATCGTCGAGAAGACCGCCACGCTCGACGACCTGCACATGCTGCGCGCGGCTGCCGGGCAGATCGAGGGCCACACCATCTGCGCCTTCGGCGAGGCGGCGGCGTGGCCGGTGCAGGGCTTCCTGCGCCACTTCTGGCATGAATTCGAATACGCGATCGTGAACAAGCGCTTCCTCGTCGACGACGAGGCCGCCGGCACGGTCGTGCAGCAGGTGGCCGCCGCATGAGTGCGCAACCCGTCAACCCGAACCTTCCGCCCGACCACGTCACCGTATTCATCGACGGTGTCGAGACGGCCGCGCCGAAGGGCTCGATGATCATCCAGGCCGCCGACAAGGCGGGCATCCCGATCCCGCGCTTCTGCTACCACGACAAGCTCAGCGTCGCGGCGAACTGCCGCATGTGCCTGGTCGAGGTCGAGAAGATGCCGAAGCCGGCACCGGCCTGCGCTACGCCGGTGATGGACGGCATGAAGGTCGTCACGCGCAGCGAGAAGGCGTTGAAGTCGCAGCGCAACGTGATGGAGTTCCTGCTGATCAACCATCCGCTGGACTGCCCGATCTGCGACCAGGGCGGCGAGTGCGAGTTGCAGGACCTGTCGATGGGCTACGGCCGGTCGATCAGCCGCTTCTCCGAGCGCAAGCGCGTGGTGCCCGACGAGGACATCGGCCCGCTGGTCGCCACCGAGATGACGCGCTGCATCCAGTGCACGCGCTGCGTGCGCTTCACCGCGGAAGTCGCCGGCACGTACGAGCTCGGCGGCATGTACCGCGGCGAGAACCTGCAGGTCGGCACCTACGACGGCAAGCCGCTGACGACGGAGCTTTCCGGCAACGTCATCGACGTCTGCCCGGTCGGCGCGCTGACCAACAAGGTCTTCCAGTTCCGCGCGCGTCCGTGGGAGCTGATGGCGCGCGAGTCGCTCGGCTACCACGATGCGCTCGGCAGCAACCTGTTCCTGCACGTGCGCCGCGGTGAAGTGCTGCGAACGGTCCCGCGCGACAACGAGGCGGTGAACGAGTGCTGGCTGTCGGACCGCGACCGCTACTCGCACGAAGGCCTGTACGCGGGCGACCGCGCCGTCGCCCCGATGGTGAAGGAAGGCGGCGAGTGGCGCGAGGTCTCGTGGGAGCAGGCGCTCGCACGTGCGGCGCAGATCCTGCGCGACAACGGTGCCGACGAGCTCGGCATGCTCGTGCATCCTTCGACCTCGAACGAGGAAGGCGCGCTGCTGGCGCGCCTTGCCGAGGCGCTGGGCACGGGGAACATCGATCATCGCCTCTCGCAGGTCGATCTCTCCGACGCTCCCGTCGCCGAACCCTTCGCGATGCCGGTCGTCGATATCGAGCGCGCCAACGCCATCGTCATCGTCGGCTCCAACATCCGCCACGAGCTGCCGCTCGTGCATGCGCGCATCCGCAAGGCCTGGACCCGCGGCGCGAAGGTCCACGTCGTCAACCCGGTCGATTTCGACTTCACCTTCGAGGTTGCCAGCCGACGCATCGTCGCGCCCTCGGCGATCGCGCAGGCGCTCGGTGATGCCGGGCTTCGCGATGCGCTGCACGGCGTCGAGTCGGTGGCCATCGTCGTCGGCGCCATCGCCGAGAACGGCCCGCACGCCTCGGCCATCCGCAGCGCCGCGCGCGAGCTGGCGACGGCGACCGGTGGCCGGCTCTGCCGTATCCCTCACGGTGCCAATGCGCTCGGGCTCGCGCGCCATGGCGTGCTGCCAACGTCCCGCGACGCCCTGGGCATGCTCGCCGAACCGCGCGCGGCCTATCTGCTCTACGGCATCGAACCGGGTCTGGATTTCGCCTCGCCCGCACAGGCGCTGGCAGCGCTGAACGGCGCGCAGGTCGTGGCCTTCAGCCACTTCGCCTGCGAGTCCACGCGCGCCGTGGCGGACGTCATCCTGCCGGTCGGCCTGCTGCCGGAGATCGACGGCACCCTGACCAACCTCGAAGGCCGCGACCAGGTCGCTGTGGCGGGTGGAAAGCTGCCGGGCGATGCACGGCCGGGCTGGCGTGTCATCCGCGCGCTTGCCGGTGAACTCGGCGCATCCGGTTTCGACTTCGTCGATTTCGCGGGCGTGCGTGCACTCGTGGCGCCCCGCGCGGTCGTGCCCGCGGGCAGTGCCGCGCCGACGGTGGGGCAGGGCGGGGGCCTGGAGATCGCCACGTCGCCTGCGATCTATCGCGGCGACGCGGTCGTGCGTCGCTCGCCTGCGCTGCAGGCGCATCCGCTCAACCATGCACCGCGCGCCCTGCTCAACCCGCAGGACGCCGACGCGCTCGGCATCGAGTCCGGCGCGATGGCGCGCTTTGCCGTGGCCAGCGGCCGTGCGGTGCTGCCGGTGGAGCTCAGCACCAAGGTCGCGCCCGGCACGGTGTACATCGAAGGCGGCCATGCCGCGACCGCGCCGCTGGGCGCGGGGCGTGTCGAAGTCGGGAGGGCCTGAGGCCGATGATCGGTAACGAACTCGTCGATCCGCTGCGCGACTGGCTGCTCGGCCTCGGGGCCGCCGGCACCGTCGCGTGGATCGTGCTCAAGATCCTCGCGATCACGATGCCCGTGATCATCGCTGTGGCGTTCTACGTCGTCTGGGAGCGCAAGCTCATCGGCTGGATGCACGTTCGCCACGGGCCCATGTACGTGGGCATGGGCATCCTCCAGGCGTTCGCCGACGTCTTCAAGCTGCTGTTCAAGGAAGTGATCCAGCCGGTACGCGCGGAGAAGGGCCTCTACGTGCTCGCGCCACTGCTCGCGCTGGTTCCGGCGTTCGCGGCCTGGGCCGTGGTGCCCTTCGATACGCGCCTGGTGCTCGCCGACGTCAATGCGGGCCTGCTGTACCTGTTGGCCATGACCTCGCTGGGCGTGTACGGCATCATCCTCGCGGGCTGGGCATCGAACTCCAAGTACGCGTTTCTCGGCGCGATGCGCGCGGCCGCCCAGGTCGTCTCGTACGAGATCGCGATGGGCTTTGCGATGGTGGGCGTGCTCATCGCCGCCGGTACCTTGAACCTGAGCGGCATCGTGATGGCGCAGGCCGGCGACGCGGCGCTGTTCGAGTGGTTCATGTGGCCGCTGCTGCCGCTGTTCGTCGTCTACTTCATCTCGGGCGTGGCCGAGACCAACCGCGCCCCCTTCGACGTGGTCGAGGGCGAGTCCGAGATCGTGGCCGGCCACATGGTCGAGTACTCCGGATCGCAGTTCGCGCTGTTCTTCCTGGCCGAATACGCGAACATGATCCTCGTCAGTTTCCTGACGTCGCTGTTCTTCCTCGGCGGCTGGCTCAGCCCGTTCCACGGCCTCGGGATTCCGTTCCTGTCGGCCGATGGCTGGTGGTGGCTGCTGGTCAAGGTGGCATTCTTCGCCAGCGCGTTCATCTGGTTCCGTGCGTCGTTCCCGCGCTACCGCTACGACCAGATCATGCGGCTGGGCTGGAAGGTCTTCATTCCGCTGACCATCGCGTGGATCTTCGCCACCGCGCTGATGGCGTACTACGGCGTCTTCGAGCCGGGCCGGTGAGGGACGCGAGCACTCCATGAACCGCATTGCCGCCTATTTCAAGAGCCTGCTGCTCCTCGAGCTGCTGCAGGGCCTGTGGCTGACGCTGAAGTACCTGTTCAAGCCGAAGTACACGGTCATGTACCCGATGGAGAAGATTCCGCAGTCGCACCGCTTCCGCGGCATCCATGCGCTGCGCCGGTACCCGAACGGCGAGGAGCGCTGCATCGCCTGCAAGCTGTGCGAGGCCGTCTGCCCCGCGCTGGCGATCACCATTGATTCGGAAAAGCGCGCCGATGGCACCCGCCGCACCACGCGCTACGACATCGACCTGTTCAAGTGCATCTACTGCGGCTTCTGCGAGGAGTCGTGCCCCGTGGACTCGATCGTCGAAACGCATATCCTCGAGTACCACTTCGATGCGCGCGGCCAGAATGTCGTGACCAAGCCGCAGCTGCTGGCGATCGGCGATCGCCTCGAAGCCGAGCTCGCCGAGCGTCGCGCCGCCGACGCCGCCTACCGCTGAGGGCGCCATGGACTTCGTGACCATCGCTTTCCTGTTCTTCGCCGCGGCCGCCGCGGTCTCGGCCATCGCCGTCATCAGCCTGCGCAACCCGGTGCACGCCGTGCTGTCGCTGGTGCTGACGTTCTTCTCCGTGGCCTGCACGTGGATCATCGCTGGCGCCGAGTTCCTGGGCATCGCGCTGATCCTCGTCTACGTCGGCGCCGTCATGGTGCTTTTCATGTTCGTCGTGATGATGCTCGACATCGACGTGGGGCCGCTGCGCCGCGGCTTTGTGCGCTACCTGCCGGTGGGCCTGCTGGTCGCCGTCGTCATGCTCGCGGAGATCGTGACCCTCATCGGCGTGCGTGCCGCGTCCACGCATGCGTTCCCGGCGAATGCCGCGGCGGGGGGCGACGTGCCGAACACCGTCTGGCTGGCGCGCACGCTGTTCACCGATTTCATGCTGCCGTTCGAGGTGGCCGCGGTGATCCTCACGATCGCCGTCGTGGCTGCGGTCATGTTGACCCTGCGCCATCGCGAGGGCGTGCGCTCGCAGGATCCCGCCTGGCAGGCACGCGTGAAGGCGGCAGACCGCCTGCGCATGGTGAAGATGGCGCCCTTCCGCCCGGCGCCGGCCCGTTCCAACGACGGAGGCCAGGCATGAACCTGCTCGAAGGTGGCATCACGCTCGGCCACTACCTGGCGCTCGGCGCGGTGCTCTTCTGCGTCAGTGTCGCCGGCATCTTCCTCAACCGGCGCAACATCATCGTGCTCCTGATGTCGATCGAGCTGATGCTGCTCTCGGTCAACATCAACTTCGTGGGCTTCTCGCGCCACCTCGGCGATGCGTCGGGCCAGGTCTTCGTCTTCTTCATCCTGACGGTGGCGGCCGCGGAGGCCGCGATCGGGCTGGCGATCCTCGTCACGCTCTTCCGCAACCGGCACACGATCAACGTGGCCGAAATCGATTCGATGAAGGGTTGATCGCCTGTGGAACACGTCATTTCCAAGTCCGTCCTCGTCGCGATCGTCCTGGCGCCGCTGATCGGCTCGATCGTCGCCGGGCTCTTCGGCCGGAAGACCGGTCGCGCGGGCGCGCACTGGGTCACCATCACCGGCGTCGCCATCAGCTGCTTGTTGTCTGTGCAGGTGCTCTGGCAGCTGGTCGGCCACGGCGCCGCCCCGTTCAACGAGAACCTCTACACCTGGTTCGACGTGGGCGGCCTCCAGGCGCACGTCGGTTTCATGGTCGACAAGCTCACGGCCATGATGATGGTGGTGGTGACCTTCGTGTCGCTGCTGGTGCACATCTACACGATCGGCTACATGGAGGAGGACCCGGGTTACCACCGGTTCTTCAGCTATATCTCGCTGTTCACCTTCTCCATGCTCATGCTCGTGATGAGCAACAACTTCCTCCAGCTGTTCTTCGGCTGGGAGGCGGTTGGCATGGTGTCGTACCTGCTGATCGGTTTCTGGTTCAAGAAGCCGACGGCCGTGTTCGCCAACCTCAAGGCCTTCCTGGTCAATCGCGTGGGTGACTTCGGTTTCCTGCTCGGCATCGCACTGCTACTGATGGCCTTCGGCTCGCTTGATTACGGCACAGTGTTCGCGCGTGCCCCGACCCTCGCCAACCAGACGCTGGGCGGGCTGTTCGGCCAGGATCCCACCGCCGGGATCTGGGCGTGGGATGCGATAACGGTCGCCTGCATCTGCCTGTTCATCGGCGCGATGGGCAAGTCGGCGCAGGTGCCGCTCCATGTCTGGCTGCCGGACTCGATGGAAGGCCCGACGCCGATCTCCGCGCTCATCCACGCGGCCACCATGGTGACCGCGGGCATCTTCATGGTGGCGCGCATGTCGCCGCTGTTCGAGATGAGCCAGACGGCGCTGAACTTCGTGCTGTTCATCGGCGCGACCACGGCCTTCTGGACCGGCCTGATCGGCATCGTCCAGAACGACATCAAGCGTGTCGTAGCGTATTCCACGCTGTCGCACCTCGGTTACATGACCGTCGCGCTCGGTGTCTCGGCGTACTCCGCTGCGGTCTTCCACCTGATGACGCACGCCTTCTTCAAGGCCCTGCTGTTCCTCGCGGCCGGCAGCGTGATCATCGGAATGCACCACGAGCAGGACATGCGCAAGATGGGCGGTCTTCGCAAGTACATGCCCATCACTTACTGGACGAGCCTTGTCGGGGTACTCGCGGTGGCCGCTACACCGCTGTTCAGCGGGTTCTACTCGAAGGACATGATCATCGAGGCGGCACACCTTGCGGCGAGCCGCGAGGGTGCGTCCTGGATCGCGCAGTACGCCTACTGGGCCGTTCTGCTCGGCGCGTTCGTCACGGCGTTCTACAGCTTCCGTCTGCTTTACCTGACCTTCCACGGCGAGGAGCGGTTCCGCCACGCCGCGCCCTCGGATGCGCACGCGAACGTCGACGCCCGCCACGAGGGCAGCCAGACCCTGCACGAGCCCCTGCACGACGACGGCGACAGCCACCACGACCGCCACGGTCCCGTCGAGCCGCACGAGTCGCCGTGGGTGGTCACCGTCCCGCTGATCCTGCTGGCGATCCCGTCGATCTTCATCGGCCTGTTCACGGCCGGGCCCATGCTGTTCGGCACGGACTGGACGGGGCATCACGAGCAGTGGCCGTTCTTCCTCGGCGCGATCGATCTGGCGCCGGCGCGTGACACCGTCATGCTCCTGAAGGACCGGATCTGGCACGGTCCCTGGCAGCTCGCCCTGCACAGCGTGCAGACCCCGGCGTTCTGGCTGAGCGTGATGGGGTTCGCCGCCGCCACGCTGCTGTACCTCGTCAAGCCCGAGTGGGCCGCCGCCGCGCGCCGCGCCTTCGCGCTGCCGGTGCGCGTGCTCGAGAGCAAGTACGGTTTCGACCACCTGTGGATCGACGGCTTCGCCCGCGGCGGTATCGGCCTGGGCCGCGTATCCCGGGCCATCGACAGCACGGTGATCGATGGCGTTGCCGTCAACGGCAGCGCGCGCATCGTCGAAGTCGTCGCGCGATTGGCCCGGCGCCTGCAGTCGGGTTACCTCTACCACTACGCGTTCGCGATGATCGTCGGCCTGATCGTGCTCCTGGCCTTCCTCATCCGCGGATGGAACTGATCTGAGAGGGACGACCACGTGACCCCCGCGCCCCTCAACGGGACCTTTCCCTTGCTGAGCCTCCTCATCTGGCTGCCGATCCTCGGTGGCGCCGCCACCCTCGCGTTCGGCAACAAGCGCGCCAACGGCGCGCGATGGTTCGCGCTGCTCGTGGCCGTCGCCACGCTCGCGCTGAGCATCCCGCTGTTCACCGGTTTCGACTACGCGAATCCCGGCATGCAGTTCGTCGAGGACCGCAGCTGGATCGCCGCGTACGACATCCGCTACCACCTTGGCGTCGATGGCATTGCCGCCGCGCTGATTGGCCTGACGACGTTCACCTCCGTGCTCGTGCTGATCGGCGCATGGGGCTCGGTGGACGAGCGGGTGAGCCAGTACTACGCGGCCTTCCTGATCCTCGAGGGGCTCATGGTCGGCGTGTTCGCGGCGCTGGACTCGATGCTCTTCTATGTCTTCTTCGAAGGCATGCTGATCCCGATGTTCATCATCATCGGCGTCTGGGGCGGCCCGCGCCGCGTCTATGCGTCGATCAAGTTCTTCCTGTACACGTTCCTTGGCTCGCTGTTCATGCTGGTCGGCCTGGTCTACCTGTACCTGAAGGGGGGCAGCTGGCAGCTCGCCGACATGTACGCGCTGCCGCTGTCGATGACCGAGCAGACGTGGCTTTTCTTCGCCTTCTTCGTGGCGTTCGCGGTGAAGGTGCCGATGTTCCCGGTGCATACCTGGCTGCCGGATGCGCACGTGGAAGCGCCAACGGGGGGCTCCGTGGTGCTGGCCGCCATCATGCTGAAGATCGGCGGCTATGGCTTCCTGCGCTTCAACCTGCCGATCGTGCCCGACGCCAGCGCCGAATGGGCCTGGCTGGTCATCGCGCTGAGCCTGATCGCCGTCGTGTACGTGGGCCTGGTCGCCCTCGTGCAGGACGACATGAAGAAGCTGATCGCGTATTCGTCGATCTCGCACATGGGCTTCGTCACGCTGGGCACGTTCATCGCCATGGGCCTGGTGCGCGACCAGGGCAATGCGGCCGCCGCGCAGCTGGGCCTGCAGGGTGCGGTGGTGCAGATGATCAGCCACGGCTTCGTTTCCGGCGCGATGTTCAGCTGCGTGGGCGTGCTCTACGACCGCATGCACAGCCGCATGATCCGGGACTACGGCGGCGTGGCGAACGTGATGCCCTGGTTCGCGGGCTTCATGGTGCTGTTCGCCATGGCGAACTCCGGCCTGCCGGGTACGTCGGGCTTTGTCGGCGAGTTCATGGTGGTGCTCGCGAGCTTCCAGCGGCACCCGCTGGTCGCGTTCTTCGCCGCCATCACGCTGATCGTCGGTGCGGCCTACACGCTGTGGCTGGTCAAGCGCGTGGTCTGGGGCGAAATCCGCAATCCGCACGTGGCCGAGCTCACGGACGTCAACCGCCGCGAAGCCTTCGTGCTGGGCGCGTTCGCCGTGGGCGTGCTGCTGCTGGGCATCTGGCCGAAGCCGCTGACCGACCTGATGGAACCTTCGATCGCACAGATCGCGGCCCAGATCGCGTCCTCGAAGCTGTGAATCCGCTGACGGAATACCGCCACCCATGATCGCCACGATGCCCACCGCCGCCGACCTCGCGCCGCTCATCCCCGAGCTGGTGCTGGTGGGCGCCGCTTTCGCCCTGCTGATGCTCGACATGTTCCTCGACGAGGGCCGTCGGATCGTGACGCATGCGGCTGCCGTCGCCACCCTGGTCGGCGTCGCCCTGCTGGTGCTGGCCGGCGTGGGCGGGCAGGGCACGGTGCTCGGCGGCATGTTCGTGCGCGACGTGGCCGCCGACGTGCTCAAGGTCGCGATACTCGTGACGGCCGCCCTCTCCATGCTCTACCTGTGGCCGTTCCTGCGCCAGCGCGGCCTGTACCGGGGCGAGGTCGCGGTGCTGGTGCTGTTCGCGACGCTGGGCATGATGCTGCTGGTCTCGGCGGGCAGCCTCGTGATGATCTACCTGGGCCTCGAGATGCTGGCCCTGTGCTCGTACGCGCTGGTGGCGATCGATCGCGACAGCCCGCTCGCTTCCGAGTCCGGCATCAAGTACTTCGTGCTCGGCTCGCTGGCCTCGGGCCTGCTGCTGTACGGCATGTCGCTGGTCTACGGCGCTACCGGCTCGCTTGACCTGCAGGTGATCGCGCAGGCGGCCAACGGCGGCACCGAGCAGGGCATGCTGCTGCTCACCGGCGTGGTGTTCATGCTGGCCGGCGTGGCCTTCAAGTTCGGCGGCGCGCCGTTCCACATGTGGCTGCCGGACGTCTATACCGGCGCGCCGACGCCGGTCACGCTGTTCGTCGGCTCGGCGCCCAAGCTGGCCTCGTTCGGCATGGCCTACCGCCTGTTCGAGGTGGGGGCGGGCGGGCTGGACGATCGCTGGCGTCTGCTGTTCGCGATCATCGCGGTGGCGTCGCTGGCCATCGGCAACCTGGCGGCGATGGTGCAGGCCAATTTCAAGCGAATGCTCGCCTACTCGACCGTCTCGCACGTCGGCTTCCTGTTCATCGGCATCGCCGGCGGCGGTGCGCAGGGCTTCGCGGCGGCGATGTTCTACGCGATGAGCTACGCGCTCATGGCGGTGGCGGCCTTCGGCATCATCGTGGTGCTGTCCTCGCGCGGCTTCGAGGCCGATCGCATCGACGACTACCGTGGCCTCAATGCCCGCAGTCCGTGGATGGCCGGCCTGGTGCTCTGCGTGATGGCATCGCTGGCGGGCCTGCCGCCGTTCCTCGGGTTCTGGGCCAAGCTCGCCGTGCTGCGCGCGGCCCTCGAGGGCGGGATGCTGTGGCTGGCGCTGGTAGGCGTGGTATTCGCGGTGATCGGCGCGTTCTACTACCTGCGCGTGGTGAAGGCCATGTACTTCGACGAACCCGATCCTTCCACCGTGCACGGCACGGCCAGCCGTCCGCTGCGTCTTGTGTTCGGCGTGAACGCGCTTTCCCTGCTCGCGCTGGGCCTGGCGTGGAATCCGCTGATGGCCTGGTGCCAGCGCGCGTTCATGGAATGACGCGAGACGCCCGGAAGTTCGTTTCACGGCTTGCGTTGAAAACGTGCCGACCGTACAATCGTCGGCCTGATGCGGGGTGGAGCAGTCTGGCAGCTCGTCGGGCTCATAACCCGAAGGTCGCAGGTTCAAATCCTGCCCCCGCTACCAGCTTCAGGTTCGATTGCGGTATCTCGAACCGATGCTTGGGCTCGACGGTCGCGGCTCCACGCGATCGACCGACATCCAGCAGTACCGGACAAGGGGCCCATCGGGCCCCTTGTTGTTTTCGGGCGTTCCTGCCCACGGAGGCGGACATGGCGGACAAGGCCACCCAAATCGCCCAGTTGCTCGCGCCGACGGTCGAGGCCCTCGGCGTCGAACTGCTGGGCGTCGAATACCTGCCCGCGCCGGGCGGCGCGACGCTGCGCCTGTACATCGACGTCCCCGGCGGCGAAGGCGAGCGGAACGTGACCATTGACGACTGCGAGTCCGTCAGCCGCGAGGTCTCGGCCCAGCTCGACGTCGAGGATCCGATCAGCGGCCACTACACGCTGGAGGTGTCCTCGCCAGGCGTGGATCGCCCGCTGTTCACCGCGGTCCAGTTCGCGCGCTTCATCGGCGAGGAGGCCAAGGTCACGCTCAAGCTGCCGCAGGACGGCCGCCGCCGCCTGCAGGGCCGCATCCTCAGGGTCGAGGAGGAGACGGTCCACGTGCGGGTCGAAGGCCAGGGCGGAGTGCCGCAGGAGATCGCGTTCGGCATGGGCAATGTCGAGAAGGCGCGCCTGGTACCCGACTGGGTCGCGCTGGGCTATGCGCCGTCGAAGGAATCCAAGGGGCGCGGCAAGGCGCCGAAGAAGAACACCAACCAGAAGCCGGCGGCCGATGGGCCGTCCCGTGCGGAGTAAAGCGAGATGAGCAAGGAACTGTTGCTGGTCGTCGACGCGGTCGCCAACGAAAAGGGCGTGCCGCGCGAGGTCATCTTCGAGGCCATCGAGGCCGCGCTGGCCTCGGCCGCCAAGAAGCGCTACCACGACGAGGACGTGCTCGTGCGCGTCTCGATCGACCGCAAGGACGGCAGCTACGAGACGTTCCGTCGCATGGAGGTCGTGGCCGACGACGTCGTCATGGAATCGCCGGACCGCCAGATCCGGCTGATGGATGCCATCGAGGAAGTCGAGGGCGTCGAGGTCGGCGACTTCATCGAGGAACAGATCGAGAACCCGGAGTTCGGGCGCATCGCCGCGCAGGCCGCCAAGCAGGTGATCGTGCAGCGCGTGCGCGAGGCCGAGCGCCAGCAGGTCGTGGATGCGTGGAAGGATCGCGTGGGCGAGCTGGTGACCGGCATCGTCAAGCGCGTGGAGCGCGGCAACATCTATGTCGACCTGGGCGGCAACGCCGAGGCGATCATCCCCAAGGACAAGGGCATTCCGCGCGACGTGCTGCGCACGGGCGACCGCGTGCGTGGCTACCTCTACGACGTGCGTCCCGAGCCGCGCGGCCCGCAGATCTTCATCAGCCGCGCCGCGCCCGAATTCATGATGGAGCTGTTCAAGCTCGAGGTGCCGGAAGTCAGCCAGGGCCTGGTCTCGATCAGGGCCTGCGCGCGTGATCCGGGCGACCGCGCCAAGATCGCCGTGCTCGCGCACGACAACCGCACCGATCCGATCGGCGCCTGCATCGGCATGCGCGGCTCGCGCGTGCAGGCGGTGAGCAACGAGCTCAACGGCGAGCGCGTGGACATCATCCTGTGGTCGGACAACCCGGCGCAGTTCGTCATCAATGCAATGGCGCCGGCCGAGGTGCAGTCGATCGTCGTCGACGAGGACAAGCACTCGATGGACCTCGCGGTGGCCGAGGAGCGCCTCGCGCAGGCGATCGGCAAGGGCGGCCAGAACGTTCGCCTGGCCAGCCGCCTGACCGGCTGGCAGCTCAACGTCATGACCGCCGACCAGGTGCAGGCCAAGAGCGAGGCCGAGCAGGCTGCGTCCCGCCAGCTGTTCCAGGACAAGCTGGAGGTCGACGAGGAGATCGCCGGCATCCTGGTCTCGGAAGGCTTCAACACGGTCGAGGAGATCGCCTACGTGCCGGTGGGCGAGCTGCTGGCGATCGAGGGCTTCGACGAGGACATCGTCGAGGAGCTTCGCTCGCGCGCCCGCGACTCGCTGCTCAACGACGCGCTGGCCGAGGAAGAGCAGCTGGAGAGCCAGCAGCCGTCCGAGGACCTGCTCGCGCTCGAGGGCATGGACGGGGACACCGCGCGTGCGCTCGCGCTGCACGGCGTCCGCACCAGCGAGGACCTGTCCGACCTGGGCGCCGACGAGGTGCTGGAGTTCGGCATCGAAGGGCTGGACGAGGAGCGTGCGGCGAAGCTGATCCTCGCCGCCCGCGCCGAGGAGATCGCGCGCCTGGAGCGCGGCGAGTAAGCGGAAGCGGCGGCTGCGGCCGCCGCGAGCGGCGGGTGGCCGGCCGGCCCCCGCCACCCCGCGGTAGAATCACGAATTCACGCACGGCCTCCGGCCGCGCCACGAGAAACGGAATCCGAATGTCGCAGCAAACCACCATTCGCAAGCTTGCCGAACTGGTCAACACGCCGGTCGAGAAGCTGCTGGAACAGCTGGCCGAGGCCGGCATGAAGTTCAGCGGCCCCGATCAGGTCGTGACCAGCATCGAGAAAGTGAAGCTGCTCGGCTTCCTCAAGCGCGCGCACGGCAAGAGCGATGCGGCGGCCGCGGACGTCGAGGCGCCGAAGAAGATCACGCTCAACCGCACGCGCAAGCAGGAGATCACCGTCGGCGGTGGCAAGGCCAAGGCGACGGTGGACGTCGTCGTGCGCAAGAAGGTCACGCTCGTGCGGTCGGAGGCCGACGGCGGCACCGGCCCGGTGACCGACGAGCGCGCCGAGATCCTGCGCAAGCTCGAGGAATCGCGCCAGCGCAATCTCGAGGAGCAGCAGCGCCTGGCCGAGTCCGATCGCCGTCGCGCCGAGGAGATCGAGCGCGCGCGTCGCGAGGCCGAGGAAGCCGAACGCGCACGCCTGGCCG
>JBMOOW010000188.1:0-27659 GCA_049323195.1 Pseudomonadota bacterium | reverse complement strand
CGCTGGCTATGGACGTACAACCACGAGCGGCCGAACATGGCGCTCGGCGGAATCACCCCGATGCAGAAATTGGCACTTGCCGCTTAGCTCCACTTCTGCTGTCCGCTAAAAGCGGGGGGATTACCGAACGAATGGAACGCCACACCCTTCTCGATCCCAAGCTTCTTGGTGTAGGCCGCAAACTGCTTGGACAGCTGCTTCCCGTAGCCCTTCCCGTTCGGGGTGCCGTCTTTGCGCGTGCCCGGGGGCAAGTCAGGGAATAACCGCTCTTGCCCAGCAGCCCGTTGAGCTTCCACGAACGCGAGAAAGCCGGCGTCGAGAACGGCCTGAGCTAGCGGCACGAACCGGATTGACGCCCTGTTCTTGATCTTTTGGGTGCGAGCGTTCTTCCAAAGGAACATCCCCCAGACGCCGTCGATCTGGCGCACGTCTTCGACGAACAGCTGGCCGATTTCATTGACTCTGGCGCCTGAGTAGAGCCCGAGGATGGGGCCCCACCATCGGTGTGGATACTTCGTCGCCCAAGGCACGAAGCTGGTTGGTTCGAAGATCTTGTTGAGCTCGTCTTGGGTGAAAGCCCGACCCGTGTCCAGGTCCGTTGACGTGTCGATCTCCGGCCTGATGGCCTTGATCGGGTTCTTGGACATCAAATCCAGCGCCACAAGGCTGTTGAAGAACACGCCCAGTCGCTGAATGTGTTTATTGAACGTGTGTGGAGACGGCGGCGGCACGTTCTCCCGCTTGCCGGCTTCGATGATTTCCAGCACCGACATGCCGCGGTATTGGGGGCGCACGGTGGCCCGCTCGGGCCACCATCGGATGCCGTCGAGAAAGACGCGCACATGCGTGGCCTTGATGCTGCGCACGGGAATGTTCCCCGCCAGTCCTGCGAAGATGCGCAACGCGTGCTTGCTCTCCGTGATCGTGTCCGGCTGGAGCCTCCGCCGCTCCAAGTCCGCCAGGTGGCCGTCGATCTCGTCTTGCAGCAGGTGCTCAGGCGCAGGCTCGGGCTGAGCCGGAGGGGCGCGCTCTTCTGCGCGCAGCTGACCGATGGCGGCCACATCGACCTGATTGTCCGGGTGGGACAGCAGCGCCCGAACCGTATCGACGAAGTCGCGGGTGTCTTGCTCCCCGTTGACCTGAACGGTCCCGAGGTTCACCCGACCGATCTGAACTCCTGTGGCCGTCCACTCGCGAATGGACCCGCTGGATGCGGCGCGCTGGGCGTCGTCCAGGATCTTCTTGATATCGACCACGTCGCCCCCTCGGCGTAGTGCCTCAAACGCCTGTGAGAGTGCCATGCCCAGAACGGCAGCGGCGAGCCGAGCTTGGTCGCCACGAAGGCCTCGAAGGCTGCGCACGATGAAGCGCGACCCCACCTGCGCTCGCAGATCGGCCGGCACGAGGAAGCGAACAAAAAGGCCCGCAGAGCGGGCCAAAAGAAGCGGCTTGGGCATGCAATCGATACCTCAAACGATACCTAGGAGGGTCGTTTGAGGTGATCGATGCCTCACCGCGCAATCCTTTCAGATCAATAACTTACATCTGAGAGGAGCAGGTTTGGAGCGGGTGATGGGAATCGAACCCACGTTAGCAGCTTGGGAAGCTGCAGTTCTACCATTGAACTACACCCGCGATGACGCGAAGTCTAGGCGGTGCGCGCCACGCATGGCAACGCGCACCTGCCCGCCGCCCGCCGGCGCGGGCGGCGCCGGGCTCAGAAGTCGCTGCCGACCGTCACGAACACGGTGGCGTTGTTGCCGCCCTTCTGGCCGGCGGTGATGCTGGCGCCCACGTCGGCCTTCAGGCCCAGCAGGCCGGTACGGACGCCGAACTGCGCAGTGGCGTAGCTGTCGTCGAACTCTACGGCCGGCACGCCATAGGCGAGGCTGCCCGGGATCGACTGCGAGCGCGCGAAGGCCTCGGCCTGCTCGTCCCCGAATTCGCGGTCGAAGGTGACGCGGGCATACGGCGCGGCGTGGTCCGACTCGATGCGCAGCTGCCAGCCGAGCTTGCCGATCAGCGAGTCGAAGTTCTGCTCGGGATAGGCCAGCGAGGTGGACAGCGCGGGCTGGTCCTCGGCGAAGGCGTCGATGTCGATGCGCTGGGCCAGCACGCCGACCAACGGGCCATGGCGGAAGCTGCCCTCGCCGAATTCGAAGCCGCCCTCGACGCCGGCCGCCAGGTTGCTGCCGTCGGCCGAGCCGCGGTGGACACGGGTGGCCGGGCCGAGGCGCACTTGACGCTCGGTGTCGAGGTCCAGCTGCGTCCAGCTCAGCTGGCCGTTGACCCAGGCCCCGCCTTCGCTGCGCCAGCCGACGTAGCCGCCCAGCGTGGCTTCGGCCTGCTCGAAGCTGCCCATGCGGCGGCCCCAGTCGATCTCGCTGCGGCCGAAGCCGCCGAAGGCGCCGTAGACCAGGTTGCCCGAGCGCCAGTCGACGCCCGCGGTCAGCGCCGGCGACACGCCGTCGTAGACCTCGCCCCCGCCGTAGCGCTGGAAGTCGCCGCGCACGTCGGCCCACCAGCGCATGCCCTCGCCTTCACCGGCGCCGCGCGCGGCGGACTGCGCATCGACGCGGTCGGCGCGCGCGCGGCCGGTGGTGGCCACCGAATGCTGCATCAGCGCGATCTGGCGCGGGGCCTCGAGCACGGAGATGGCGTGGTCGGCCATGATCTGGTGCGTGGCCAGCGACGGATGCACACCGTCGGCGAAGAGATAGGTGTAGGGCGCCGACGGGTTGACGTAGGTGTTCGGATTGCAGGTCAGCGACTGCGCGGTGATCTGCGGCTGGCAGGCGGTGCCGGTGACGTTGCCGATGCCGTAGGTCGACGGGCTGGCGACCACTTCGCGCAGCAGGTTGTAGGTGTCCAGCGGGATCACCCGCAGGCCGGCGCCGGCCAGGCCGTTGAACAGGTTGGTGTTGTACGTACCCGACAGCGCGGACAGCTGCGCCTGCGCGGTGGCGCCCTGCGCGCGCGCGGCCGGCGTCAGGCCCATGTCCGGCAGGGTCGGCACGAGGATGTAGCGCGCGCCCGCGGCGGTGAGCGTGTTGACGATGCCGATCTGCGTGCTGACCGCGGTGGCCACCGTGGTGGGCGGCAGGGCGCCGCTCGCAACGCCGAACAGGTCGTTCGCGCCACCCCAGACGGTGTACAGCGCGTTCGCATCGGCGCGGCCGCCGTTGGCGCCCAGGTAGGCCGCCACCTGCGTCTGCAGCGACGGCACCGTGGGCGCGGCGGGGTTGGTCGGAGTGAACGGGTTGGCCGCGGGGCCGGTGACGCGCGCGCCGCCGACGGCGAAGTTGGTGCCGGCCGGGTTCGTGGTCAGCGTGCCGATGCCGAACTGGTAGTAGGGATTCGCGCGGGTGCCGTAGTAGCTCGCCAGCAGCTCCGCCCAGACCAGGCCCGGATTGGTGGTGAAGCGGCCGAGGATCGCGGCCGAGGGGCCGGCGGACTGCACCAGGCCGGGACGGAACGCGCCCGCATCGGTGAGGCTGTCGCCGAAGAAGACGGTCTGCGAATAGGTCTGCGCGAAGGCCGGCAGCGCGGCGAGGGCGAGCGCGGCGGCGAGGGCGGTACGTACGGGCTTCATGCGTTGCGTCCTTGGAATCGTCGGGAAACCGCCGGGCAGCGTGGGCGTACGTGGGCGGATGGATCGGCATCCAAGCATGCGGCTGTCGAGTCCGCAAGCGGCGCCGGTCATGCCCGCGGGTTTCGCGAGGCCGGGTGCGGCGCGACAATGCCCCGATGACCGCGACCATCCTGCACCTGACCGTCAACGGCGAGCCCCGCGAGGTACCCGGCCCGCTCGACATCCCCGCCCTCCTCGCCCTGGAAGGGCTCGGCGAGCGCCGCGTCGCGGTGGAAGTCAACGGCGAAATCGTGCCGCGCAGCCGGCATGCGGGATGCGTGCTCGCCGACGGCGACCGCATCGAGATCGTCCACGCGCTGGGGGGTGGGTGAGGGCGGCCTGCTTGTGCGGCACTGCCGCACAGGCCGCCCGAACGCCCGCCGCGCTGCGGCGGGCCGGATGAGGAAGGGCCGCTCACGCGGCACCGCCGCGTGGCCCTTCCGAACGCCCGCCGCGCTGCGGCGGGCCGGATGAGGGCGGCCTGCTCCGTGCCACCGCCACGCGCCCTTCGGAACGCCCGCCGCACTGCGCCAGGCCGGATGACGACGGCCTACTCGCACCGCACCCCCGCCACGCAAAGCCCAACCGCGACTCGCTCCCGACGCGCGTCTCCCCCGGGATCGGCGCCGTCCCGCCGTAGAATGCGCGCATGACCGATTTCGCCTCCACCGACCCGCTCGTCATCGCGGGCACGTCCTACACGTCGCGGCTGCTCACCGGCACGGGCAAGTTCAAGGATCTCGACGAGACCCGGCGCGCCACCGAGGCCGCCGGCGCGCAGATCGTCACCGTCGCGATCCGCCGCACCAACATCGGCCAGAACCCGGGCGAGCCGAACCTGCTCGACGTGCTGCCGCCCGATCGCTACACGATCCTGCCCAACACCGCCGGCTGCTACACCGCCGACGACGCGGTGCGCACCTGCCGCCTGGCCCGCGAGCTGCTCGACGGGCACAGCCTGGTGAAGCTCGAGGTGCTGGGCGACCAGCGCACGCTCTACCCCGACGTCGTGCAGACGCTCGCGGCCGCCGAGCAGCTGGTGGCCGACGGCTTCGACGTGATGGTCTACACCTCCGACGATCCCATCCTCGCCAAGCGCCTGGAGGAGATCGGCTGCGTGGCCGTGATGCCGCTGGCCGCGCCGATCGGCTCGGGCCTGGGCATCCAGAACCGCTACAACCTGATCGAGATCATCGAGAACGCATCGGTTCCGATCATCGTCGACGCCGGCGTCGGCACCGCGTCGGACGCCTCGATCGCGATGGAGCTCGGCTGCGACGGCGTGCTGATGAACACCGCCATCGCCGGCGCGAAGGATCCGGTGCTGATGGCGCATGCGATGAAGCTGGCGGTGGAGGCCGGGCGCGCGGCGTTCAGGGCCGGGCGCATTCCGCGCAAGCGCTTCGCCAGCGCGTCCTCGCCGGTGGACGGGCTGATCGGCTGATGGCGGAGCCGCACGTCCCGCAGGCCAAGCCCTTCACGGTCGAGGAAGGCCATCGCCGCATCCGCAGCTTCGTGCTGCGGCAGGGGCGCTTCACCGAGGCCCAGCAGCGCGCCTTCGACGAGCTGTGGCCGCGCTTCGGGCTGGACTACACCGGCAAGCCGCGCGATTTCGACGCCGCCTTCGGTCGCCATGCGCCGCGCGTGGTGGAGATCGGCTTCGGCAATGGCGAGGCCCTGCGATACGCCGCCGCCCATGATCGTTCGCACGACTACATCGGCATCGAGGTGCATGCGCCCGGCGTCGGCCGTCTGCTCAATGGCCTGGCGGCCGATGGCAGCGACCACGTGCGCGTCTACCACCACGACGCCGTCGAGGTGCTGACGAACGAGATCGCCGATGGCTCGCTGGCGCAGGTGCGCATCTACTTCCCGGACCCCTGGCACAAGAAGCGCCACCACAAGCGCCGCCTCGTGCAGCCGGAGTTCGCGCGGCTGCTGGTCGCCAAGCTCGCGCCCGGCGGCCTGCTGCACCTGGCGACGGACTGGGAAGGCTATGCCGGGCACATGTGGGACGTGCTGGATGCGACGCCCGGCATCGTCAACCGCGCCGGCCCGCGCGGCCACGTGCCGCGGCCGGACTGGCGCCCGCAGACGCATTTCGAGTCGCGCGGGCTCAAGCTCGGGCACGGGGTCTGGGACCTCGTGTACGACCGGGATTAGGGATTCGGGATTGGGGATTCGATGAGCGCGCTCCGTCCCACCGCCGCGGTCTTGCGACGCCGCACCGGACACCGGCCTGCCGGACGCGCATCGTCGCTCCCTCCGAATCCCCAATCCCCAGTCCCGAATCCCATCGCCTGATGGACGACGTCGGCCTGCCCCTGACCCGCGACATGGCCCTCGTGCTCGGCCTGGCCGTGTTCACGATGCTCATGTTCCTGTTCGAGCGCGTCCGCGCCGACATCGTGGCGCTGGTCGTGCTGGTGCTGCTGGGGCTGGCGGGCCTGGTCGAGCCCGAGGCGCTGTTCAACGGCTTCTCGTCGAATGCCGTGATCGCGATCATCGCCACGATGATCCTCGGCGCCGGGCTGGACCGCACTGGCGCGCTCAACCGCCTCGCCGGCTGGCTGCTGCGGCGCTCGCATGGCGACGAGAAGCGGCTGCTGCTGCTCACCACGGGCATCGCGGGGCTCAATTCCTCGTTCATGCAGAACCCGTCGGTGATGGCGCTCTACATGCCCGTCGCCGCGCGGCTCTCCTCGCGCACCGGCCTGTCGCTGCCGCGGCTGCTCCTGCCCATCGCCGCGGCGATCGTGATGGGCGGCGCGCTGACGATGGTCGGCAACTCGCCGCTGATCCTGCTCAACGACCTGCTGGTGGCGGCCAATGCCAACCTGCCCTCCGGCGCGGCCACGCTGGAGCCGCTGAAGATGTTCGCGCCGCTACCCATCGGCATCGCGCTGCTGCTGGCGACGCTGGCCTACTTCCACTGGTACGGCACGCGGCGCCTGCCCGAGGACGAGGGCAAGGGCGCGACGCCGGGCCGCACGGAGAGCTATTTCGAGCAGGCCTACGGCATCGAGGGCGACGTCTACGAGCTCACCATCACCGCCGACAGCCCGCTGGTGGGCATGACGCTGGGCGAGGCGGAAGCCCTGCGCGGCGCGCCGCTGATGCTCGCGCTCAAGACGGGCGACGAGAGCCGCATGGCGCCACCGGCCGACTCGCGGCTCTGGGTGGGCAGCGTGCTGGGCGTGATGGGGCCGCGCCAGCAGGTGGTGGACTTCGCGCAGGCGCAGTACCTGCGGATGTCCTCGCGCCTGCGCCACTTCGCCGACCTGTTCAACCCCGCCCGCGCCGGCATCTCCGAGGCGGTGGTGCCGGCCACCTCGCGCTACCTCGGGCGCACCGCCGGCGAGCTGCAGCTGCGCCGCAAGGACGGCCTGAGCCTGCTGGCGATCAACCGCGACAAGCAGGTGATGCGCGAGAACGTGCGCGACGAGCCGCTGCGCGCGGGCGACATGCTGGTCTTCCACAGCATCTGGTCCGACCTCGCGCAGGCCGGGGACACGCGCGACCTCGTCGTCGTCACCGACTTTCCCAAGGCCAAGCAGCGCCCGCACAAGCTGCGCATCGCGCTGGTCATCTTCACCATCTCGATGCTGCTGGCGCTGTCGTCGCGGCTGCCGGTGTCGATCGCGCTGATGGCGGGCGTGGCGGGCATGCTCGTCGCCGGCGTGCTCGACATCGACGAGGCCTATGCCGCGATCAACTGGAAGACCGTCTTCCTGATGGCCTGCCTGATTCCGCTGGGCTGGGCGATGGACTCCAGCGGCGCGGCCGCGTGGCTCGCTGGCCACACCATCGAGCAGCTGCCCAGCGGCATGCCGCCCTGGTTCGTGCAGATCATGGTGGCGCTGGCGACCACGGCGATGTCGCTGGTGATCAGCCACGTCGGCGCGACGATCGTGATGGTGCCGCTGGCGATCAACCTGGCCCTGGCCGCGGGTGGCAACCCGACCGCCTTCGCCCTGGTGGTGGCGCTGTCGGCATCGAACAACTTCATGACCGCTTCGAACCCGGTGATCTCGATGATCACGGGCCCTGCGGGCTACACCACTCAGCTGCTCTGGCGCATCGGCGGGCCGCTGTCGCTGGCCTACGCGGTGGTCACGGTCGCGATGGTGAACCTGCTGTTCTGAGCGAGGGAAAGGCGCAGGCCTCAGGCCAGCCGCACACCGTCGTCGTCGGCGGCCACCGCCACCGGCCGCAATGCGTCGCCCTTGCAGGGCCCGGCCACGCAGACGCCGCCGTCCAGCTCGAACGAGGCGCCATGCGCGGCGCAGACCAGATGCCCGTCCTTGCTCACGAGGAACTTCCCCGGTGCCCAGTCCAGGCGGCGGCCGGCATGCGGACAGACGTTGAGCCATGCCTTCACCGCATCCCCCGTGCGCAGCAGCACCAGCGACTCCGGCGCGCCTTCGATCTCGGCCTCGGCCTCGACGGGCGTGCGTTCGGGAAGCTCGTCCCAGGGCCGCAGCAGCGGCATTTCGCGTTTCATCGGCTTAACGTTTCCATCACACCCCGGCCTGAAGTCCGCCGGATACTCGCGGCTGGCTCCACCGCTCCAGTGTCTCATGCGCATCCTGCTCCGCTTCGCTTCCTTCCTCGCCCGCTACGAGCGCCCGATCCGCGACGCCGTCCGCGTCCTGCGCGAGCCGCGCAAGCCGCGCCACCGGATCGCCCGCGTGGCGCTGGGCCTGGTCGGGCTGGTCGTACTCGCCGTGCTGCTCGTGGTGGGCGTCGTGCTGGGCGGGGCGATGATCCTGGGCGGGCTGGCCTGGCGCCTGCTGCGCGTGCAGCGCCGGCCGATCGAACCGATGGCGGGCGGCCGCGTGCTTGACGGCGTCTACCGCGTCGTCTCGCGCCCGCTGCTGACGCGCTGAGCATGGCCGACGTCGTTCCGGCGCACCCCGCGGTGCGCGTGCCCGTCGCCGGCACCTCCGACCACTTCCCCGTCCGCCGCATCTTCTGCGTGGGCCGCAACTTCGCCGACCACGCACGCGAGATGGGCGCGGCCGTGCCCACGTCGAAGGCCGACCGCGGCACGCCGGTGTTCTTCACGAAACCGGCCGATGCCCTCGTGCTCGACGGCGTGGTGCCCTACCCGCCCGGCACGCGCGAGCTGCACCACGAGGTGGAGCTGGTGGTCGCGCTGGGCGCGGACGCCCCGGCCGGCGAACTCCCGGTGGACCGCGCGCAGGCGCTGGTCTACGGCTATGCGCTGGGCCTGGACCTGACCCGCCGTGACCTGCAGGCCGCCGCCAAGGCCAAGGGCCTGCCCTGGGACACCGGCAAGGCCTTCGACCATTCCGCCCCCATCGGCCCCATCCTGCCCGCCGCGCGGCTGGGCGAGCTCGGCGCACGCCGCCTGCGCCTGCACGTCAACGGCGAGCTGCGCCAGGACGGCGGGCTCGACGATCTGGTCTGGGACGTGCCCGAGATCCTGCACGAGTTGTCGAAGCTGTTCGCGCTCAAGGCCGGCGACCTGGTCTACATGGGCACGCCCGCGGGCGTGGGCCCGCTGCAGCCGGGCGATGCCTTCGTCGCCACGCTCGATGGCATGGCGCCGCTGGAAGGCCGTATCGTCGCCGCCTGACCCCGGGTGAGCGGCGCCATGCGCATCGTCGACGAATTCAAGGCTTTCATCGCACGCGGCAACGTGGTCGACCTCGCGGTCGGCGTCGTGATCGGCGCGGCCTTCGGCAAGATCGTGAGTTCGCTGGTGGACGGCATCGTGATGCCGCTGCTGGCCATGCTCACCGGCGGCGTCAAGGTCGATGAATGGAAGCTGGTGATGAAGCCCCCGCAGCTCGATGCCACAGGCAAGGTGGCCGCCCAGGAAGTGGCCCTGCGCTACGGCAGCGTGTTGCAGACCACGATCGATTTCCTGCTCATCGCCTTCGTCATCTTCCTGTTCCTGCGCGCCTACAACCGGGTGCGCAGGCCCAGGGACGAGGCTCCACCCGCGCCCGCCGAGGACGTGCTGCTCCTGCGGGAGATCCGCGACCTGCTCGCGAGCGACCATAGGCCGGTCCCGTGACCTTCGGCCCGGCCGCCGGGCGGCGCCGCTGGCTACACTCGGCCGGTTCCCAGTCGGAGATCGGTGGATGCGCAAGGCGGTGATGGCCATGGCGGTGGCGGGGCCCCTTGCCTGGTCCGCGATGACGGGTGCGGCGGCGCCGAAGCCGTCCAGCATTCCCGAACGGGCACTGGGCCAGGCCGCGCAGCTGCGCGAGACCGCGCTGGCCAGCGACCTCGCCTGGCGCATCACCGAATCGCTCACCACCGAGATCGGCCCGCGCCTGCCCGGCACCGAGGCCGACGCGCGCGCGGTGGCCTGGGCCGAGGCCAGGTTCCGCGAGCTGGGCTTCGACCGCGTATGGACCGAACCGGTCACCTTCCCGAAGTGGGTGCGCCGCAGCGAACGCGCCGACGTACTGGGCGCGAACGCGCAGCCGCTGGAGCTGACCGCGCTGGGTGGCAGCCCCGGCGGCACGGTGGAGGCCGAGGTGGTGCGCTTTCAGGGCCTGGCCGCGCTCGAGGCCGCGCCCGCCGGCTCGCTGGCGGGCAAGATCGCGTTCGTCGACTTCGACATGCCGCGCTCGCGCGAAGGCAGCGGCTACGCCGCGGGCTCGAAGGTGCGCGGCCGCGGGCCGACCACCGCCGCCGCCAAGGGCGCGCTGGCTTTCCTGATGCGCCCGGCCGGCACCGACTCGCACCGCTTCGGCCATACCGGCATCACGCGTTTCGACGAGGGCGTCACGCCGATTCCCTCGGCTGCGCTCTCGGCGCCCGACGCGCAGCAGCTCACGCGCCTGCTCGCGCTCGGCCCGCAGCGGGTACGCGTCGCGCTGGACTGCGGCTGGGACGGCACGGCGACCTCGCACAACGTGATCGGCGAGATCCGTGGCAGCCGGCGGCCCGACGAGGTCGTGCTCATCGGCGCGCACCTGGACTCCTGGGACCTGGGCACCGGCGCCATCGACGACGGCGCGGGCATCGGCATCACGATGGCCGCCGGCGCGCTGATCGGCCGCCTGCCCAAGGCGCCGGCGCGCACCATCCGCGTGGTCGCCTTCGCCAACGAGGAGCAGGGCCTGCTCGGCGCGCGCGCCTACGCGGCCAAGCACGCGAACGCGGTGGCCCGGCACGTCGTGGGCGCCGAGAGCGACTTCGGCGCCGGGCGCATCTACGGCTATTCGAGCTCGGCCCCCGCGCATGCACAGGCTGCCGATGCCGCCATCGCCCGCGCGCTGGAGCCGCTGGGCATCGCGCACATGCCCGGCACGGGCTCGCCGGGCCCGGACATCGGCCCGATGGCGCGGCAGGGCATGGCCTGGGCGCGCCTGGCGCAGGACGGCACCGACTACTTCGACCTGCACCACACCGCCGACGACACGCTCGACAAGATCGACCCGGCCGCGCTCGCGCAGAACGCGGCGGCCTATGCGGTGTTCGCCTACCTGGTCGCCTCGATGGACGGCGACTTCGGCAGCGCGCCGCGGCCGCAGGCCGTGCCCGAACCCGCGCCCATGCCCGCCCGGGCACGCTGAGCCGCCGATGGCCGATCAGCGCTACGACGAGTACGGCAGCGTCCCGGTCGACCCGGTGACGGGCCTGTACCGGCTCGGGGCGAACGGCCCGAGCCTGGCCACCGCGGTGGCGGCCGCCGCGGCCACGCGGCGCAAGGTCGCGCTGCTGCACATCGACGTCGACATGTTCGGCTCGATCAACAGCAACATGGGCGAGACGGTGGGCGACCAGGTACTGGCCGCCGTCGCGCAGCGCCTGCGCGTGGCGATGCCCGCCGACGGCTGGCTGTGGCGGCGCGGCACCGACGAGTTCATCGCCGGCATCGGCTACCGCGATGGCGAACCCGGCGGCGAGGTGCTGGCCGAGCGGCTGCGGGACGCCTTCGAGGTGCCGCTGTCCATCCCGCCCTACACGCTGCCGGTAACGCTCTCGATCGGGATCGCGGTGTTTCCCGACCACGCGCAGAACGCCGCCGCGCTGCTGGCGTCGGCCGAGCACGCGCTGCGCCATGCCAAGCAGACCGGGCTGGACAACGTCGGCCTCTACAGCGGGCGGCCCAACCGCGGACCGATCAACGACGGATTCGCCCAGCGCTTCGCCGACGCCTTCGACCGCGACGAGTTCCGCCTCTACTACCAGCCGTTCGTGCATGGCCATGACGGTTCGATCGCCGGCTTCTCCGCACTGCTGCGCTGGAACGCCGAGGGCGGCGGGCTGCTGCGGCCCAACCGCTTCCTCGAGATCGTCGAGCGCGTGGGGCTGTCGGCGCGGCTGGGCTCCTGGGTCGTCGAGGCCGCCGCCAGGCAGCTGGCGCAGTGGCGCGAGCAGGGGCTGGACTACCTGTCGATGTCCGTGCACCTGCCGAACACGCTGCTCGCTCAGCCCGACTTCCGCGACCACGTGGGCGAGCTGCTGCACAAACTCGGCCTGCCGGGGAGCGTGCTCGAATTCGAGGTGCCCGAAAGCGCGCTCTCGCTCGATGCGCGGCATACCTACGAGACGCTGGTGGGCCTGCGCGAGCTGGGCGCAACGCTCACCGTGCAGGACTTCGGCCTGGGCGGGCTGAGCTTCGCGGCGCTCGCGCAGTATCCGCTCGACCGCCTGAAGATCGACCGCAGCTTCATCCGCAACGTCACCAGCGACACGCGCTCGGCGGCCATCGTGCGCGGCATCATCGCGATGGGCCACCGGCTGGACATGAAGGTCTGCGCGAAGGGCGTGGAGAGCGAAGCCGAGCTCGGCTTCCTGCGCCGCAACCACTGCGACTTCTTCCAGGGCTACATCTTCAGCGCGCCGCTGCCGGCCGACCAGCTGGCCGATGTCATACGCAAGCGCTTCCTGCTGCCGCAGGCCTTCGCGCAGACGCGTCCGGAGCGCACGCTGCTGCTGCTGGACGACGAGGAGAACGTGCTGCGCTCGCTGGTGCGGCTTTTCCGCCGCGACGGCTACCAGATCCTCACCGCCAATTCCGTGCGCGAGGCCTTCGACCTGCTGGCCAGCAACACGGTGCAGGTGATCCTGTCGGACCAGCGCATGCCCGACATGAGCGGCACCGAATTCCTCGGGCGCGTGCGCGACCTCTACCCCGATACCGTGCGCATGGTGCTGTCGGGCTATACCGACCTTGCGAGCATCACCGAGGCGGTGAACCAGGGCGCGATCTACCGCTTCCTGACCAAGCCCTGGAACGACGACGAACTGCGCGAGCACGTGCGCGAGGCGTTCCGGGCCTACGAGCGCCGGGCCGCCGGCGAGGCCGCCGGGCTGTAGGCCTCAGGCCTGCGCGGGCTCGGCGCGCGTCTGCACGGCCAGGCGCTCGCGCATCCGCGCCGCGTCCAGCGGCGGATCGAACAGGAAGCCCTGCGCCACGGCGCAGCCATGCGCACGCAGCCACTCGGCATGCGCGGGCGTTTCGACGCCTTCGGCCACCAGGGCGCAGTCGAGCGCCTGCGCCATCGCGATGAGTGCCTGGACCACGGCGACGTTGCGGCGGTCCTCCGGCAGCCGGCAGACCAGCGAGCGGTCGATCTTCAGCACATCGAAATCGTGCGCGCTGAGCTGGCCGAGGTTGGAGTAGCCGGTGCCGAAGTCGTCGATCGCCATGGCCACGCCCAGCCCGCGCAGCTGGGCGATGGCCGCGGGCGCGGTGTCGACCGCGCGCAGAAGATGGGTCTCGGTGAACTCGATCTCCAGGCAATTGGCGGGCAACCCGCTCTGCTCGAGCGCCTCGCGCACCGATGCCACCAGCTGCGGAGCATCCAGGTGCGCCAGCGACACGTTGACCGAAACGCGCGCGCCGCGCAGGCCCTCGGCCACCCAGCGGCTGCATTCGTCGCAGGCCCGGCGCAGCACCCAGCGGTCGATACTGCCGACCACCCCGGTCTCCTCGGCCAGCGCGAGGAACTCGGCCGGCAGCGCGACCTGCCCACCGGGCCGCCGCCAGCGCACCAGCGCCTCGGCGCCGGTGATCACCCCGGCCTGCATGTCGAATTGCGGCTGGTACTGCAGGAACAGCGCGTCGTCCGGCACCGCACGGCGCAGCTCGCGCTCGAGCTGGGCCACTTCCGCCACCGAGCGGTCGAGCTCGCGCGCATACAGCGAAGCGCGCCCGCGCCCGGTCTGCTTGGCGTGGTAGAGCGCGACGTCGGCCTGCCGCAGGAGCTCGCCGGCCGTATCGCCATCGCGCGGATAACGCGCCACGCCGATGCTGGTGGCGATCGACAGCGCGCGACCGCCGACGTCCTGCGGCTCCTGCACGGCCGCGCCCAGCCGCTCCACCAGCTCGGCGATCTCCGCATCGTCGACCAGCCCGGGGCAGAGCAGCACGAACTCGTCGCCGCCCTGGCGGCTGACCGTGTCCGAATCGCGGACCACGCCCTGCAGGCGCGCGGCCACGGTGCGCAGCACCTCGTCGCCGATGGCATGGCCGAGCGTGTCGTTGATGTGCTTGAAGCGGTCGAGGTCGAGGAACATCACGCAGCCCGCGTGCCCGCGCGGAATGCCACGCACCTCCTGCTCGATGCGGTCACGCAGCAGCAGGCGGTTGGGCAGCCCGGTCAGCGCGTCGTGGCGGGCCAGGTGCGCCATCTCGCGCGCGAGCGAGCGCTGCTCGGTGACGTCGCGGAACACCATGATGCCGCCTGCGACGCTGCCATCGGGCCCGATGATCGGCGAGGCCGAATCCTCGACCGCGACCGGCGGCGCGCCCTCGCGCTCGAGAGCCGCATCGCATTCCAGCGACGAAGGACGGTTGCAGGCCACGGCCTCGCGCAGCGGCGAGAACAGCGCGCGCCCGGTGGCGGCGTTGACGAAGCGCACGACCTCCTCGACGTGCCGGCCGATCGCCGCCGTGCGCGGCACGCCGGTCATCTGCTCGGCGGCCGGATTGAATTCGGTGATGCGCAGGTCGCGGTCGCAGGCCACCATCGCATCGCCGATCGCATTGAGCGTCACGCGCTGGTGCTCGACATGCCGCGCCAGCTCGTGCCCGCGCTCGCGCAGGCGCTCGGCGCTCACGCTCACCATCAGCGGCCCGATCAGCATGGCCGCGCTGTACAGGCCCCATTCCAGGCTGCTGAGCGCGTCGTGCGGCACCGGCCCCAGCCTTCCGGTCTGCGCGAGCGCACCCAGCACCACCAGCGACAGCGCGGCCACCAGGTTGGCCACACTCGCCGGCAGCTGGCCGAACCGGAACGCGATGGCCAGCAGCGGCAGCGCGACCAGGATGAAGACGCGCGAGAACACCCAGAAGCTGGCGGCGACCGTCGCCAGCAGCAGCGCCAGCCAGCCCGTGAACTCCAGCAGCTGGCGCGGCTGCAGCAGCCGGCGGACGGCGGGGCGGTGGATGGCGAAGGCGAGCGGCAGCACCGTGAGCATGCCGAAGCTGTCGCTGACCCACCAGCGCATGAAGGCCGCCAGCCAGCCCGCGCCATCGAGCGACACGAGCAGACCCGCACCGAGGGCCGCGGCGGCGGCGGGCGCGCCGAATACCGCGAGGGCGGTGCCGAACGCGAAGGCGCGTTCGTCGAGCGGCCGCCGCGGGTCCACGCCCTCGCGCTGCAGCAGCAGTACGACGAGGAATACTTCCAGCAGGTTGACCGCGGCGAACACGGCCGCCACCGCCCAGGCCGAACCGAAGGCGTAGTTGGCCAGCAGCAGGGCGAGAAAGCCGCCGGCCGCGATGGACGGGGCGACGGTGCGCGGCGCGCGCAGCATCCAGCCGGCGAGCAGCGCATTGGCCAGCCAGATCTCGGCCATGCCGCCGGTGGTACGGGTGAAGACGATGCCGAACGCGGCCACCAGCGCGGATACGGCGGCCGCGGCGGCCCCATGCGTCAGCCGTTCCGGGAACGTCGCAGGAGCCATGTCTACCCCCGACGCCGTGCGCAGGTGACTACTGCGGACCGTACGCCCTGCCGTGCAGGCGCGCAATGCCGATACCGTCGGGTCCGCGGGCGAGCGCCGCCGACGCGTGGCGTCCCCGCTGTAGGACGCCGTGTCAGTCGGCCGGCTGCTTCACCGGCAGCACCACGCGGAAGGTGGTGCCCTGCCCGAGCCGGCTTTCCACCTCGATGCGACCGTGGTGCTTTTCCACGATGCGGTAGGAGATCGCCAGGCCCAGGCCGGTACCGCGACCGATGGGCTTGGTGGTGTAGAACGGATCGAAGATGCGGCCGAGCGTCTCCTCGGGGATGCCGCATCCGGTGTCGGCGATGCTCACCCAGGCCTCGTCGCCCTCACTGCCGCAGGCCAGCGTGATCACGCCGCGTTCGGCGATCGCCTGCCCGGCGTTGATCAGCAGGTTCATGAAGACCTGGTTGATCTCGGATGCATGGCATTCCACCGGCGGCATGTCGCCGTAGATCTTCTCGACCTTGGCCTTGTACTTGAGGTCGTTCCACACGATGTTGAGCGTGGATTCCAGGCCCTTGACCAGGTCCGCCGGGCGCATGGCCTCGTTGCGGCCGACGTGCGAGAACTCCTTGAGATCCTGCACGATCCGGGTGACCCGCTCGATGCCCTCGCGCGATTCGTCCAGCAGCTGCGGCAGGTCGCCGAGGATGAAGTCGATGTCGAGCTTCTCGCGACGCGCGCGCAGGTCGGCGCGGTGGGCGGCCGGGTCCGGCGACGCGATCGCCGTGCCATGCGCCTCGAGCATCGAGAACAGCGCGCCCATGTACTCGCGCAGCGTGCCGAGGTTGGAATGCACGTAACCGATCGGGTTGTTGATCTCGTGCGCCACGCCCGCGGCCAGCTGGCCGATGGAGGCCATCTTCTCGCTCTGGAGCAGCTGTTCCTGCGCGCCGGCCAGGCGCTTGTAGGTGCGCTCGAGCTCGTCGTGGCGCTGCTGCAGCTCGCGCTCGCGCGCGCTGCGCGCGGAGACGTCGTTGAAGGTGACGAAGCGGCGCCCCTCGTGCTCGCCGCGCCCGCAGTACACGCCGACTTCCACGGTGAGGCCGGCCATGGTGTGCACGTCGCCGGACCAGTGGCCCTCGCCGCAGGCCGCGTCCCAGGCCGCATCCGGCACCAGCGCCAGCAGCCGGTGCAGCAGCGCGGCCTCGTCGGCGGGCGCGGGGTCGAGTTGCGCGGCCAGGCGGCGCGCCGGCTCATTGGCGAAGGCGACGCGCCCGTCGGGCGCGAGCAACAGCACGGCCGTCGGGGTGGCACCGATGGCCCAGAGCATCTGCGAACTCCAGTAGTCGACCAGCTCGTCTTCCGTCATCCCACGCCGAGGACCCGCGACTGCGGGCGCGTGCCCGCCCGACCGCCGGCATCGTACACGCCGGCGCTCTCGACGCGGCCCAGGTGGCGCAGGGCCCAGGAGACCTCGCGGCGGCGCCGCGAGAGCAGGATGCCGTTGGCGCGGTTGAGCTCGGCCAGGGCGGTGAGGCGATCGGCATCGGACGCGCGCGGCGTGGCCTCGGCGCGACGCAGCGCGACGATCTTGGCCTGGGTCGAGCGCAGCAGCGCGTCGGCGTCGTTCTCCAGCAGCGCGCGCCGCTCCTCGTTCAGCGCCAGCTCGAGGGCGTCGAGCGCATCGCCCGGGGGCGAAGAAGCGGTCAGGGAAGCGGCGGCGTGCATGCGGTCACCCCAGGAGCTGGCGCTCGAGCGCGGCCAGGCGGTTGGCGATCTCCTGCGGATTCACCTGGTAGGTGCCGCTGGCGACCGCGGCCCGGATGGCGTTGATCTTCTCGACATTGAAGCTGGCCGGCATGCCGACCTCGCGCTCGATGGCCTGCTGCAGGCCGGCGGCTTCGCTGGTCAGGCGCAGGCTGTCGGCGGCCGGGGCGGCTTCGACGGGTTGCGAACGGTCGCCACCGGCACGGGCGATGCTCGCGCCCTGTGCTGAGTCCACGGTCCGGGCCGGGGGAAGGCTCGGGCCATCGATCTTGGTGGTCATGGCGATCTCCACGGATGGGCGGTCAGGGCCGGTATCGGCGACCGGCGCGCGTACTTGAGGCCTGGTTCGCAGTTTCCCTTACCGCTCGTCGGCCGGCATTCATTGAAGGACTTCGACCAGCCCCTCCGCCACCAGGCGCCCCCGCACGACGCGGCGGGAGGTGAGGTTCTCGACCGCCACGATGCCGCCGGAACCCGCGCTCCCCAGCGCGCGCCCGCCCACGCGCACCTCGATGCCGCCGGCCTTGGACACCAGCACCACCGGGTCGCCGCGCCTGAGCGCGCCGGCGCCGTCGGCCAGGTCGCCGGCACTCACCACCGCCCCGGCGGGCAGGGATCGGCGCGCGATGCGCCCGGCCACCTGCGAGGGGTCGGCCATGCCCGCGCCGCCTCCCGCGGCCAGGTCGCGCCGCTGCAGCACGAGCTGCGCCGCCTCGATGGCCTGCCCCGCGCGCGCGGGCGAGGTGAGCACGACCACGTCGGCCTCGCGGCGCACCCGGGCCGGCACGGTCAGGCGCCAACCCGGGGAATCCGGGCAGCGCACCTCGGCCATGCGCGCGCCCAGCGCCAGGCCCACCAGGGCCTGGCGGCAGGCCGGCATGCGCAGGGCGCTGTCGACACGGGCCTCGACCTGCGCGCCCCCGCCGCCCAGCGCCGCCTCGGCCGCCTCCACGATGGCCTGGGTTGGCGTGAACGCCGACGCCCGCACGACCCCGGGCGCGACGGCGATCAGGCCCAGCAGCAGCGACACGAGGATTCGACAGGCCATCGATGGCTCCACGGGACGACTCGACCGCCATCCAGCAAGGCGTGTGCCGCGGACTTGGCGACTTTCCTGCCATTGCGCGGCGGGTAGACATGGCTGCCCTCGCGCATCCCGCCGGGCGCACGAGACGGGCAAAGCGGTTCAGCCACGGATGGACACGGATAAACACGGATAAGAGCGGTGCAGCCCTGCGGCGTCGCGATCTCGCGATGACCCAATCCGTGTTCATCCGTGTCCATCCGTGGCTGAACCGTGCCCCCTCAAGCCCGACGGCCGCCGGCCGACAACGCGGGCATGAGCCGCGACCTCCTCGACCGGATCGACCAGCGCACGCGCCTGGCCGGCCACAACCGCCTGGCCCTTCTGCTGTTCCGGCTGGGCTCGCGTCAGCTTTTTGGCGTGAACGTCTTCAAGGTGCAGGAGGTCATCCCGCGGCCGCCGCTGTTCACCCTGCCCCAGCTGCCGCCCGCCTTCGCCGGCGCCGCGGACGTGCGCGGCCGCACCGTGCCCGTGCTGGACCTGGCCCGCGCCGTGGGGCATGCCGCCCCGGCCAGCGGCGTGCAGCCGCCCTACCTGGTGGTCACCGAGTTCAACCGCACGGTGCAGGGCTTTCTGGTCTCGGGCGTGGAACGCATCGTCAACATCGCGGTGGAGGACATCCACCCGCCGCCGGACCTGGGCAGCGAATGCCATTACCTCACCGGCGTGACCCGCTTCCAGGGCGAGCTGATCCAGCTGCTGGACGTGGAATCGGTGCTGGCCGAGTCCGCCCCGCGCGCGATGGATACCAATGGCCTGAGGCCGCTGTCGCTGGCGGCCGATGTGCCGCGCGATGTGCTGGTGGTGGACGACTCGCGCGTGGCCCGCAACCAGATCCGGCACGTGCTCGAGCAGCTCGGGCTGTCGGCCACCCTGCTCTCCGACGGCCGGCAGGCCCTGGAACACCTGCAGCAGCTGGCCGAGGGCGGCACCGTGCCGGACCGCCGCTATGCCATGGTCATTTCCGACATCGAGATGCCGGCCATGGACGGCTACACCCTGACGACGGAAATCCGGCGCGCCCCGGCCCTGCGGGGGCTGCACGTGATCCTGCACACCTCGCTGTCGGGCGTTTTCAATCACGCGATGGTCGAGCGCGTGGGCGCCGACGACTTCGTGCCCAAGTACTCGGAGCGGGAGTTGGCGCAGCGGATCGAGGCGCGGATGGTGGCCTTGCAGAGGTCGAGGGCGGCATAGCCCCTTTGACGTAGGTCGCAGTTCATGCCCCGGATGCACGCTGCTCGGCGCACGTTGCGATCGCGGCTTCTGCCTTTCCCGCTTCGCCATCCCACGGCAGCCCGCGCCCAATCGTGGAGACCCCGAAGGGGCGGCGCGCAGGACGCGCGCCGTTCGCAGCCGAGGCAGGATGCCGAGTCTGCGAATCGCGGCGTAGTACCCGGTCGCGAGCTGTAGATCCGTCGGGGAAAGCCCTTTCTTCTGGTTAACTTTTCTTTGGGCCAGCAAAGAAAAGTAACTCGGGCGCGTCAGCGCACGAAACGCTTTTGACGTTGCTTCGATAAGCAACCGCCAAAGCCAGAGCAACGTCCATGGATCCCCGCGTTCGCGGGGATGACGGCCATCTAGCAAGGCGGAAGTGACTGGATCCCTGCGTTCGCGGGGATGACGGCTATCAAGCAAGGCGGAAGTGACTGGATCCCTGCGTTCGCGGGGATGACGGCTATCAAGCAAGGCGGAAGTCACTGGGTCCCCACGTTCGCGGGGATGACGGCTATCAGGCAAGGCGAAAGTCACTGGGTCCCCGCCTTCGCGGGGACGACGGCCATCTAGCAAGGCGGAAGTCACTGGGTCCCCGCCTTCGCGGGGATGACGGCTATCAAGCAAGGCGGAAGTCACTGGGTCCCCACGTTCGCGGGGATGACGGCTATCAGGCAAGGCGAAAGTCACTGGGTCCCCGCCTTCGCGGGGACGACGGGCGGTGGGCTTCCGCGCTCCCTGCCTCCGCCGGTCGTCCGCGCAACCGCCTCGACGCAGCTCCCCCGTCCGGCTAAGCCAGGCACGGCCTCAACCGACTGGCACACGCCTTGCCTAACCCCCTCCGACCACCCAGCCCCGGAGGGGCCCATGGCCAACGAAAGTTTCCTCGGCATCCACGGCACCGCGCTGGCGCTGCGCGAGCAGCGGCTGCAGCTGCTGGCGGCCAACATCGCCAATGCCGACACCCCGGGCTTCCGGGCCCAGGACATGGACTTCGCCCGTGCGCTGAGCGCGGCCACCGCGCCCGGCGCGGCCATCGGCGGCGCCGACCCGATCCGCGGCGCGGCCGCGGCGGCGCGCTTCGATGCCCCCTCCTCCCAGCCCAGCCTCGACGGCAATACCGTCGACGGCGAGCGCGCCAAGGCCGCGTTCGCCCAGGCCGCGATGGAGTACCAAGCCTCCATGCGCTTCGTCGAATCCAAGGTGCGCACCATGCTCACCGCGATCACGGGGCAGTAAGCCATGGCCAACCTGCCCATCTTTGACGTGGCCGGCAGCGCGATGACCGCGCAGCAGGTGCGCCTGTCGACCGTCGCCTCCAACCTCGCCAACGCCGACTCGGTCACCGGGAACGCCGAGGAAACCTTCCGCGCCAAGCTGCCGGTCTTCGAGGCCACGCCGGTCGAGGGCAACCCCGCGCTTGCGGGCGTGAAGGTGCAGGCGGTGACCGAATCCACCGCCGCGCCCGTCAAGCGCTACGAGCCGGGCAACCCGCTGGCCGACGCGCAGGGCTACGTCTACGCGCCCGACATCGACCCGGTCGCGCAGATGGTCGACATGATCTCGGCCTCGCGCAGCTACCAGGCCAATGTCGAGGTCTTCAACACCGCCAAGGAACTCGCGCTGGCGACGCTCAACATGGGCCGCTGACGATGACCGCGATTTCAGGAAAAAGTACCGACAACGCCTTCGCGCAGCAGGGCCTCGCGGTCACGCCGGCCGCGCGCAGGACGCAGCTCGGGCAGGCCGACTTCCTCCGCCTGATGACCGAGCAGCTCAAGAACCAGGATCCGCTCAAGCCGCTGGAAGGCACGCAGATGCTGGGCCAGCTGGCGCAGTTCTCCACGGTGCAGGGCATCGAGAACATGCAGAACGCACTGGGTGCGGTGGCCAGCGTGATGGAGTCGGACCAGACCCTGCGCGCCGCCGCGCTCGTCGGGCGTGAGGCGCTGGTGGAAGCCAGCACGCTGGACCTGCAGGCCGGCGCGGGCGTCCGCGGCGAGGTCGTGGCGACGGGCGCCGGCCCCGTGCAGATCGACATCATCGATGCCAGCGGCCAGGTGGTGCGCCGCATGTCGGTGCAGGCCAATGCGGCGGGCGCCGTCCCGTATGCATGGGACGGCAAGACCGGCGCCGGGGCCGCGGCACCTGCGGGGCGCTACACCGTGCGCGCCACGTCCGGCACCGGCAGCGACGCGCAGGCCCTGGCCGTGCGCCTGGCCGCGCGCGTGGACAGCGTGTCGATCGAACCCACCGGGCTGACGCTCAACCTCGCCGGCCTCGGCAGCCATCCCCTCTCGGCCGTGCGACGCATCGGCTGAATCCGTAACGCAGTCGCACACCTCTTCCGGAGACCACCATGAGCTTTCGCATCTCGCTCAGCGGCATGAACGCGGCCTCGGCCGATCTCAACATCACCTCCAACAACATCGCCAACTCCAACACCACGGGCTTCAAGGAGTCGCGCGGCGAGTTCGCCAGCGTCTACCAGACCTCGGCCTACGGCCTGTCGCGCAATGCCATCGGCGCGGGCGTGCGCCTGCAGCAGGTCGCGCAGCAGTTCAGCCAGGGCACGATCGAGAACACCGGCAAGGCCCTCGACCTCGCCATCAACGGGCAGGGGTTTTTCACCATGTCCAATGGCGGCTCGTTCGTTTACTCGCGCGCCGGCAACTTCGGCACCGACCGCGACGGCTACGTGGTGAACCCGGCGGGCCATCGCCTGCAGGTCTTCCTGCCCAACGCCAGCGGCACCGGTTTCGACACCGGCCGCATGAGCGACCTGCAGCTCTCCACGGCGGATGCACCGCCGCGCGCGACCACCCGCGCGGCCATCGTGACGAACCTGCCCGGTGACGCCAACGCGCCGGCCACCGCCGTCTTCGACCCGGCCGACCCGACCTCGTACAACTACACGACGTCGATGACGGTCTACGACTCGCTCGGCGCCGCGCACAGCCAGTCGATGTACTTCGTCAAGACGGCCAACCCGAACGAGTGGCAGGTACGCACCTACATCGACGGCAATGCCGTCGGCGGCCCGACCACGCTGCAGTACTCGAACATGGGCGCGCTCGTGGCGCCGGCCACGGGCGACGTCACGCTGCCGACCTTCACCCCGCCCGGCGGCGCCGCGCCCATGGACATCACGCTCAACCTGTCGGACTCCACCCAGTTCGGCAACAGCTTCAGCGTGTCCTCGCTCACGCAGGACGGCTACTCGACCGGCCGCCTCACCTCCATCGAGGTCTCGCCCGAGGGCGTGGTGCAGGCGCGCTACACCAACGGCGTCTCCACGCCGCTGGGCCAGGTGGTGCTGACCAACTTCGCCAATCCGCAGGGCCTGCAGCCCACCGGCGACAACGCCTGGGCGGAGACCTTCGAGTCCGGCCAGCCGCGCCGCGGCTTCGGCGGCTCCTCGGAGTTCGGCCAGGTGCAGGGCGGCGCGCTGGAGGCCTCGAACGTGGACCTCACCGCGCAGCTGGTGAACATGATCACCGCGCAGCGCAACTTCCAGGCGAACGCGCAGATGATCTCGACGCAGGACCAGATCACCCAGACCGTGATCAACATCCGCTGACGTCGAACCGACTCCTGTGGGGGAGTGGGGGCCGCCCCTTCCGGGGTACCGGGAGGGGCGGCTTTTTTCGCACGGCGACGGCCCTCCGCGAGCGGCCCTGCCGGCACCGCACCCGCATGTCCCGCGGGCCGACCGGCGCCGTCAACCGGCGGCGCAGCGCCCGTGGCACGCCGCTTGCCTCGCAGGCCATGACGGCCGCAGCGGCCTTGCCCGGGTGGCAGCATGATCGACAAGTCGCTCTACATCGCCATGACCGGCGCCAGCGCATCGCTGAAGGCGCAGGCGGGCGTGGCGCACAACCTCGCCAATGCCGATACCCCCGGCTTCCAGGCCACCCTGACCGCCACCACCGCGGTGCCGGTGACCGGCAACGGCCTGGCCTCGCGTGTCGCTGTGGCGGAACGCAGCCTGGGCGTGAGCGCGGCGCCCGGGCAGATCCGCCAGACCGGCAACGAGCTCGACATCGCCCTGCACCAGGACCGCTGGCTGGCCGTGCAGGCCCCCGACGGGTCCACCGCCTATACCCGCGCGGGCGACCTGAAGCTCACTGCCAACGGCCTGCTCACCACCTCCGGCGGACTGCCCGTGCTCGATGCCGGCGGCGCGCCGCTCTCCGTCCCGCCGTACCAGACGCTCACGATCGGCGGCGACGGCACGCTCTCCATCGTTCCGCAGGGCCAGCCGGCGAGCACGATCACCGAGGCCGGCCGCCTGCAGGTGGTCGCCGCGCGCACGGCCGAGCTCGTGCGCGGCGAAGACGGCCTGATGCGCCCGCAGCCCGGCGCCGACGCGCCGCCGCCCGCCGCGGGCCCGGTGCTGGTGGCCGGCGCGGTGGAAGGCAGCAACGTCGAGGCCACCACCATGCTCGTCTCCATGATCCAGCTCTCGCGCCAGTTCGAGATGCAGGTACGCGTCTTGCAAAGCGGTGACGAGAACGCCCGCAGCTCCAATTCCCTGCTGTCCTCGCGCTGACGCGCCACGTAACGAGAACCCGCCATGACCCAGGCACTGTGGATCGCCAAGACCGGCCTCGACGCGCAGCAGACGCGCATGGCCGTCACCGCCAACAACCTGGCGAACGTCAACACCGCCGGCTTCAAGCGCGATCGCGCCAGCTTCGAGGACCTGCTCTACCAGACCGTGCGCCAGCCCGGCGGCTCAACCTCCGAGCAGACGCAGCTGCCCACCGGCCTGCAGGTCGGTACCGGCGTGCGCGTGGCGGCCACCGCGAAGAACTTCGCGCAGGGCAACCTCTCCAACACCGGCAACGCGCTGGACGTGGCGATCAACGGCCGCGGCTTCTTCGAGGTGCTGATGCCCGACGGCTCCTCGGCCTATACCCGCGACGGCTCCTTCCAGGTCAACTCGCAGGGCGAGCTCGTCACCAGCGCCGGCTATCCCGTGCAGCCGGGCCTGCAGCTGCCCGAGGGCACGCAGGCGATCACCATCGGCGCCGACGGCACGGTCACCGCGCAGGTGCAGGGCCAGGCCGCGCCGGTGCAGGTCGGTTCGCTCACGCTGGCCGACTTCGTCAACCCCGCCGGCCTGCAGGCACGCGGCGAGAACCTCTACACCGAGACCGGCGCCAGCGGCCCGGCGCAGCAGGGCGCGCCCGGCACCAGCGGCATCGGCACGCTGGTCCAGGGCTCGGTGGAGAGTTCGAACGTCAACGTGGTGGAGGAGCTGGTGTCGATGATCGAGACCCAGCGCGCCTACGAGACCAATGCCAAGGCCATCAGCACCGTCGATTCGATGCTGGCCTTCCTCAACAACAACGTGTGACCGCGATGAAGACCTTCGCCGCCCTCGCCCTCTGCATGATCGCGCTGACCGGCTGCGCCACGGTGATGGGGGATGTACGCACCTTCCCGCAAACCGCCGACGCCACCGGCGCGCCCACGCCCGCGCAGGTGCACGCCATGATGGCGCAGCGCACGCAGGGCATGCAGGGCATGCAGGCGCAGCAGCCGGCCGCGCCCGCGCCGGCCATGCAGCCGGCCGCCGGCACCGGTGGCTCGATCTACGCGGGCGCCGCCGCGAGCGGAAACCGCGGCATGCGCCTGTTCCAGGACAACAAGGCGCGCGAGGTCGGCGACATCCTCACCATCGTGCTGGTCGAGCGCACCGCCTCGTCCACCAAGGCGCAGACGGCCGTGCAGAAGGATTCGGGCATCGGCATTTCCGCCCCCGTCATCGGCGGGATCCCGACCACGATCAATGGCCGGCCCCTGTCGGCGGAGGTCGAGGGCAGCCGCACCTTCGCCGGCGGCGGCGACAGCCAGCAGAGCAACCGCCTGGACGGCACCGTCACCGTCACCGTCGTGCAGGACCTGGGCAACGGCAATCTGCTGGTGGCCGGCGACAAGAAGGTGCGCCTGAACCAGGGCGACGAGGTGGTGCAGGTGCAGGGCATCGTGCGCGTGTCCGACATCGGCCCCGACAACCGCATCGCCTCCGATCGCGTGGCCGACGCCCGCATCGTCTACGGCGGCCGCGGCACGCTCGCGCGCAGCAATGCGATGGGCTGGCTGGGCCGCTTCTTCAATTCCGCGGCGTTCCCGTACTGAGGCCGACATGCGACTGCTCGCCCGCCTGCTCCGATCCGACCGCATGCCTGCGACGGCAACCGACACGCGCTACATCCCCCCGACGTCCTTCCGTAGCCCGGGCAAGGCCGCAGGCCCCAGCCGGGGCTTGCGCGGCGCGGTGGGCCCCGGGTGCGCTGCGCTTGCCCGGGCTACGCTGGCGCTTCTCGCGCTGTTTGCGATCGCGCTGCCCGCGCAGGCCGAGCGCATCAAGGATCTGGCGCAGGTGGCCGGCGTACGCGGCAATCCGCTGGTGGGCTACGGGCTCGTGGTGGGCCTGGACGGTTCGGGCGACCGCACGTCGCAGACGCAGTTCACCGTGCAGTCGCTCAGGTCGATGCTCGACCAGCTCGGCGTCACCATCCCGCCCAACGTGAACCCGCAGCTCAAGAACGTGGCGGCCGTGGCGATCAGTGCCGAGCTCCCGGCCTTCGCCAAGCCCGGGCAGACCATCGACGTCACGGTTTCCAGCATCGGCAACGCCGGCTCGCTGCGCGGCGGCCAGCTGCTGATGGCGCCGCTGAAGGGCGCCGACGGGCAGGTCTATGCCATCGCCCAGGGCTCGCTGGTGGTGAGCGGCTTCGGCGCCGCCGGCAAGGACGGCTCGAAGATCTCCGTCAACGTCACCAATACCGGCCGCATTCCCAACGGCGCGATCGTCGAACGCGCGGTGGGCGGCGGCACGGGCGCGGGCGTGGTCACGCTCAACCTCAACCAGTCCGACTTCACCACGGCCGCACGCATCGTCTCCGCGATCGACGCCGCCTTCGGCCCGGGGCACGCGCGCGCGCTGGACGGCGTGACCATCGAGATCGACCCGCCGGCCGGCGATCGCGTGGGCTTCCTGGCCAGGCTCGAATCGCTCGACGTCTCGCCGGGCGCCGCGGCCGCGAAGGTCATCGTGAATTCGCGCACCGGCACCGTGGTCATGGGCGGGCAGGTGACGGTGCTGCCGGCTGCCGTATCGCATGGATCGCTCACCGTCTCGGTCACCGAAACCGCGCTGGTCAGCCAGCCCAATGCCTTCGGCCGGGGCGAGACCACGGTGGTGCCGCAGTCGACCATCGAGGCCAGCCAGACCGGCGGGCGCATGTTCAAGCTCGAGGGCGGCACATCGCTGGATGCCATCGTGCGGGCGGTGAACGCGGTGGGCGCGGCGCCGGGCGACATCGTGGCGATCCTCGAGGCGCTCAAGCGCGCGGGGGCGCTGCGGGCGGAGCTGGAGGTCATCTGACGGGGGCGCCACCCTCCCGCTGGTCGTCCTCGCGAAGACAGAGACATGTGGTCGTAGCGCCACGTCTGAGCCGTCCCCACCAACGCGGTAGAGCCACGAACGTCGCGCACGCCGGCGCCACCCCACCGTCGTTCTCGCGAAGGCGGGGACCCAGTGACTTCCGCCCGCCGCGCATGACCTTGTAGTGCCCCGGCCCTCTCCGCCGTCATCCCCGCGAACGCGGGGATCCATGGACGTGGCCTCTGCGCCCGCGCCCTGTCTCCCGCATCGCCCCACGGACGCCGGGATCCACGAACGTCACGCACGCCCGCACCGCCCTCACCGTCGTCCCCGCGAAGGCGGGGAGCCAGTGACTTCCGTCCCGCCATCCACGGCGTTCTGGTGCCCCGGCCCATTACGCCGTCATCCCCGCGAACGCGGGGATCCATGGACGTTGCCTCTGCGCCCGCGCCTGCCTCCCCCATCGTCCCGCAACGCGGGAGGCACAAACGTCACGCACGCCGGCGCCATCCCACCGTCGTCCCCGCGAAGGCGGGGACCCAGTGACTTCCAGCCGGCCATCCACATCCCACCGTCGTCCCCGCGAAGGCGGGGACCCAGTGACTTCCAGCCGGCCATCCACGGCGTCCCAGTGCCCGGCCCACTACGCCGTCATCCCCGCGAACGCGGGG
>JBMOOW010000187.1:0-27715 GCA_049323195.1 Pseudomonadota bacterium | reverse complement strand
CCCCTTCGGCCAGCGCTGCTGGATCAGCGCCGTCCGGCATTGGTCCTCGTTGCCGTATTGCTCCAGGAACGCCGGCAGGCTGAGCCCCGCCTGGAACTGCACCATGTTCTTGGCCATGACCACACCCCTCCTTGTCAGGTGGGGTCAGCATGGAATGGCCGCGTATCATGGGATGCGACAGGTGGGGAATCAGGTCGGGGCATGGGATCCGTCATGCCGGTCATGTCGATTACCCGCAGTGGAGACGGGACGATGCCGGCGACGGCCCACGACGCGGGGAGCGGCTGCCGGCCCTACCACATCCATGGAGGAAGCCTGCCACGTGCACCATGCCCGGGGTCGACCGGCTGATCCGCGATGCGGGCCGCGTGTTCGAAATGCCCGTTGGCTGACCCCGATCCGCGTTCCCCCGGGCCATGCGTCGCCCAGGGTGAGATCGCCGAAGTACGGGCGCCAGACCGCACCAGGCCCGATATTCCCAACCGCCCGTAGAGGGAGTTTGCTCATGAAACCCGTTGCTATCGCAACCGTCGCAGCAATGCTCTGGAGCCATGGTGCGCTCGCGCAGACCGCACCGTCGGAGGTGCCGGAGCAGTCCAGCCCTCCTGCGGGGGCGGCTGATCCGCCGGTGCTGTTCCATTTCGCCGGCTATGCCGACGCAACGTTCATCAACTCGCGCGGGGATGAGGGCTCGTCCGGTGCGTTTACCCTCGCCCCTATCTTCCACGTGCAGATGGGCGACCGCCTCTACATCGAAACCGAGTTCGAACTCGAAGCTGACGACAGCGGCGAACGGGAAACGGCCATCGAGTACGCCAATATCAACTGGCTCATCAACGAGAACCTGGCGCTTGTCGCCGGCAAGTTTCTGAGCCCGGCCGGCTACTTCTCCCAGAATCTGCACCCGTCGTGGATCAACAAGGTGGCTTCGGCGCCGGCCGGGTTCGGCCACGGCGGCGCCGCCCCGCAGGGCGATGTCGGTGTGCAACTGCGTGGCGGCAAGACCTTCGCCAACGGGCAGCACATCAATTACGCCCTGTACTACGCCAACGGCCCCCGCCTGATGCTGGAGGGCACCGACGGCGCGGGTGAGGCGGAAGAAGCGGAGGAGGAGTTCGAGATCGATCTCGACTCCGCGGGTTCGCCGGGCAACCGTGACGGCAAACGGGCCGTCGGCGGGCGCTTCGGCTGGATGCCGACACCGCGACTTGAACTGGGTATATCCCAGGTGTGGGGCGACGTGGTGCTCGACACCGGCGGCATGGCCGTGGGAATGGATGAGCCTTCGCGCCGCTACCGCGTATCCGGGGTCGACGCAGCGTGGCGTCCCCGCACGAACCTGGAGTTCCGCGGCGAATGGGTCCGCCAGGCGGTCGGAGCCGCCGGAACGAGCCTGGTGCCGGAGGAGGCGATCTGGCGCGCATGGTATCTGCAGGGCGCCTACCGCTTCGGCGGCGACAAGTGGGAGGCCGTCGTTCGCTACAGCGATTCGACATCGCCGCATTCCGAGTCGACGCTGGAGCAGACCGTGATAGGCCTCAACTACCTGCTCCGGCCCTATTCGCAGGTCAAGTTGGACTGGGAGTTCAACGACAGCCCGAACGAGGAAACCGGCTCCGATCGACTCCTGCTGCAGTTCGCCTACGGCTTCTGAGGAGTGCCACCATGAGAATCGTACTGCTGTTTGCCGCCGCCCTGTTCCTGTCTACGCCGGTGTTTGGCGCAACCCCTGCGAAGACCGCGGAGCAGGAGCCCGCCGCCTCACCGCCTCCGGACATGGCGGCCTTCGCCCGGGGCGCGAAGGCCTGGGGCGAGAATTGCGCCCGTTGCCACAACATGCGTGATCCAAAAGAGTTCACGGACCGCCAGTGGAAGGTGATCGGAACCCACATGCGCCTGCGCGCCGGGCTCGATGGCAAGCAGGTGCGCGATATCACCATCTTCCTTCAAGGGAGCAACCAACCATGATCCGCTCCATCCTCATTGCACTTGCACTCTTCGGCACCAGCCAGTCGGCATTCGCGGGCGAGGCCAAGGCGCTGTATGAAGCCACCTGCATCGCCTGCCACGGGGCCAAGGGCCAGGGAGCCATTCCCGGCGTTCCAGACCTGGCCAAGAACAACAGCCTCTCGAAATCCGACAGCGAACTGGTTCGCAACATCCTCAATGGATTCCAGACCAAGGGGTCGCCACTTGCGATGCCGCCAAAGGGCGGAAACCCCAAGCTGACCGAAGACGACGCCAAGGCACTGGTACAGTACCTGCGAACCATGGCGGCAGCGCGCAAATAGGCGTCGGGCGGCATTGACGGGCCCGGTCCCGCGTCGGATGTGTCTGGGTTCCGTCAGCGGCAGGGCTGCGTCAAGGCTGCCGCGCAGACCTGTCGCCTGCACGGCGGCCAGTGGCGACGCCGATGGCCGCCGTCCCGCTTCATGTCGCAGGGCGCAGATCCCGCCGTGATGCAGCACCCGGGGGCATCCGCGGCACCTCACCCATGAGCGTTCACTCATGGGGATCGCCATATTTCGAACACGGCGGCGCAACAGCAGGTTCCCGGTGGCCGCTGCGAACGGGTTCACGGAGCGCCTGGAATGCACCTGGGAGCCCCCGCGAACGGTCGGGACGCCTGGCCAGCCCTCGGCAACGGCCGAGACAAGGACTCACAGGGAAGGTCAGGCCCTCGCCCACTCCATGACCCGGCAACGTCAACCGACGCATGCGCCCTTCACAGCCCGCGCGCTGTCGCCGGGGCGGTCTAACTAGCGCGGGAATCGGGATTCCCGCCTCTCCCGGACCGCGTAGGCCCGGCATTTTGTTGATCCAGCTCAACACCGGTGACACTGGCGTGGCGTAGCGTCCCTTCCAGGAGCGAACGCGGAGGCATGCCATAAGCGGATCGGATGCCACGGCGTCGGCCTGCCGCCAGCACGGACGTGCCGTATGCGCCGGGCCTGTACGTTGCGTGCGTGGCGCGGACGGGACCGGTGGGTACGGGTCGTGAACCGCCCCCCGCTACCTGAGGACCTCAAGGCGACCGGTCGGGCAACGGGTGTGGAGCGCGCAGGTCCTGCCGATGCCTTTCCTGCTCGCGGCGTGGCGACTCCGGAGGGATGTACGACCGTTACCCCGACCGCAGTTCCTCACGACGCGAGCACCGCTGATCGCCCGGTACCGACGGCGTGCCACCACTCGATAACCGGCAACACATGGAACATCGCTGGCAAGGAAGCCGTGACGTAGTGCGGCCACGTCCTGAGTGAATGCCGCTCGTGCTGCACTTGCATGCGATTCGCGGAGGTGATCCGGTGACAAGCAACGAGACGGGCGCTCCTTCCAGCCTGCCGGAACCGGCGAAAGCCGAGCCCGTAAGCACCATCGCGACCATCGGGCCGTTCCTCGCCAGGATGTACATCGCCTACTTCTCGATGGAGATCGCACTCGACCCACGCATGCACACCTACAGCGGTGGGCTCGGCATGCTGGCAGGCGATACGGCACGCGCGGCTGCGGACCTCGATCTGCCGATGGTATTCGTGACCCTCGCCAGCCGTCAGGGCTACCTTCGGCAGGAGATCGATCAGAACGGAAACCAGGTCGAGCGGCCGGACCCGTGGCCCCTGGAGCAACTGGTGACACCTCTTCGGGCCAAGGTGGCGGTGATCCTCGAAGACCGCGAGGTCTGGGTGCGTCCCTGGCTTTATCAGCCCGAGGGAGCGCACGGCCACCGCATTCCGGTGTTGCTCCTGGACACGGATCTTCCCGAGAACGACGCGGCCGACCGCGGCCTGACCGATCACCTGTACGGCGGCGACCAGACGTACCGGTTCAAGCAGGAAGTGGTGCTCGGAATCGGCGGGCTGCGGATCCTGCAGGCGCTCGGGTTCTCGATCCGGGTGTATCACCTCAACGAGGGCCATGCGGCCTTCCTGGCGATCGACCTGTTGCGGCGCTATCCGTTTCCTCCGGACCAGGCCTGCCCGGACATGCTCAACTACGATGTCGGGCGCGTGCGGGACCAGTGCGTCTTCACTACGCATACACCTGTGGATGCCGGCCACGATCGCTTTCCCTACTCGCTGTACACGCGATTGCTCAGCGGTTACTTCCCGGTCGACCAGCTCCAGTTCGTCGCGGGCAAAGACCACCTGAACATGACTGCCCTGGCGCTCAACCTGTCCGGCTACGTCAACGGTGTCGCACAGCGACATGCCCAGGTCGCCGCGGAGATGTTTCCGGGTTATCACATCCGCGCCATCACCAATGGCGTGCACGTGTCCACCTGGGTACATCCCCTGTTCGCGGAGCTGTTCGCCGAACATGCGCCGGCGTGGGCCTACGAGCCCGAGCTGATGGCGCGTTTCGACCAGCAACTGCCGGACCGACGCGTATGGGACGCGCACCAGCAGGCGCGCGCCGGTTTGTTCCGCCTGATCGCCGACCGAACCGGCGTGCAACTCGATCCGGAAATGCCGGCGATCGGCTTTGCGCGCCGCATCACGGCCTACAAGCGACCCAGCCTGTTGTTCGCCGACCTTGAACGGCTGCGTCAGATCCACGGCAGGCACCCGTTCCAGCTCGTGTTCGCCGGCAAGGCGCATCCGGCGGATGCTCCCGGCCGCGAGCTGGTGAACCGCATCCACCGTCTCATCGCCGAGCTGGCGCCGGAGATCCGCGTGGTGTTCCTGCCCAACTACGACTTCGCCCTGGCACGGCCGCTGGTAGCCGGCCTCGACGTCTGGCTCAACACCCCCGAGGCCCCGCTCGAAGCATCCGGAACGAGCGGCATGAAGGCCGGGATCAATGGCGTGCTCAATCTGAGCGTGCTCGATGGCTGGTGGCTGGAGGGCTGCATCGAGGGCGTTACAGGCTGGGGCATTACCGGCAACCCCACCGGGACCGCCGAACAGCTGTACGACAAGCTCGAGCATGATGTATTGCCGCTGTACTACGGAGACCGCGCGCGCTGGATCTGGATGATGAAGCAGTCGATCAGCAAGATCGGCTACTACTTCAACGCCCATCGCATGATGCGTCGCTACGCCACGGAGGCGTTCCTGGTGCGTCGCATGTCGCTGCAGACCGGCCCCAAGGCAACGAGGGCGTCGTAGGACGGCGGTTGACCTTCCCTGATGCGGGATGTCGAAGATCAGGCGGACGTGTCCCTTTTGCGACGACGCCGGTCAATCCGCCGCGCACACAGGAGCAGGCTCCTGTCATGGGGCGAGCGAGGCGTCGCGGGCATCGTCCTCTGCAGCGGGCACCCCGGATGCGCCGTCACTCGGAATACGGGAAGCGATCCGCCTGCTTCAAGGTGGCCCGCACGCGTTGCGCCAGTTCGCTGCCGAACTGGTCACGATGCAACCGCCAGCGCCAGTTGCCGTGAGGCCGGCCGGGTACATTCATGCGCGCCAGGCTGCCGAGGCCGAGCACATCCTGCATCGGCAGGATGGCCAGCAAGGCCGGTGAAGCCAGCAGTGCATCGCGCAGGGCTTCCGGGCCGCTCTGCGGCGCCAGGTCGAGCATCGCCAGGGCGCGCTCGCGCTCACGTGGTGCCAGCCCGCGCCACCAGCCGGCGAGCGGCTCGTTGTCGTGTGTGCCGGTATAGGCCACCGCATCGGTTTCGTGGTTGCGCGGCAGGTGCGGGTTGTCCGGATCGCCGTCGAAGGCGAACTGCAGCACGCGCGTGCCCGGCAAAGCGAACTGGAGACGCAAGGCTTCGACCTTCGACGTGATGGTGCCCAGATCTTCCGCCACCAGCGCAGGCAGTGCGGGCTCGCGGCGCAGCGCCCTGAACAGTGCCGCGCCTGGGCCCGGACGCCACTCGCCCGCCGATGGCGGTGCGCCGGCCGGGATCGACCAGTACGCCTCGAAACCGCGGAAATGATCGAGTCGCAGAAGGTCGAAGCGCCGCCCCTGCACGCGCAGACGTGCGCACCACCAGGCGAAGTCGTCCTGCGCCAGCCGCTCCCAGTCGTACACGGCGGCGCCCCAGGCCTGGCCCTCCCGCGCGAATGCGTCCGGCGGCACCCCGGCGGTCGCGGTCGGACGGCCCTGCGCGTCGAGCTGGAACAGGTGGCGGTGGCGCCACACGTCGACGCTGTCGGGAGCCGGATAGAACGCGATGTCGCCGAACAGCTCGATTCCTGCCGGTGCGGCCGCGCGTCGCAGCGCCTGCCACTGGCGGTCGAACAGGAACTGGACGACGCACTCGCGTTCGAGCGCCCGCGGTACTTCATGCGACAGGCGCGCGTATGCGTCTTCGGCCCCGTCCCGCCAGGACGACGGCCATTCCGGCCACGACGCACGGCGGAAGCGACGCCACAGTACCCGGAAAGCGCAGTACGGCTCCAGCCATTCGCGTTCACGAACGACGAAGGCCCTAAATCGCGCTTGCTCTTCCGATGGCGCGTGGCGCATGAATCGGCGCGCGGCGAGGGCGAGAAAGCGCTCGCGTTTCCCCGGGCGCGCCCAGCCGCCACCGCAGCGCATCCAGGCCTCGCCACGCAGCCGGCGCACATCGATCAGGTGTTCGCCACCGGCGTTGAGCGAGAGCGCACGGTATGGCGAGCGGTCCTCATGCACCGGTCCCAGCGGCAGCATCTGCCAGACGTGCATTCCGCTGCCGTGCAGGAATGCAAGGAATGCATCGGCCTGCATGCCGAGCGCGCCGTCGCGATGCGCGCTCGGAAGCGAAGTCGGATGCAGGAGGATGCCGGCGCGCCGCATGGCCTGCCTCAGGCCGTGAGCGCGCCTGGGGCGACGCACGCACTTCGTCCGCCCCCCGCCCCGCCCTTCCCCGCCAGGGGGAGAGGGCACCCGGCTACGCCGTCGAAAAGAGCCGGGGTCATCGGTGCGGCAACATCGCGGGCGCGACCCCACCGACAGCGCCATGCGCAAACGGATGCCCCAGGTACTCGGGGGGTTCGCAGTCGAGCAGGCGATACAGGCCGGCGAGCTGCACGCGATACAGCCGCTCGTATCGCGCCACCTCGTTCTCGGCGTGGTGTTCGTCCAGCCACCAGAACCAGTCCGAACCCTCGCACACCGACAGCTGCCGTTCTGCAGCGGCCTGCCGCTCCGGGGGGGCGCCGTCGTAGCAGCGCTTGGCCTCCACCAGCATGTCCCAGGCGCGGTTCTTGCCGCGGCTGCCGATCCAGGTGCCCAGGTTGCCGTAGACCCAGCTGCCCGCTACCAGCCGCTCCAGGCGCTGCATCGGTACCTGCGGGTCGTCCACGCAGCGACCCAGCGTGGTGAGGTCGAGCAGGGGATGGGCAGCCAGCTGCGCGTACAGTCCGTCGAGAAAGGGCGCACCGTTGGCCTCGTAGTGTTCCCAGGGGTTTTCGCCATCCAGCGCAATCAGTACCACGCGCCCGGATGCAGCCGGCTGCCGCGCGATCGACTCCAGCCGATGGACCAGATCGGCCACGGCATCGTGAGGGTGCCAATCCTTGTAGACGAAGCCGATCCGGTCGGACAGCGCATCGTCGCGGAAAAACAGCGCGGGGCCGGCATCATGCAGGCGATACGGCCGGTGCAGCTCGTCGCTGTCCACACCCGGCAGTCCCAGACTGTGGCAAAGCACGGTCTGGCTCGATACGGTCCAACGCACGCCCGCGCCCGCGAGCAGCGCCAGTGACGCCGCGCTCACCGCGGCCTCCGACGACCAGCAACCGCTCGACGGGTGACCAAGATGCACGCGATGCGTCTGCTCTGCCCGTTCCAGCTGGCGCAGGACGCGCGTGTGTCCGTCGGGATACTGCACCGCATTCGGCAGGGGCAGTTCCGGCAGCGCCTCACGCGCGCTTTCGAAGGCCAGCAGCAGCGGCAGGATCGGATGCGCGTAGGGCGCGGTCGCCAGTTCCACCCGCCCCTGTCCGGCCAGTGCACTGTAGCGGGGGAGCACGCCGGCCAGCAGCTCCTGCAGGAGATCCAGCAGCACGCGGCGATCGTGCGAATCGTAGTGCTGCCCCTTGGCCATCAGCATGGCGCAGCGCGGATCGCCCTTGCGCACCGATTCGCCCATCCACGCGAGGTGGTACCAGACCAGAAGATCGAACACGAAGCCATCGTCCAGATACGCGAACGCATCCGGATGCGCAAGCGCCGCGGCGGCCATCTCGCTCAGCCGCTGGTAGGGCGGATGGCGCGCGATCATGCGCTGGCGATGCGCGTGCAGGCAGGCTGCCACCAGCGCCTGGCGTGCGTTCGCTTCGATCTCGAGTACCGGCTTGGCCAGGGTGTCCAGCAAGGGATCGCCGATCGGCGCACCGCCACGCCGCGACCGCGCGAGGCGATGCGCGTAATCGTCGATCTGTTCGAGCAGGATCGGGGCGAAGTCGATCGTCGCACGCGCCTGCGGGTGCGCCTCCAGGTGAGCGACCATGTCGGTGTAATCCTTGATCGCATGCAGGTACGTCCAGGGCGCCGTGAACGCACCGTCGGTCGGGTCACGGTACTCGGGCTGGTGCATGTGCCAGCACAACACCACACGCAGGCGCTCGCGTTCCATCGACATGGCTAGGCCTGGAGCGGGCACTGGCTGAGCATGTCGGCGGTCACCAGCAGGACACCCCCGGGGCTCATCTGGAAACGCGCCCGGTCCAGTTCGGGGTCCAGGCCGATCTGTATCCCGTCGGGCAGCTGGACGCCCCTGTCGACGACCGCGCGCCGGATGTGGGACTGTCGACCGATTCGAACCTCCGGCAGCAGCACCGAGTCCTGCACTATCGTGCCCTCGTCGACAACAACCGACGAGAACAGAAGCGAATGCATCACCAGTGCACCCGAGACAGTGCACCCGCCCGCAACCATTGACGACACCGCACGGCCCCGGTGCCCGGGATCATCCTGCACGAACTTGGCTGGCGGGGTCTGGTCCTGCAGTGTCCAGATCGGCCACTGCCGGTCGTACAGATCCAGCTCGGGCTGCGCGTCGAGCAGTTCCAGGTTGGCGCTCCAGTAGGCATCCAGATCGCCGACGTCGCGCCAGTAGGAAGTGCCGCCGTGGAGTTCATCACGGAAGGCATAGGCATAGACCACGCTGTCGCGCACGGCCTGCGGAATGAGGTCGCGACCGAAGTCGTGACTGGAACTGCGATCCGCTGCATCCGCCGCCAGCCGCTCCAGCAGATAGGCGGCGTCGAACAGATAGATGCCCATGGAGGCCAGGGCCAGCTCAGGGTGGCCTGGCATTGGTGGCGGCTCGGGCGGCTTCTCGACAAAATCGGTGACCCGGCCATCGTCGGCCACTTGCATCACCCCGAACGCCCGGGCCTGTCCGACAGGCACCGGCACGCAGGCGACCGTCACGGCGGCGGCGCGCTGCAGGTGCAGGGCGAGCAGCGCGCCGTAGTCCATCTTGTAGACGTGGTCGCCGCCCAGCACCAGCACGAAGCGTGGATCGTGCTCGCGGATTATGTCGGTGTTCTGGTACACGGCATCGGCAGTACCCGAGTACCAGCCTTCGCCCGTGCGCTGCTGGGCCGGCAACAGCTCGACGAACTCCCCGAAGTCGGGACGGAAGGAGTTCCAGCCCTGCTGGATGTGCTTGATCAGCGAGTGGGACTTGTACTGGGTCAATACGCCAATGCGGCGGATACCGGAGTTGACACAGTTCGACAGCGGGAAGTCGATCAGGCGGAAGCGGCCGCCAAACGGAACCGCCGGCTTGACGCGACGATGGGTGAGCGCGCCCAGCCGCGTACCCTTGCCGCCGGCAAGCACCAGTGCCAGGGTGTCGCGCATCATCAGGCTGGCGAAGCGTTGCGAGCGTGGTTCGATCATGTCGGGCAGCGTCAACGGCGTTTGGCGTGCGGCAATCGCATTCAACACGCCGGCAGCGCGCCCGATATTGATGCAGGTCAGCAAGTCGCTCCGTCCACCACGCAGGATGGAAGCGTGTCTGCACCTTTCGCGATGGATCCGATGCCCGGGCCGCCCGCCGCCGCACCGCTGCCGCCAGCGTTGCAGCGGCTGATACAGGGATGCTGCCACGAGCCGCACGCGTGGCTGGGGCCTCATGAGGACGGCGACCGGTTCGTGGTACGTGCCTGGCTGCCCGGAGCGCGCCGGGCCTGGCTGCATACGGAAGCGGAAGAACGGCCGATGACGCCCATCGCCGACGGGCTCTTCGTCAGTCCCTGCAAGGGCAGGCTCGCTTGTGACTACCGGTTGCGCTGGCGCGACGCGGACGGCGGCGAGCATGAACACGCGGATTCCTATGCGTTCCCGTTCAGCCTGGACGCCGCGGACCTGGCCGACTTCAGTCAGGGTCGCCTGCTCAGGGCCTGGCGCCTGCTCGGCGCCCATCCCATCACGTGCGAAGGCGTGGCCGGAACCCGCTTTTCGGTCTGGGCGCCAAATGCCGAGCGTGTCAGCGTGATCGGCGACTTCAACGACTGGGACGCCCGCCGTCACCTGATGTCGGTGCACGGGGAAAGCGGCGTGTGGGAAACGTTCCTGCCCGGTGTCGGCCCGGGCGCCCTGTACAAGTTCGAGATGCGCGTGCGGGACACCGGCGAATGCCTGGTCCGCACGGATCCGTACGGGCGCAGCTTCGAGCGACGTCCGCTGACTGCCGCGCGAGTGACGGCAGATCCCCTGCATGTCTGGACGGACCACGACTGGATGCGGGCCCGGCCGGACTGGCGCGAAGCGCCGATGGCCATCTACGAGGTGCATCCGGGCTCCTGGCGCCGGCGCGACGACGGCGGCTTCCTGGACTACCGCGAGCTGGCCCGGCAGCTGACCGACTATCTGGCCGACACGGGCTTCACTCATGTCGAGCTGCTGCCGGTCACCGAACATCCGCACGATCCATCCTGGGGTTACCAGAGCACCGGCTTTTTCGCCCCGACCAGCCGTTACGGCGAGCCTGACGAGTTCCGCGCTTTCGTCGACTGGATGCATCGACATGGCTATGGGGTGATCCTGGACTGGGTCCCCGGCCACTTTCCGCGCGACGAAGGCGCACTGGCCCGGTTCGACGGCACGGCTCTGTACGAGCACGCCGATCCGCAGCGGGCCGGAACGCCCGACTGGGGCACGTTGCATTTCAACTTCGAGCGTCTGGAAGTGCGCAGCTTCCTGCTGTCGAGCGCGCTGTACTGGCTGGAGGAGTTCCATCTCGACGGCCTGCGTGTGGATGCGGTCGCGGCGATGCTCTACCTCGACTTCGGCCGCTCCCCGGGGCACTGGTCGCCCAACGCCTTCGGCGGACGCGAGGATCTCGCGGCGGTCACCTTCCTGCGCGAAATGAACATCGCCACGCATGGGCAATGCCCCGGTACGTTCACCATCGCCGAGGAGTCGAGCGCCTGGCCGGCCGTCACGCGACCGGCCTGGCTGGGCGGGCTGGGCTTCTCGATGAAGTGGAACATGGGCTGGATGCACGACACGCTGGGCTACTTCGCCCGCGATCCGGTACATCGCAGTTACCACCACGACGCGCTGACTTTCGGGCGCCTGTATGCCTTCGACGAGAACTTCGTGCTGCCGTTCTCACACGACGAGGTCGTGCACGGCAAAGGCACCCTGCTGGGACGCATGCCCGGCGATCGCTGGCAACGCTTCGCGAATCTGCGCCTGCTGCTTGCCCTGCAGTTCACGTGGCCGGGCAAGAAGCTGCTGTTCATGGGGCAGGAGTTCGGCGTGCAGGCGGAGTGGGACGAACAGCGCGCACTGGACTGGGCACAGGCGGAGCAGCCGGAACATGCCGCCCTGCGCCGCCTTGTCGCCGACCTGAGCCGGCTGTATCGGTCCCTGCCCGCACTGCATCGCGGTGATTTCGACGCGCAGGGCTTCGACTGGATCGACTGCCACGACGCCCCGCACTCGGTGATCTCGTTCCTTCGCCGCCACCGTGGGCAGCACGTGGCGGTTGTACTCAACTGCACGCCGGTACCGCGGCATGGCTATCGCCTGGGCCTGCCGGTGCCCGGCCGCTGGCGCGAGCGGCTCAACACGGACTCGCACTGGTACGGCGGCAGCGACATGGGCAACGGCGGTGTGGTCGTCGCCGGGTCGGACGCCTGGCAGGGCCTGCCCTGCTCCGCACAGCTGAGCTTGCCGCCGCTTGCAGCGCTGGTCCTGGAATGGGAGGCCGCCTGATGGCGCCGCTGCGCGTGCTGTACGTCGCCACCGAATGCGCGCCACTGCTCAAGGTCGGCGGGCTGGCCGACGTCGCTGCCGCGCTGCCGCCGGCTCTGGCCCAGCTCGGCGTCGACGTGCGCGTCCTGCTGCCGCGCGTTCGCGACATGCCACGCGGCAGGGTCATCGCCCGGTTTCCGGCCGGCGTTGGCTTGCACCAGATCGAAACCGGAACCGGCGCGCCACTGTGGTTGCTGGACACACCCCGCCTCCGCCGTCGCAGCGGCATCTACACGGGTCGGGACGGCCGCCCCTACGATGACGACGCGGAGTGCTTCGCCGGGCTGTGCCGCATGGCAACGGCGATCGCGGCCGATGCCTGCGGCCTGGACTGGCGGCCGGACATCGTTCACTGCAACGAATGGCAGACGGCCCTCGCTCCGTTGCTGTCGATGCTGGCGCGTGCGCCGGCGGCCTCCGTGCTGACCATCCACAACCTGGCGCATCAGGGGCTGTTCGCGCTGGAGACCGGCCAACAGCTGGGCCTGCCGCACTGGGCCCTGCAGCCGGCAGCGGCCGAGTACTGGGGGCAGCTGTCGTTCCTCAAGACCGGCCTGGTGTTCGCCGATCGCCTGACGACGGTCAGCCCGGGTTACGCGGCGGAAATCCTCACACCGCAATTCGGTGCCGGCCTGGACGGCGTGCTGCGCGAACGGGCCCGCGCACTGACCGGCATCCTCAACGGGCTCGACAACACATCATGGGATCCGGAGCACGATCCGCTGGTCCAGGCGCACTTCTCGGCGCGACACCCGTCGGGCAAACGCGCCGCCAAACGGGCCCTGGTGGACGCACTGGGCTGGGGCGCGGGAGACGATGATGACGCACCGCTGGCGGCGGTGGTCTCACGCCTGGCACCGCAGAAGGGCATCGACCTGGTACTCGAAGCCCTGCCCGACCTGCTCGCGCTCGGAATGCGGCTGGTCGTGCTCGGCAGCGGTGATCCGCTTCTGGAAACGCGATGGGGTATGGCCGCGTCGCATCATCCCGATCGGGTCGCAGTGCGGCTCGGCTTCGACGAAACGCTGGCGCACCGGATCTTTGCGGGCAGCGACCTGTTCCTGATGCCGTCGCGATTCGAACCCTGCGGGCTGACGCAGATGTGCGCGATGCGCTACGGCGCCATTCCCGTGGTCAATCCGGTGGGCGGGCTGGCCGACACCGTGATCGATGCCGGACCCGCCGGCCGCAGCGCAAACGGCTTCCGGATGGCATCGGCCGATGCGGCAGGCCTGGTCGAAGCATGCCGGCGTGCGGTAGCACTGCATGCGAATCCGGATCACTGGCAAGCGTTGATCCGGCAGGCGATGTGCAGCCGATTCGACTGGTCCGACAGCGCCCGGCGCTACCTCGAGGTCTACCGCTCGGCGCTCAGGGCGCCAGCCACGCCGGAAGGCGCCCATGTTGCGCCCTCGCGCCGTCCGTGCCCGGCCGTTCTGCGGGGTCGGACGTAGTCCCGGGGTTACTGCGCGGCGTCAACGCATCCACTCGGCGCGCAGCCCAAGACAGCGTTCCCGCCAGACGCAGTCCGTGTCTGCGCACAGGAAGCGCTGGGCCGTGGCGAAGCAGGGCTCGCATCCGGCAGCGAGCTGCACGCACCAGATGTCCCAGCGTTCGCCGCGCGACGCGGAGCCGGTCGCGGTGGCCCGTGGTTCCATGCTGCCCGCGATGCGCCCCGGCGCCCGCAGTGGTGCCGGCATCATGGGAGCTGGGGGTGCCAAGTGCGGAGAGAGCATGGAGCGGATCATCGGTTGATCCCCCATCGAGAAGGACGCTTCGCTCCGCCGGAGCCGGAACCAGATCCTGCCTCCCGCTGCGTCGCACCGGACACGCGGGCCCGTGCCGGCGCGCTGCGATGGCGGGATCTCACAGCCATCCAGCCGCCCCGACGCGGTTCCGGATCCGTTTCGCGATGGATCTGTCGTCATTTCCCCGGGCGCCGCTTCCCGCGCCCGGCCGTGCGGGCGTGATGTGGATGCCTCCTCCGCAGCCATTTGTAACCCTCCATCGCGGCCAGCACCCCGAGAGACGCCACCGCCAGGCTTATGCCGTCCGTGACGCTCAGGCCCTGCAGCGAGAGCAGATCGCGCATCGACGGTATCGCCAGCACGGCGATCTGCAGCAACTGCGTCCCCGCCACCGCGGCGATCAACAAAGGGTTGTGCCGGGGCGGGATGGTGAACACGGAGCGCGTCTCCGAGCGGCAGTTGAAGACCTGGGCGTTCTCGCACCATACGAGCAGCCAGAGCACCGCCCCCTGCGCGGTTGCATGCGCCATGCCGGTCGTGACAGCAACGTAGTAGAAGCCGAACGAGATCGCGCCGATCACGAGGCCGCCCAGCAGCACCTGCTCGATCATTCGCCGGTCGAAGATCGGCGAGTTGGCCGGACGCGGCGGACGCCGCAGCACGTCGCCCTCCCCGCGCTCGAAAGCGAGCGCGACGTCCTGCATGCCATTGGTCACCAGGTTCAGCCACAGCAGTTGCACCGCGGTCAGCGGCGGAGGCAGGCCGACCAGCGTGGCCATCAGCACGAGCAGGATCTCCGCCACCGCGGTCGAGATCAGCAGCAGAATGACCTTGCGCAGGTTGTCGTAGGCCACCCGCCCTTCCTCGATGCCCGCGACGATCGATGCGAAGTTGTCGTCGGTCAGGATCAGGTCCGAAGCGTCGCGAGCCACGTCCGTGCCGCCGCGGCCCATCGCGACACCGATGTCGGCGACGTGCAGGGCCGGCGCATCGTTCACGCCGTCGCCGGTGACCGCGACGATTTCCCCCTGCCTTCGCAGGCTCTCCACGATCGCCAGCTTCTGCAGCGGTTCGGTGCGCGCGAAGACACGCGCGCGGGCGACGGCGGCGTCGAGGGCCGCGCCATGCAGCTGCGCGAGCTCGGCCCCCGTTGTCACTTCACCGGGATCGTGGGCCAGGTCCAGGTCACGCGCGATCGCCATCGCGGTCAGGGGGTGGTCGCCGGTAATCATCACCACCCGCACGCCGGCCTGGCGCGCGTCGCGGATCGCCTGCCGTGCTTCGGGCCGCAGCGGATCGATAAGACCGGCGAAGCCGAGCAGCCGCAGCCCGCGCAGCGCGGACTCCTCCGACCGCGCGGTGACGCCGCTGGCGACGGCAATGACGCGGTATCCGTCGGACGTGAGCTGCCGGGCGGCGTGGCGGGCCGATTCGTCGACCTGCGTACACAGCTCCATGATCGTTTCGGGTGCGCCTTTGACGCAGGCGACCAGCCCGTCGCCGCCGCAGTCGCGGTGGAACACCGCGGCGAAGCGCTTCTCCGGCTCGTAGGGGACGCGACCGACGAGGAGCGCATCGCCGGCATCCGGGTGCCAGTCGTGGTTGGCCGCCGCGTCCATGAAGGCCAGGTCCACCGCGTCGCCGACGTCGCCGGCCGGGCGTTCGCTGGCGCGTGCCGCCGCCGTGAGCAGTTGGCGCGCCCGCGGGTCGCGAGGCTCGAGCGCCCCCTGTCCGGGCAGCCATGCGCGCATCACCGTCATGACGTTGAGCGTGAGCGTGCCTGTCTTGTCGGTGGCGATCGTGGTGCACGCGCCCAGTCCTTCCACGGCTGGCAGATGGCGAACGACCACGTTGCGCAGGCCCATCCGGTGCATGGCGATCGACAACGCCACCGTCATCGCGACCGGCAGCCCTTCCGGGATCGCCGAGACCATCAGCGCGATCGCGAGAACGAAGATGTCGCCCACCGCGGCGCCGCGGCCCAACTCCAGGACCGAGATCAGCAGGATCACGCCGAGGATGGCGACAGCGACGTGGCGCGTGAACACGGTCATCCGGCGTACGAGCGGCGGCGGGGGTTCCGGCCGATCCAGCGCACGGGCGAGCCTGCCGACTTCCGTGCGCGCGCCCGTGGCGACGACGATGCCGGTTCCGCGCCCGGTCTGGACCGTGGTGCCGGCGTGCAGCAGCGTGGTGCGGTCACCGAGCGCCGCATCGGCCGCGACCTCGTCCTCCGCGCGCTTGTAGACGGCGTTGGACTCGCCGGTGAGCAGGCTTTCGTCGAGCAGCAGGTTCTGCGCATCGATGAGGCGCACGTCGGCGGCCATGCGATCGCCGCTGGCAACCTGCACCAGATCGCCGGGTACGAGCTGCTCCGATGGCACGCGGATCCACTGTCCGTCGCGCCGCACCGTGGCCGTACCCTTGATCATGGCGCGCAAAGAGCGCGAGCGCGTCTCGGCGCGCCACTCCTGGTAGGTGCCGATCATCGCGTTCAGCAGCAGCACGATGAAGATGAAGGCCGCGTCCGCGCGCGCACCCAGCCACAGGGAGATGCCGCCCGCGGCCAGCAACAGATAGATGAAAGGACTGCGGAACTGGGCGAGGAACACGCCCAGCGGCGTTTTGCGCCGGCCTTCCGGGAGCCGGTTCGCACCGTAACGCGCCAGGCGGATCGCCGCCTCGCCATGCGTCAGCCCCGCGGGTGTCGTCTGCAGTTGCGCGTAGAGCGCGTCCAGGGGCAGGTGATGGTAGCCAGTGCTGGTCGTCATGAGCGGTCGAACGTCGCAGGCTGGCCGTCTGGCTGAAGCCACGGACGCTTCAGCGAAGCGCCGTCATGCCGTCATGCGCCCGGAGGCTGCCGGCTGCATGAGCGCATCGAGCGCCTCCCGGTCGATGACCTCCTTCTCGAGCAGCAGCCGGGCGATGGCCTCGAGGGTTTCGCGGCGGGCCGCCAGAGTGGCGGTAACGCGCCCCCTCGCCTCTTCAACCAGCCGACGCACCTCGGCGTCGATCAGCCGGGCGGTGTGTTCGCTGTACTTCGGCGACTCGGGGAGCTGCGGTGTGCCGAGGAACACGGGCGTGGGCGGCGCTTCATGGGCGACCGGCCCGAGGACGTCGCTCATCCCGTAATGGGTCACCATGTGGCGCGCCAGATCGGTGGCGCGCTGCAGGTCGTCCTGCGCGCCCGTCGAGACGTCCTGGAACACGAGCTCCTCCGCCACGCGTCCTCCCAACAGGACATCCAGCCTGTCGAGCAGCTCGCTTCTACGCATGACGTAGCGGTCCTCGGTCGGCTGCTGCTGCGTGAAGCCGAGTGCCGCGATGCCACGAGGGATAATCGACACCTTGGCGATCTTGTCGGCGCCGGCGCGGGTTTCCGCGATGAGTGCGTGCCCGGCCTCGTGATAGGCGATGGTCTGCTTCTCCTGCGGATTGATCACCCGGTTCTTGCGCTCCAGGCCCACGACGATCCGATCAAGCGCTTCGTCGAAGTCCTGCTTCGCGACCGCGTCGCGTTCACGCTTGGCCGCGCGAAGCGCCGCTTCATTGACCAGGTTGGCGAGGTCTGCCCCGGCGAACCCGGGCGTGCGCCCGGCCACGGCTTCGAGACTGACATCCTCCGCCAGCCGGACAGTACGCGTGTGCACACGAAGAATCTCCAGGCGCCCCTTGATGTCGGGCTTGTCGATCGCGACATGACGGTCGAAACGGCCCGGTCGCAGCAGGGCCGGATCGAGGATCTCCGGCCGGTTGGTCGCAGCCATGATGATGACGCCCTTGTTCGTGTCGAAACCGTCCATTTCGACCAGCAGCTGGTTGAGCGTCTGCTCGCGCTCGTCATGCCCGCCAAGGACGCTGAAGCCGCGTGCCTTGCCCAGCGCATCGAGTTCGTCGATGAAGATGATGCAGGGCGCCCTCTCTTCCGCCTGGTCGAAGAGGTCGCGCACGCGCGCCGCGCCTACGCCGACGAACATCTCGACGAACTCCGACCCGGAGAGCGACAGGAACGGCACCCCGGCTTCGCCGGCCACCGCCTTGGCGAGCAGGGTCTTCCCGGTTCCGGGGGCGCCCACGATGAGCACGCCCTTGGGAATCTTGCCGCCGAGGCGGCGGTAGCGGTCCGGGCTCTTGAGGAAGTCGACGACTTCCATCAACTCCTCCTTGGCCTCGTCGATTCCGGCAACGTCCGCGAAGCCGATGCCCGTCGCCTTCTCCATGTACACGCGCGCCTTGCTCTTGCCGATTTCCATCAGCCCGCCATGCATGCCACCCATGCCGGCGGACATCCGCCGCATGAGCACGAACCATAGAAACGCGAAGAGCAGGACGGGCGCCACCAGGCCGACCAGGTTCGACAGCCACTTGCTGCTTGGCTTGCGGCCGAACTTCACGCCCGCGCCTTCCAGGTCCGCGACCAGGCGGGGATCGTCCACGGCCACCGTGACGAAGGCATGCTCCCCGCCCCGGTCGGGACCCAGTGCGGCGACGCGGTCCGCAGGGAGGATCCTGCGCAGCGGGTCGACGCGCACACGGCCGGTGATGACGCCGTCTTCGATGGAGACGGCGCGCACATCGCCAGCCTTCAGCAGCTGCTTGAACTCGCTGTAGAGGATCGTCTGCCGATGGGCCGGGTCGCGAAGGTCCTGAAGCAGAAAGAATGCGACCAGCGCGAGGGCCAGGTACCCGAAGCCGATTGCATTACGCCATGTGGATTTCGATTGCATGGCCCTGCCCCCTCACTTTCCCGAGCATGCCGCTTCGTAGGGCGTAGCCGCCGCGGCGGCCCTCGACCGGATCAGAAGACGTAACGGTCCCAGCCCGCATAGGACTCTTTGACCGGACCGCGTGGCAACGCGAGCGCGATCAGCAGCAACCCGGCAATCACGCTGTTCCAGACTGCCCACGGTGACGTGACGCCACTCATCAGCCAGGGTGCAACCACCAGCCACGCGCCGAACGGAATGTTGATGAAACGCACGGCCCGTCCGACCTCGGCGAAGGCCATGATCGAGAAGGTCACCACGAGCGCGCCGATCAGGTGATCGCTGTCGGCCATGCTGCCGGACGTGTCGAATGTCAGCCGGGTGAATGTAAGCCAGACGCCGATGGCCACGCTGGCCAGCAAGGTCCAGGGGAACGTCACGCCACGCCCGGCCTCGATGATCTGCTCGCCTGCGCTGCCCAGCACGCCCCTGGACGTGTCGTCGGATCCGCCCTCCATCGCGTCGCCCGTCCAGAAGGTGCGCCAGAACGGCTTTCCCTTGCGGCGGGTCCACACCAGGAACTGCCCCATGGCGACGAATTCGTCGAGCGAGTAAGGAATCATCGCCGCCATCGCCAGCGCAGCCACGAGGCACAGCGTGCACCATGTGCCGATCACGATCGGCTGGATGATGATGAAGTAGATGCTCACGATACCCAGCGGAAGGATCAGGATCGCCAGCGCGAGCACCATCCAGGGCATCGTACGCCAGCGGTCCTTCCCGCCCATCCAGGTCATGACCAGTTCGAGCATGTAGACGACGGCACCGAGCGCGCCGTCGGCGATGGGCCATGCCTTCGACACGTCCGAGGTGATGATGAGCTCGGTGCCGTTCATGCCTTCATGGCCGGCAAAGAACGGCTCCCACACGGAATCCACGTGGCCGAGCTGGTACGCGCCGAGGTGGCGGGCAATGAAAAGACCGATCAGCGCAAACACGGCGATCGGGGCGCGCTGGAGCCAGCTCGACGGGGTATAGGCCCAACCCGGCGGAATGTCCGGCTTGCCCATCATGCCGGCCATGCTCATGCCCGGCATCATCGGTACCAGCACGGCGAACGCGATGACCAGCGCCCCGACCAGGGTGTCGTTCGCATAGGCTTCCGGCAGCGGCGTCCAGAACACCAGCGGCGCGAACAGCAGCCAGCCGCCGACGAAGGCGTTGGCCCACTGCGCCCAGGGGAAGCGGCGCATCGGGCTGGCGGACAGCGCACTGAAGATCACCACCAGCAGACCGCTGGCCATGTCGCTCACCGTCATCGCCAGATTGCGCGACTCGATCGACGGCAATCCGCGCTCGGTCATCACACGCAGCTGGTTGGCGTCGGGCGCCAGATCGCTCAGGTAGCCCAGGGTCAATGGACTCGTCAGCAGCCACAGACCGAGCATGAGGTTGAGGTAATGCGGCCAGAGGAGCTTCCGGTGATCCTCGACCATCATGTCGCCATGCGCGGCGCCGTGGCCTGCCGATGCATGGGCGCCGTGCCCGCCGGCATGACCGCCAGCGCTGCCGCGCGGCACCAGGGTCATGCCGCACTTGGGACACTCCCCGGGCCGATCGCTCACGACCTCGGGGTGCATCGGGCAGGTGTACTGGATTCCACCTGTGGCGGGATCGCTCGCATGGGCCGCGTGCGCAGCTGGCGGCGTCCGCGCCGGCGCCGTGCCGGCGCCGGCGGGCCGGTGGTCGGCCCGGGCCTGGGCCGGGCTCGCCTGCGCGGCGTTACCTCCTCCCGAATGTTCCGCGTGCCCTTCCTGCGCGCCGCCCGGCTCGCGCCGCTCCAACCGCATGCCGCACTTGGGACAGCGGCCGGGCTTGTCGCTCACGATCTCCGGATGCATCGGGCAGGAGTACTCGACCCTCGCGCCCAGCTCGACGGGTTGCAGCGCCTCGCCGCAGCGGGGGCAGCACCCGGGTGCGTCCTGCACGATGCCGGGGTGCATCGGGCAGGCGTGGGCGTGCTCCTTCGCACGATGTGCGGCGGCCTTCTCCATCGAGGACGGCGGATCGAGCCCGTGCTCGCGGTACCAGCCCAGCGGATCGGCCTTCAGCGCCTCAACCATCTTCGGCAGGGTTGCCCGCAGGGTGCGGCGCGGCGACCAGCCGAGCAGTTCGCGCGCGCGGCTGATGTCGAGCGCGTAGTGGTCATTGGCCCGCTCGATCATCCACGGCTTGATGAAAGGGTCCATGCCCGGCGTATGGTCCTGCAGCCACGCGCCCACCTTGGCGATCACGCCCGGCACGTCGTGCGTCTCCGAGGACTTGCCGTGGATCAGGCGCATGAACGTGTGCTGCAACTCGTCGTAGCTCAGCGCCTCCGGTTCGCCGACCAGGATCGCGACTTCGGGCGGGAGCGCGGCGCGGCGTTCAATGGCGCTCTGGATCGCGTCGACCACATCGTCGAGATGGACGAATGCCTGTCCGTGCGAGGTCTCGCCCGAGTACAGGTGACTGGCCATCTGGCGTTCGTAGATGCGCTGGATCTGGTGCGCCAGCGGCGGCGAGTGGCAGACGTCGTCGTACACGCCCGCCAGGCGCAGGATCGTCGCCGGTATCCGCTCGCGCTCTTCGTGGATCAGCGCTTCGGTGCGCACCTTGGATTCCGGATAGGCCCAGGTGGGGCCAAGCGGCCAGTCCTCGTTGATGAACTCGCCAGGTTCGGCCGGCTTGTGCACGAGCATGGTGCTGGTGAACAGGAACTGCTCGACCTCGAAGCCGCCATCGCGCAAGGCGGTCAGCAGGCGCCGGGTGCCCTCGACGGTAATGCTGTCGTACTTCGGGCTCGGCTTGCCCAGGAAATCGTAGTAGGCCGCCAGGTGGACCACCGAAGCGATGCGTGTGCCGTGGTGTTCGCGCAGCACGCGCAGCCCCTTGCGAACGCTGTCTTCGCTGGAGATGTCGACCGGAATCGCCGTACAGCCGGGCGGTGGTGGCGATGGCGCTTTCAGGTCGAAGCCCACCACGTCGGTGAACATCGGACCCAGACGTTCCATTACCGCGCTGCCGATGCGTCCATTGGCCCCGGTGACGAGGACGATGCTGCGTTGGGCGTTCATGATGCGGGCCTCCCGTGTCCAGAAAAGAACGGATCTTCAGCAGCCGCCGTGGTGACGGGACCGGCGCCCTCCGGCGTCGGCGCCCACCGGGTAGCCGGCGACCTTCTGCGCATACTCCTGCGGTGCCGCCTCGAAGCGTGCACGATTGTCCGTGGATGAGAAGTAATAGACGTGTCCCTGATAGATGGAGGACAGCGCGTTCGCCGTGCGTACCGCTTCACCGCTGACCGGGTCGACCGCCGCTTCCGGAACGGCGCCGGCTGCCGCGGTGTCATCTGTCCGGCCGTGATGGCCGTGCCCTCTCGCGCCTGCTCCCGGCAAGCCGTGGCCGTGGCCGTGGCCATGCAGCCCGCCGCGACGCAGCAGTAACCACGCGATCGCAACCACGACCACCACGACGACCCAGTTCTGCGTCAGCCAGTTCATGACCAGTCTCCCGTCTGCGTTGCTTCGGTTGCGGAACGCCGGCGCATCGCGCGCGGGCGCCTGCCGCACGCATCGACCGCCAGCGCGTGATGTGGACCGCCGCAGCCACGAGAGGCCGCGACGGTATTGGCGGGTCGAGCGGATGACGGAGCATTAAGCGCCCAGTGCGCGCACGGAAATCGACGCAACCAGGTGCCAGCGCCCGGGCGCCACCGGTCCCGCTGGAGGCAAGGCCCGGCGATCCGGCTTGCGATCTCGAAGCCGACGCGTCGCGTGCGGTCGGCAAGGCGTGGCTGACTGGCACGGCAAGGGACGAAGAACGGGTCGCGGGACCCTGGCCGGCCCACGGAGCGCGGGGCCCGCCGCCATGTCCCGGTACGACGCTCGGGCCGTGTCGTACACGGCCCGCCACCCCACGGGAAGGCGGGCAAGCACACAGGCGCGCCGGAGAAGCGCTTCACCGCCTGCGTCCAACCGTGCGCAGCGGAACCCACATCTGCCACAGCGAAACCAGAATCTGCGCGGCGAGGGCGAGTCCCATCAGTGCCCCGCTGACGATCACCACCCAGGCGAACCACGGCTGGTACTTGGTGACCCACCACGCACCGATGTCGGCCCATATGGTGAGGAAGGGGAGCGCCGCGATGGTGGCGCGCCACCTCCAGCCCAGGTCGCTGAGCACGAAGATGCCGCCCGTGAGCAGGAAGATGAAGCTGATGCCGAACAGGTGGATGTGCGACACGCGGGCCAGCTCGGCCAGGGCCGGCCCCGTATCGACGGTCGCCAATCGCTTCACTTCGTCGAAACTCGTCAATGGCGGAACCGGCAGCCCCGATGCGGGGTTGTGGCAGGCGACACAATTGCGATCCAGCACGGCCTTGACGCCATCGAACCCGTCACGCGGTGCGCCGCTGCGCACCCAGGCGACGATCGCCTCACGCTCCGCCGCCGGGGCGCGGTCGGCCATGGTGCCGCGCAAAGCCGATTCGAGGCGGCTTCCGCTGCGGTCGCCGTAATACTTGACGGTGACGCCGGCCAACAGCGACATGCCCATACGACGGTGCGGATCCACCGTGCCGCTGAACAGATAGTAGCCCGCTGCCAGATAGCCGATCCCCATCGTCAGAAGGAAACAGGTGAGAAGTATCCGCAGCGGCGGATGCAGGGTTCTGAGCGTCAAGCCTTCGGTCATGTTCCCGATCCCTCTCTGTGCGTGTTCCACATGCCTTGCCGTCGCCGCGTCCGCGCAGTCGATCCACGACGTGGCGGGTTGCAGAGCCGCGGATGCATTCGTGTGGCCGTCCGCGTCGGTCCTGCGAATGCCCGTGGCGGGTCTGCAGCTATCACTACCGGCTCGACGGGGTTTCGTTCTTGATACGGATCAAAAAAGACATGCCTGCGACCGCGGGGTCAGAAGGGCTTTCCGATTCCCAGGGCGGCATCCGTCCTCGCGATGGACTCGCTGGCGTCGGGCACCGCCCCCGACAGCGCACGGATGGCGTCGATCGTCTCGGGCACGACGATCGCCTGGTTGTCCACCATGTAGCCATAGAAGAGTTCGTTGCCCTCGACTCTGAGCATGTCCTCCCATAGCGCGACCTCGTAGAGATCAGCGCGGGGGCGCCCGGCGTCGGCCATCATTTCCTTTACGGCGTTGAGTGCGGGCAGCCCGTCCGCGTAACGGACAAGCATGATGCGGCTGGACGTGCGGAACGCCGCCAGGACCTCGTCCTTCGACGCCGGACGCGACATCTCGACGACCCAGTAATGCAGATGCGCCAGCGTCTCGGGCACCTTCACCGCCATTGTCACGACGTCGAGTGACGGGTCCACGGTCTGCGCGTCGGGTCCTTGGTGACTCGGAATTGCCGGTTCCGGCACCAGGGTATTGATGATTCCTCCGGCATGGCTCTCCCATGGATCGGTGGCGCGGCGCAGCAACGTGCCCCGTGCCCGGCGCAGCAACCCGGCGCGCTGGAGCGCGGACAACGTTCGCACCACGGAAGTGGTGTTGCACGAAACAACACGGGTCGCGTCACGACCGACGGCACTGGCATAGTTGCACTCGGCGACGAACGAATGCCCCGTCACGGAGTGTTTCTCTCCGCCTTCCACGACGAACTTGATACCGAGCCGCCGGTACATCGCGACGTTCTGCGCGGCCACGTTCTTGGGCGTGCAGTCGACCACCACGTCGACCTGGCCAAGCAGATCCTCGGCGGTGCCGGCAGGGTCGAGACCCGCTCTCCTCATTTCGTCCACGCTTCCGGACGTCGCACCGAAGAGTCGCATGCCGCGACGGATCGCCATTCGGGGGCGCCAGTCGGTCGCCACGTCCACGACACCCGCCAGTTGCATGTCGTTCTGCGCTGCAACCGCATCCGCCACGCGCTTGCCGATCACGCCGTAGCCGTTCACTCCGACGCGTATCCTTCCACTCATGGAAGATCCTCCGGTAGCGCGGTGGCTTCGCCCGCCACCACTGTGTGGAATCGAAGTTCGATCCTATCCAGCCCTGCGATCAGGGCCTTGATTCAGATCAAGTACACCATGACCGTTCGACGGGCGGTGAAGCCGGCCGGCGGGGCCCGGCACCGGGCACGAACCGCAGGCTCCGCCCCGCGGCGTTCCAGCACGGGACGTGTCCGCATCGCCACTGTGTCCCCGACCGCCCGACGGCCCGACGGCCCTGGCAGGTGCCGCTCTTGCCTGCGAGCGGCCAGGCATGGTCAGCAGGACACCGCCGTCGACCATCAGGCGACTCGTCGCCCGGCGGGATCCGCGTCGCGAGCAGCCCCGTACGCCGCGACTACCGGGCGGCTATGGCGCCCGCTGTCGCGGTGCCCATAGCGCCACGATCGCACCCATGCAGGTACATGGCAGCGCTTGCAGGCGTGCATGGCATTTTCCGGATCACCGTTACGACCGTTCGGCCGCTTGCCGGCCGGTACCCACAGCGCCTGGCGCACGGTGCAAGTGCGCCTTCGGAACAGATCGACAGGGCCGCCGCCGCTCAGGCATCGAAGTCGTCGAACGCGATCCGGTCCGGTGAGACGCCGATCTCCGCGAGGAGTTCACGCGTGGCCTTGAGCATCGCGGGGGGACCGCACAGATAGAACTCGCACTCGTCCAGCGCGCCGTGCGAGCGCAACAGGCCCTCGTGCACCGCTTCGTGGACCCAGCGCGGCCCGAAGCCGGCATTGTCGTCTTCGGAGTAGATGACGTGGAAGTCGAAGTGGTCGTGGGCCGCGGCCAAGGCACGCAGCTCATCCTCGTAGGGCACGTCCCCGGCACGCCGGGCGCCGTACCAGAAGTGGATGCGCTCTTTGCCACCCGCATGCAGCGCTTCCCACAGCATCGCCCGCAAGGGGGCCATGCCCGCGCCGCCACCGATGAAGATCTTCTCGTGCCTGCCGGGCTTGAGCCGGAAATCGCCGAAGGGCACCATGTAGCGCACGCGCTCGCCCGGCTGCAGCGAGAACAGCCAGGCCGAGCCGCGCCCGATTCTCTCGACACGCCCGGGCTCGACATCCAGCCGCACCAGCAGAGGCAGGCGGCCGTCGCAGAGCTGCGGCGTCAGCGATGGCGAGTAGGCGCGCTGCAAGGGCTCGGGGCTGGAAAGGTGCTCGCCCATGTGGGCCAGGAGCGGCATCGGCAGGGGTAACCCGTCAATGATCCATCTCTCGCGCTCGAGGCGATATGCGGGAATCTCGATGAGCACGTAGCTGCCGGCACGCATGGCCGCGGCCGGCTCCACGGGGCGCAGCACGATCTCCCGAAGGCTCGCGCTGCAACCGTTCACCTGTTCGACCACCGCGTCCTGCCAACCGGAACGGCTTGCGTTTTCCATCAGTTCCACGCGCATTCCCTCGCCGACTGCCAATGTACACCCCAGGCGCAGGCCAGCCTGCAGCTCCTCCGGCGTGAGCAGGCGCCGATCGCCCTCGCCGACCGGCGCGCCGTCCGGTGCCCGCACCACGCACATCCCGCAGGTCTGCCCGCCTCCGCAGCGCGACGGCAGCGGGCGCCCGGCACGCGCGAAGGCGGCCAGCACGGTTTCGCCCGCGCGCGCCGACAGCGTGGGCCTGCGCCCGTCGTCCGCACCCGTCACGTGCACCGTGACGCGGCGTGCCAGCCAGTGCGGGCGCAAATACCCGCCCCGGATCGCATAGCCCAGCAGCCACAGGCCGCTCAGCGCCATCCACAGGCCGGCGGCGGCGAAGCTCACGATCAGCGGATGGTTGAAGTCCGAGCGCCCCGCGTAGTCCATGATGTGCAGCATCCAGGCGACGTCGAATACGCGCCAGGTATCGTTGCGACGCTCGAGTACCGAGGCGTCCTGCCCATCGACGTAGAGCGTCGTGCCGGCATCGTCATCGAAGTCCACCTGCCAGACCGGCCCCTCGTGATCGCGCGCCGCCAGCGGCGCCTTCGGCCACAGCCGGGGCGTGCCTGCCGAACCCGGGCCGCTGTAGTCGGCCTCGGCGACGCGCAGGATGTCGGCTGCGGTCGGCTGCCAGCGCGCACCGGTCTGCGTATCGGCCAGCCACGCCCCTTCCTCCGTCTGCACACGCCACATCGGGCGTTCGAGCCGCCAGGTGCGCTCGACGAGCAGGACGGGCGCGCCGGCGCGTGCGACGACCGCCGCCGGCTCCAGCGCCTTCGCGGGCCAGGCGAGGGCCACGTCGGGCGCCGCCGCGCGGGTCCGGTCGCCGCTGACGGCCTCCGGGTCGAGCAGGCCCATCAGCAGGCCGCTGCCGAGCCAGAGAAGGAGCTGGATTCCGACGACGACGCCGACCCAGGTATGCAGCCGCGCGAGCCAGGCCTTCATCGGGCGCTCCCGCGCAGTACACGGATGGAAAGCAGCAGGCCCGCGAGCGTGAGCAGCAGGCCGAGGACGGATGCGATGCGCAGCAGTGGATTGCCGATGTCCTCGCGCGTGCGGTAATCCATGATGTGCAGCATCCACATCACGTCGAACGCGCGCCACAGCGTGTGGCGCGTGGCCAGGCGCTCGCCGGTGAATGGCGAGATGTAGAGCGTGGTGGCCACGCCGTCGGCAAAGCGCACCCGCCACATCGGCGCGGGGCGGCCGCCCACCTCCGCGGGCGCGCGGGTCAGCCAGGCGACCGATTCCACCGTGCCTTCGCCCTGGTAGAGATCCCGCGCGACCGCGCGCGCCGTGGCAGCGGAGAGCGGGCTCAGCACCTGCCCGCTACGGGCATCGACCAGGCGCGCGTCGGCGCCCTTGCCCACCTCGTACACCGCGTGTCCCCGCCACTGCTTGAGCCGCAGCGGCTCGTCGCGCGAAATGCCGACGGCGGCGGGTGCGTGCAGCGCCGTCGCATCCGCCAGCGCGGGGCGATGCCTGTGTGCGAGATGGTCGCCGTGGATGACGTCGATCGAGATCGCGGTCATGTACAGGCCGCTCGCCATCCATAGCAGCGCCTGCAGGCCGACGATCAGCGCCAGCACGCGGTGCGTGCGGCGCCAGAACAATGCTTTCCCCATTTCTCCCCCGCGCCCCGGAGCCGGCTCCGGAGCTCTTCTCTTGCCGCGATCGTCGAAGCAC
>JBMOOW010000186.1:20512-27887 GCA_049323195.1 Pseudomonadota bacterium | reverse complement strand
GTCCTTGCCGGCGCGCAGCGCGTGCGTGCGGCCACCGGCCTGGTCGGGGCCCGGTGGTGGATTGGAGGACTTGCCGGCCTGGTTGCGGTGGCGCTCGTGGATGTTGGTGCCCATGACGCTCTCCGGGGTCGGGGCTTCCATGCTGCTCAGGCCGCCGTTAGCGGGCAGGCAGCGCGCGGTGACGGGAGCGTAAGCCGGCGTGATCGCATGGGCATGCGGGCTGGCTTAGGCTGGAGATGCCAGGAGGCCGCCATGCATCGTCCGCATTCTTTCCTGCCCGTGCTGCTGCTCGTACTCGGCGTGGCCTGCACGCCCTCGCAGCCCGCGCCGGACACCATCGCCGGGAGCGCGCCTGCGGCCGCGGCCACGCGCGTCGAAGGCACCGACGCCGCGGTGGACGTGGGCGAGCCGCTCATGGCGATCGAGCCACCGCATGCAGTCACCCGCGGCGACGCGTCGGCTCCGCCGGCTGGCCGCTGGCTGCTGCAGGAGTCGTATCCACCCCGCGCGGTCTGGGGCGCGCCCGACAGCGAGGGCGTGCTGCAGCTGTCCTGCGATCCGGCCAGCGGCCAGCTTCTGCTGGAACGGCAGGCGGTGGACGTGCCCGAAGACGTGCGCGTGCTCACGCTGCAGGCCGATGGCGTGCGCATGGACTATCCCGCCGAGCGCGTGGAAACCGCGCTGGCCCCCATGCTGGCCACCCGCATCGCGCTGGATGCCCCCCTCCTCGACCGCCTGCTGATCGCCACGCGCATGACGGTGGCCGCGGGCAAGGACGTGGTGACCACCACCGCGCCGGGCCCATCGCTGCGCGCCGTGGTGGAGGCCTGCCGGCGGGCCGCGCCCGTGGAATGAGCCTTCAGCGCGCGTCGAGGATGGCCTGCAGCGAGCGTGGCTTGGCGAACAGGTAGCCTTGGCCCAGTTCGCAGCCCAGTGCCAGCAGCGCGCGGCGCTGGCTCTCGGTCTCGATGCCTTCGGCCACCACCTCGAGCCGCTGCGCACGCGCAAGCGCGAGGATGGCGCGCACCACCGCGGTGCTGCCGCCTTCGTCCTCCAGGCAGAGATCGCCGATGAAGGAGCGGTCGATCTTGACCGTATTGAGCTTGAAGCGGTGCAGGTAGCTCAGCGAGGAATAGCCGGTACCGAAATCGTCGAGCGCGATCAGCACGCCGTGCTCGCGCAGGCGACTGAACACCTGCCCGACCTGCTCGGGGTTGTCCAGCAGCGCGCCCTCGGTCACTTCGATGCGCACCTGCTCGGGCCGCACGCGGCTGGACTGCAGCAGCCGCAGGAAACGCTCGTCGATGTCGAGTGAACGGAAATGGCGCGGCGAGAGGTTGAGGTTGACGTACTGCCCGGGCTCGAGCAGCCGCGGCACCATGGCCAGCGTACGCTCGAACACCTGCCAGTCGATGGCCTCCATGCTGCCGCTGGCGTCGGCCACGTGCAGGAACGCAGCCGGCGCCAGCACGCCGCGCTCGGGATGGTTCCAGCGCATCAGCGCTTCAAAGCCCACCACGCCACCGTCGGACAGGCGCACGATGGGCTGGAAGTAGGGCTCGAATTCCTCGCGCGTCACCGCGCGGCGCAGGTCGCTTTCCACCTCGAGCAACTGCAGTGCCTGCTCGTGCAGCTCCTCGTCGAAGATCTCGATGCGGTGGCGGCCCGCGGCCTTGGCGCGGTACATGGCGATGTCGGCATCGCGCAGCAGGTCTTCCGGCGTCGAGTAATGCGGCGAGCTGAGGGCAATGCCCACGCTCACGCCGGTGAACAGGTCCTTGCCCTCCACCCGCACCGGCTCCTTGAGCGCTTCGATCACGCGCTGGCCCATGCGCAGCGCGCCCTCGTTGCTGTCGAGGTCCATGAGGATGGCGAACTCGTCGCCGCCCAGCCGCGCCACCATGTCGCGCCCGCCCCGGATGCAGCGCGCGAAGCGCCGCGCCACTTCCTTCAGCAGCGCATCGCCCACCAGGTGGCCCACCGAGTCGTTGATGACCTTGAAGCGGTCCAGGTCCATGAACAGCACGGCGAAGCGGTAGCCCGGGTCGCGCTCGCGATGGGCCAGCGCGCGCACCAGCTGGTCGCGCAGGTAGGCACGGTTGGGCAGGCCGGTCAACGAGTCGTGCAGCACCTCGTGCTTGAGCCGCTGCTCCACCTGCTCGCGCACCTCGATCTGCTCCGACAGCTCGATCGTGCGCTCGGCCACCCGCCGCTCCAGGTCGGCATAGGCGTTCTTGAGCTCGGCCGCCGCGCGCTGGCGCTCCAGGCCGTTGGCGATCTGGTAGCTGATGAAGGTCAACAGTTCGCGGTCGCGGTCGGTGTAACCGACGCCCGGCGTGTAGCTCTGCACCGCCAGCAGGCCCATCACCCGCTCGCCCAGCACCAGCGGCACGCCCAGCCAGGCCTCCGCCATCTTGCCGATCATCGCCAGCTCGCCGCGCGCGCGCAGATCATTCACGTGCGCCACCGTGACCGGGTCGGTCATGTCCAGCAGCAGCGGCTTGCCGTAGCGCATGGCGTACTCGGAAATGCCCCGGCCCAGCGGACGGCTTTCGGCACGGTTCCCGTACTGGTCGCGGAAGTAGGGGAAATGCAGCATCGTGCCGTCGTCGGAGGCCAGCGCGATGTAGAAGTTCCGCGCATCCAGGAACTCGCCCACGATGGCATGCACCGCGGCGTAGAACTCGTCGAGATGGGTGGCCGTGTGGGAGAGTTCGGCGATGCGGTACAGCGCCTCCTGCACGCGCACGCTGCGCTGGCGCTCCTGCATCTCGACCATGAGCGCATGCGTGCGCTCCTCCACGCGGCGCTCGAGTTCCTCCTGCGCGAGCTTGCGGTCCAGCGCGGTCAGGATGTGGCTGCCCACGTAGGTGAGCAGCGCCTGGTCGGCCTGCGTATAGCGCGGGCGCTCGACGTAGCTCTGCACCACCAGCACGGCCCGCACGCGGTCGCCGGAGATCACCGGCACGCCGAGCCAGTCGTAGCAGTCGGCGCCGATGTCGTGCATCGGTCCCGAGACCTGGGTACGCAGGTCCTCGACCGAGCCCATCAGCGGCTTGCGGTCGCGGATCACGTACCAGGTCAGGCCGCGCTCAAGCTCGGACATGGGCAGGAAGGCGTCGGGATCGCGGGTGAGCGTTTCCTCGCTGTCGACCATGTAGATGAAGCGGATCGCATCCACCGCCTCGTCGTAGAGCGCGATGTAGAAGTTCTCCGCATACATGAAGCGGCCGACGATGGCATGCAGCTCGCGCAGCATCTCGCCCAGGTCCATGTCGGAGCTGGCCATGTCGGCGATCTGGAACAGCGCCGACTGCAGCTGCTCGGAGCGCTCGAGCTGGTGCAGCGAGCGCGTGAGCCGCGCCTTTTCCAGCACCGCGCCGGCCACCGGCGAAAGCAGCCGGCAGTGCAGGCGCAGGCGCGGCAGCACGCCCTCGCCGTCCTGCACGATCACACCGATGCCTTCCTCGTCCTCGATCCGGACGCAGGCCGCCACGCGCGCACGTTCCCCGTCGACCGCCCAGCCGTGGCCGAACCGGGAACACAGGGCCAGCGCCTCGTCCTCCGCACTGGGCCCGGCCGGATCCAGCGTGGCCATGGCCGCGCCCCCCACGCGCCAGACCACCTGCACGCGCTGGAAACCCTCCTCGCCGAGGTAGGCGGCCACGCGCGTGGCGAATGCCGCCAGGTCGGGCGTATCCAGCAGCTCGCCCAGCCGCAGGCCGAGGCGGCCGCCCGGCAGCACCTCCGGCGTCGCGGCCCCGGGAGGCGGGGCGGGGGCGATGTCGATTGCCGAATTCACTGCCTGCGCCACTCCCGGCCCCGTTCCGAACGCTCTATGGCATGGATAACGTACACGTCGGGCGTTTTCTTGAATCCGGGCTGAGGTCGCGGTTCAGGCACGGGAGACATAGGGGCTGCCAGGCACGTACCAGCGCCAGGGCTCATCGGCCGCACGGCTGATGCCGATGCGTGGGCGCACCACCGGTTCGGGCGGGGGCGGCAGGCCGTCGTCGACGATGCGCAGGCCGCCCTCGCCCGTCACCAGGTCGGCGCCGTCGGCGGCGCCGGTGATGCCGAAGGCCTGGCACAGGCGCGCGGGCCCGTTGCAGAGGTCGCGGTCGCGGCGCGCGGCCGGGCGCGCGGCACGCATGAGGGCCATGCCGGCCAGCGGCTCCAGCGCGCGGATCAGCACTGCCACGCCCTCTCCCTGCGCGCCGCAGACGGGGTTGCAGCACCAGTGCATGCCGTAAGTGAAGTAGACATAGAGCCGCCCGGCGGGGCCGAACATGGTCGCGGTGCGCGGGGTGGGGCCGCGATAGCTGTGGGCGGCGGGGTCGATCCCGCCGCAGTAGGCCTCGGTCTCGACGATGCGCCCGCGCCGGCCATCCCCGGCCACCAGCACCTTGTTGAGCAGCTCCGGCCCGACGATGCGCGGATCGCGTGCGTAGAAGCTGCGCGGCAGCGTGCGGCCACCGCGCCTGCGGACCGGCGCGTCGAACAGGCCGGCCGACGGCGGGTTCACGGCAGCGCGCCCAGGGTCACGGGCCGTTCCCACCCGTCGCGCCCGTGCCCGTCCGCATCAGGGCCTCCGGCTGCCTGGTCAGCATCGTGGCCTCCGTCGTGGCGACCATGCTGTCGAACCTGATGCTGCGAAGCTGCAGCTGAGGCCGCGTCAGCGGGCGACGACCGCGGCCTCCTCGAAGGGCAGGCGGGTGGCCCCGGCGGCCTGGATGGCCGGGTCGGCCACCGCATGCGTCTCGGCATTGGCATCGACGATGAGCAGGATGCGCCCGGCGGCGATCTCCTGCTCGAACCTGTGCCTGACCGGGTCGGGCAGCGCCGAGCCGAAGATCGACGAGGCCATGCCGCCGGCCGCCGCGCCCGCGAGTGCGGCGATGCCGGCGCCGGCCAGCGTGATCCCGATGGGCGCGAAGACCATCGCCGCCAGCCCGAGCAGGAAGCCGGTGGCGCCGCCGGCTGCGACCCCCTTCATGGCGCCGTGCATGAAGTCGCCGGTGGCGGACTTCTCGTCGTTGGGGATCGCGTCCAGCTCGATGTCCGAGCGCGCGACCAGGGTGACGCATTCCTCGCCCACGCCGGACTCGCGGGCGGCACGCAGGGCCGCATGCGCCTGGTCGAGATCGCTGGTGCTGTAGACGTGGCGGAGCTTCATGGATCGGTCCTCGATGGCGGGGCGCGCACGGGGAGCGCCGGTCGCCGCCAGCGTCGCGCCGCGGCGGTGCACGAGGCGTGAGAAGCGGCCGCGCGATACTGCGCGCATGACCCACACCGCCCTCCGCATGGTCGCCTTCGACGGCGACGACACGCTCTGGCGCAGCCAGGACTTCTTCGACGAGGCACAGGCCGCGTTCGAGGCCATCCTCGCGCCCTACCTGGACCTCGCCGACGCGCGCCTGCACGAGCGCCTGTACGAGGTGGAAAAGCGCAATATCGGCATCTTCGGCTACGGCGTGAAGGGCATGGCGCTGTCGATGATCGAAGCGGCCGTCGAGATGACCGACGGGCGCATCGGCGGCCGCGACGTGCATCGCATCGTGCAGCTCGCGCATTCGCTGCTGCGCCATCCGGTGGAACTGCTGCCCGGCATCCGCGAGGCGGTCGAGGCCATCGCCGCCACGCATCCGGTCGTGCTCATCACCAAGGGCGATCTGTTCCACCAGGAGGCCAAGGTGCGCGAGTCGGGGATGTCGCACCTGTTCCGCCGCATCGAGATCGTGAGCGAGAAGGACGTGCCCACCTACGCCCGGCTGCTGGCCGAGTTCGACGTCGCGCCGGCGCGCTTTGCGATGGTGGGCAATTCGCTGCGCTCGGACATCGCGCCCGTGCTCGAGCTCGGCGGCTGGGGCGTGCACGTGCCCTATCACACGACCTGGCTGCACGAGCGCGAGGCCGGGCTGCCCGAAAGCACGCGCCTGCGCGAGGTGCGCGATGCCGACGGCCTGGCCGCGGCCATCGCCGGCATCGAGGCCGCCTTGATGTCCGGCAACGACCGCTGAGCCGAACCTGAGCCGTTCCCCCTGCGCGAGGCCCGGTTAAAAACCGATTCACCGGGCTGCCCGCAAGGTCGTGCCATGTCCCCGCACGGTGCGGGGCGTGACACGAGGAGAACGTCCATGGCTATCGCCCGCTGGCTCGCACCCGCCGCCCTCGCCACCGCGCTTGGCGCCGCCGCGCTGGCCCCGGTGCCCGCGAAGGCCCAGTCCGCCGACCTGGTCCGCACCATCGTCGACGTCGCCGACGTGGTCTTCCGCGGTGGCCAGCCCTACTACCGCTACGGCAACTACGGCTACGACGACCGCCTGGTGACCGGCCGCGACCGTTACGGCCGCACCGTCTACTACCGCGTCGCCGACCCGCGCTACGGCGCGCCGCCCTATGGCCGCGCGCATGGCTACCACGGTAATGCGCCGGGCCAGCGCAAGAAGTGCAACCGCAGCGGCAAGTGCAAGGTCGAGTACTACGATCCCCGCCACGACCAGCGCCGCTACGATGCCCGCCACGACCAGCGCCGCTACGACGACCGCTACGACAATCGCTACGACGACCACTACTACGGCTACGGCCGCTGGCACGACGACTGATCCGCGGCACCCGCAGTCCACCGCTGAAGCCACGGCCCACGCCGTGGCTTCTTCGTTGGGACGATCGCGGTGTCCGGCCGCCCGCCGCGCCGCCGATCGACGCCTCGCTTGCGACCCCCCGCCCCCACGCGGAATCATCCCTGCTTCACCGGCGCCGCCCGAGCATCGCCGCCCGCCCTACGAGGACGCCCCATGCACGCCCGTTTCCGCCCCGCCCTGCTCGTGCTGGCGCTCGCCGCGGCCCCGGCCTTCGCCCAGGACGCCACCGTCAGCTTCAACCCGCGCACCGGCGACTTCTGGGTCGACACCTGGCTCGGCGACGTCAACCGCTATGGCCGCACTTACCGCGAGCCCTTCATCGACGAGCTCGTGCGCTACCACGGCGCCCCGCGCGATCTGGTGGTCGAGCTGCTGCGCCGCCCCGGCTGGACGCCGGGCGACGTCTACTTCGCCTGCGGCCTGGCCTCCACCCTCGGCCGGCCCTGCCGCTACGTGGCCGACGAGTACGAGCGCGACCGCGGCGCGGGCTGGGGTGCGCTGGCCCAGCGCCTGGGCATCAAGCCCGGCTCGGCCGAATTCCACCGGCTCAAGCGCGGCTTCGTGCCGACCTACGACCGCTGGGGCCGCCCGATCCGGCTCGACGCCGACCTCGAGCGCGACTTCCCGGGCCGTGGCCGCGGTCGCGCACCGGCCGGCCGCGAGGACGGCCCCGCCAAGGGCCCGGCAAAGACCGCACCGGGCCGCGACCATGGCCCGAGGCACGAGGCCAA
>JBMOOW010000186.1:0-20502 GCA_049323195.1 Pseudomonadota bacterium | reverse complement strand
GGCGGGGACGCCAAGCTCGGCAAGCCGGACAAGGGCGCCCGCGGTCAGGGCGGCCAGGGCAAGGACGGCCGCAAGGCTGGCAAGGGTGGCCCGAAGGGCGACAAGGGCGGCAAGGGCGGCGGTAAGGGCTGACCGTTCCCGACCCGGCCCGCGGGCGATCCCCCGGATACAGCCGGGTGGCGGCCACGGGGCGCGCGGTCACCCGCGCTCCGCCCGCGGACGCCGGCAGACGTCGGTTTCGCTGGCGGCACGGGATGGCCGCGCCGCGGCCCCGGGGACGTCGGATGCCGTCTCCGCCCGGGCAAATCGCGGACGCAGAAAAGCCGACCACGCTGGGCGCGGCCGGCTTCCTGAGGTTGCAACGAGCGCGTCGGCCGGGAACCCCGGCGCCGCGGCTCAGTACATGCGCTGGCGCTTGGTGACGTCGCGCGAGCTACGGCGCGCCTGGCGCTTCACCGCCGCGGCGGCCTTGCGCTTGCGCTCCTGCGTCGGCTTCTCGTAGAACTCGCGCTTGCGGGTCTCGGCGAGGACGCCGGCCTTCTCGCAGGTGCGCTTGAAACGGCGCAGGGCAAACTCGAAGGGCTCGTTTTCGCGGACTTTGACGCTCGGCATACGGGATCTCGGTGGATGGGGTCGCCGGCCACAGGCCAGGCGAGCCGCCTATGATATCGGTCCTGCCCGGCGCGCCGCAAGCCGCCGCTCCCACTTTCCCTGCACGCCGCCCTGCGCACCCGCCCGGCGGCCCGTCCGGACCCCTCCCGTGAACGTCCTCGGCATCGAAACCAGCTGCGACGAAACCGGCGTCGCCCTCTACGACAGCGCCGCCGGCCTGCGCGCGCACGCCGTCTACAGCCAGATCGCGCTGCACGCCGAGTACGGCGGCGTCGTGCCCGAGCTCGCCAGCCGCGACCACGTGCGCAAGCTGCTGCCGCTGATCCGCCAGACCCTGGCCGAGGCCGGGCTATCCACCCGCGACGTCGACGGCATCGCCTATACCGCCGGCCCGGGCCTGGTGGGTGCGCTGCTGGTCGGCGCGGGCGTGGCGCGGGCGCTGGCCTGGGCGCTGGACGTGCCGGCGATCGCCGTGCACCACATGGAGGGCCACCTGCTCGCCCCGCTGATGGACGATGCCGGGCAGCGCGCCGCGCTCCACGCCGGCCGCGAGCCCGAGCCCTTCGTCGCCCTGCTGGTTTCGGGTGGGCATACGCAGCTGGTCGCGGTCGATGGCATCGGCCGTTACCGCCTGCTCGGCGAGACGCTGGACGACGCCGCGGGCGAGGCCTTCGACAAGACCGCCAAGCTCATGGGCCTGCCCTATCCCGGCGGCCCGCAGCTGGCGGCGCAGGCCGAGCACGGCCGCCCCGGCGCCTTCCGCTTCTCGCGGCCGATGACCGACCGCCCGGGCCTGGACTTCAGCTTCAGCGGCCTGAAGACGCAAGTGCTGCTGGCCTGGCGCGATTCGGACCAGTCCGGGGCCACGCGCGCGGACATCGCCCGCGGCTTCGAGGACGCGGTGGTCGAGACGCTCGCGATCAAGTGCGCCCGCGCGCTCGACGCCACCGGTTTCCGCCGGCTCGTCGTGTCCGGCGGCGTGGGCGCCAATCGCCGCCTGCGCGCACGGCTGCAGCAACTGGCCGCCGAGCGCGGCGCGGTGGTCGGCTTCCCGCCGCCGGTGCTGTGCACCGACAACGGCGCGATGATCGCCTTCGCCGGCGCCCTGCGCCTTGCGGCGGGCCAGCGCGAAGACCTCGGCGTGCACGTCACGCCGCGCTGGGACATGGCGTCGCTGCCGGCGGTGGGGTGAAGCGGGGATTCGGGATTCGGGATTCGGGATTCGGGATTCGGGATTCGAAGCCGAGGATCCGCCCGGTTCGCCATCATGCAAAGCTTCCGATCCGCGCAGTTGCCGAACCCGCCGAGAAGCCGCCTTGACGAATCCCGAATCCCGAATCCCGGCCTCCGCCGGCCCCACCGACCACGTCTTCATCGAAGGCCTCGAGATCGACGCGCTCATCGGCATCTACGACTGGGAGCGCCGGGTGCGGCAGACGCTGGTCTTCGACCTGGAGATGGCCTTCGACAACCGCGTGCCGGCGGCCAGCGACGACATCGCGCACACGCTCGACTACAAGGCCGTCAGCAACCGCATCCGCGACTACGTGGGCGCATCGGGCTTCGGCCTGGTGGAGACGCTGGCCGAGCGCGTGGCCGAGCTGGTGCTCGCCGAGTTCCCCGTGCAGCACCTGCGCCTGAAGCTGAGCAAGCCCGGCGCGGTGCGCGGCGCGCGCGCGGTGGGTGTGGCGATCGAACGCTCGCGCACGCCATGAGCGGGCGCGCGTACCTGAGCCTGGGCAGCAACGTCGAGCCCGAGAAGCACCTGCGCGCCGCGATCGCCGCGCTGCGCGAGCGCTTCGGCGACGTTCTCGTCTCGCCCGTCTATCGCACGCCGGCGGTGGGCTTCGACGGCCCCGATTTCCTCAATGCGGCGGCGGTCGTCGAAAGCGATCTCGAGCCGCAGGCGCTCAACGACTGGCTGCATGCGCTGGAGGACGCGCACGGCCGCGACCGCGGCGGACCGCGCTTTGCCGACCGCACGCTGGACATCGACATCGTGCTGTTCGACAAGCGCGTGCTCGCGGGGGGTGGAAACCTGCGCATTCCGCGGCCGGAACTGCGGCACGCCTTCGTGCTGCGCCCGCTCGCCGACATCGCGCCCGACGCGGTGGTGCCGGGCGACGGGCGCACGCTCGCGGCGCTGTGGGCGGCGCATGCGGAGCATGGAACGCCCGCGCAGACGGTCGCGCTCGGGCGCTGACCGCCCTCAGCCGCGCCGGTGCGGGCGCGAGGCCTCGAGCTCGGCGGTGAGCCAGGCCAAGGCTTCGTCCACGTCACCGAAGACGTCGAACCGGAAACCCAGGCGGCTGCCGAGGATGGGACCGATCCGGCCCGGGTCCACCATCTCCGGCGGCATCACCAGCGCCAGGGCGAAGCCGGGCACGGACGTGGCCGCCGCGGCCCACTCCTTCGTGCTGTCGATCCGCATGGTCAGCGAGGGCGACTCGCCGCCGCGCCAGTCGTGGAAGTCGGCCAGCAGCCCCCGCGCGCCGCTGGCGCAGGCCTCGCGCACGGCCGCGGTCACCCGCTCGCGCGCCACGTGCAGCGGCAGTTCGCTCCCCGGGGCGATGCGCACCAGGCCGTCAGGGCCGGCTTCGGGCATGCGTTGGTTCCTCGACCAGTTGGCCCGACTCTAGGCCGCGGATGCCGGCGCGGTCGAGCCCCCTATCCGGCGACCAGCCGCCCGCCGTCCACCGCGATCACCTGCCCCGTGCAGTAGGTGGCGTCGAACAGCAGCCAGCGCACGGCCTCGGCGACCTCGGCGGGCGTGCCGGTGCGCGACAGCGGCGTGCGCGCCAGCATGGCCTGGCGCGCGGCCTCGTTGCTCTCGTCCTCGGGCCACAGGATCGCGCCGGGCGCGACCGCGTTCACCCGCACGTGCGGCCCCAGCTCGACTGCGAGCGCCTTCGTGCCCATCAGCAGCGCGGCCTTGGCCATGCTGTACACCGGGTGCCGCGGCAGCGGACGCGTGGCGTAGATGTCGACCAGGTTGACGATGGCGCCGCGCGCGGCGGCCAGGTGCGGCGCGGCGGCCTGCGCGAGGAAGAAGGGCGCGCGCGCGTTGGAGGCGAACAGCCCGTCCCACTGCGCCGGCGTCACCGTGCCCAGCGGCGTGGGGTGGAAGGACGAGGCGTTGTTGACCAGCCCGTCGAGGCGGCCGAAGTGTCCGACGGCCCTCGCCACCATCTCCGGCAGGCGGTCGAACTCGGCCAGGTCCGCCTGCAGCGGCAGAACACTGCCCGCGCGTGCAGCCTCGAGCTCGGCCCGCAGCGCGCCGAAGTCCTCGCGCGAGCCGCGGTAGTGCAGGGCCAGGTCGCAACCGGCCGCATGAAGCCTGCGCGCGATCCGCGCACCGATGCGCCGGGCCGCTCCCGTGACCAGTACGACCGGCCGAGTCCCGTCTGCTTGCGCCTGCATGCGCGGCTCCCTTCAGTCGCCCTGCCGTATCCTGCGAAGTCTCCCACGCGCGACGCCACGATGCCGATCCACCCCGCCCAGCGCGCCGCCGCGGCGCTCCCCACGCCCGACGCGGACGCGCAGGCCCACAGCGCGCGCCTGGCGCAGGCGATCCGCGGCGAGATCGACGCCGCCGGCGGGGCGATCCCGTTCGCGCGCTTCATGGAACTCGCCCTCTATGCGCCGGGCCTGGGCTACTACAGCGCGGGCGCGACCAAGATCGGCGAGGCCGGCGATTTCGTCACCGCCCCCGAGCTCGGCCCGGTGTTCGCCGCCTGCGTGGCCGATGCCGTGGCGCCCGTGCTGCGCCAGCTCGGCCCCGAGGCGTTGATGCTCGAACTCGGCGGCGGCACCGGCGCCTTCGCCCAGGTCGCGCTGATGCGGCTGATGGAACTGGACGCGCTGCCGGCGCGCTACCTGATCCTCGAGCCCAGCGCCGAGCTGCGCCAGCGCCAGCGCGCGCGCCTGTTCGAGCGCCTGCATCCGATGCTGTTCGAGCTGGTGGAATGGGTGGACGGCCCGGTGCCGCACGACTGGAACGGCGTGCTGTTCGCCAACGAGGTGATCGACGCCCTGCCCACCACGCGCTTTTCCATCCGCGGCCACGAGGTGATGGAGCAGTACGTCGTGCTCGAGGACGGCCGCTTCGTCCCGCAGTGGCGCCCGGCCGACTCCATGCTCCTGCAGGCCGTGCGCTTCATCGAACGCCGCCTGGGCCGCGAACTGCCCGATGGCTATGCCTCCGAAGTGCTGCCGCAGCTTCCGTACTGGATCCAGGCCGTGGCCGGCGGCATGCAGCGCGGCGCGATGCTGTTCGTCGACTACGGCTATGCGCGCGGCGAGTTCTACGCCGACGACCGCAGCGACGGCACCCTGCGCGCGTACTACCGCCACCGCATGCACGACGACGTGCTCGCCTGGCCGGGCCTGCAGGACATCACCGCCTCGGTGGACTTCACCGCGCTGGGCGAGGCGGGCCTGTCGGCCGGCTTCGATCTGGCCGGTTACTGCTCGCAGGCCAGCTTCCTGCTGGGCAATGGCCTGGCCGCCGTGCTCTCGCGCATCGAGCAGCTCGACGACGAAACCGAGCGCCTGCGCCGCACGCAGGAGGTCAAGCGGCTCACGCTGCCCGGCGAGATGGGCGAGCGCTTCCAGGCCATGGGCTTTTCGCGCGACGTGGACTTCGGCGCGGCCTTCCTCGCCGGGGACCTGAGCTACCGGCTGTGAGCACGCCGCGTTGAACCGGCTGTTCCGGCCGCGCCGGCGACCGGCCGTCTGGCTCGCGTTGTGGTTCGCCGGGCTCGCGCTGGTGGCGGCGGCCTCGCTGCTTCCGGCCGGCGACCTGCCGCCCGCGCCGTTTCCCGGCGTCGACAAGCTCGAACATATGGTCGGCTACGGGATGCTCTCGGCCTACGCGGCGATGCTGTTCGCGCCGGCCCGCGCGCGCCTTGCGGCCGCGGCCGGGCTGCTCGCCTTCGGCATCGGCATCGAGGCCGCGCAGGAGACGCTCACCGCCACGCGCGAGGCCGATGCCGCCGACGTGCTGGCCAATGCCGCCGGCATCGCACTGGGCCAGCTCGTGGCCTTCACGCGGCTGTCGGGGCTGCTGGCGGCGATCGATGCACGGCTGCGTGCGTGAACGCCGGCCACGGCAGCTGCGGGAAGCCGGAAATCGCGTGCTAACCTCGATTCGATGATGCCGACCCGCCTGCTCGCCCGCGTCTGCGCCTGCTCGCTCGCCCTCACGCTCGCCGCCTGCGCGGTGCCGCCGCCGGCGTCCATGCCGGGCGGCAATGCGCCCCCGCCGAGCGCCGCGCCCGGTACCGATCCGCTGCCGCCCCCGCTGCCGAAGATGCCCTTCGAGCAGGCCCGCGCGCAGTTCGTGCAGGACACCGCCAGGCGCACCGGGCTGGACCCGGCCTACATCGAAGCCACCCTCGGCCGCGCCGAAAAGCGCGACAGCATCATCAGCGCGATGGCTCGCCCGGCCGAGGCCAAGCCCTGGCGCGACTACCGCCCGATCTTCATGACCGATGCGCGCATCGAGGGCGGCCGCGCGTTCATGGAGAAGCATCGCGCCGCGCTCGCATCGGCCGAAGCGCGCTTCGGCGTGCCTGCCGAGATCATCACCGCGATCATCGGCGTGGAGACCTCCTACGGCGCCAACACGGGCAGCTATCCGGTGCTCGATGCGCTGTACACGCTCGCCTTCTGGTATCCGCGCACCGGCGATCCGGCCAAGGCCGAGCGCGAGGATCGCCGCGAGGCGTTCTTCCGCAACGAGCTCTACAACCTGTTCGCGCTCGGCAAGGAGACCGGCTTCGACATCACGCAGCTCAAGGGCAGCTACGCCGGCGCGATGGGCTGGGGCCAGTTCATGCCGTCGAGCTACCGCGAGTTCGCGGTGGACGGCGATGGCGACGGCCGCCGCGACCTGTTCGACAGCACCGACGATGTCTTCCACTCCATCGCCAACTACTTCGTGAAGAAGGGCGGCTGGACGCGCGGCGGCACCGTGGCGGTGCGCGCGCTGCGCGATCCGACCATGCAACCGCCTTTCGAGCCCGAGGCGCTGGACCCGATCTACTCGCTGGCCGAGCTGCGCGCCAAGGGCTACACGCCGGTCGGGCCGGTGCCCGCGGGCGTCCCGGCCGTGCCGCTGCGCTTCGACGGCGCCGACGGCCCCGAATACTGGATCGCGTTCCGGAACTTCTACGCGATCACGCGGTACAACATCTCCAAACACTATGCGATGGCGGTGTACCAGCTGGCGGAATCGATCGCCGGCCGCGACATCCCGCCGCGCCCCGCCGAGCCCGGAGCCAGCACGGTCCAATGAAACGCCTCGTCGTCGCGCTGCTTTGCGCGGGCCTTGCCGCCTGCGCGGGCGCTCCGCGGAAACCCGATGCGCCGCTGGTGGCGGCCAGCCCGGCCCCGGCGCCCGGCCGCTGCGCCGGCGTGACGTATGCGCCGGCCCGGGAAGACCTCTCCAAGCGTGGCGACTACGTGGCCGGCGGCCTGTTCCGCCCGGGCGAGCGCGACAGCATCCCCGCCGCGCTGCCCGACGTGGACTGCATCCCCGAACCCGAGGTCGTGGCGCTGGAGCGCTCCAGGCTCGGCAACCGGCCCGTGTATACCGTGCTCGACCGCGAATACCGCGTGCTCGACGACACGCGCGGCTTCGTCGAGGAGGGCCTGGCCTCGTACTACGGCCAGAAATTCCATGGCCGCCGCACCTCGAACTGGGAGGTGTACGACATGTACGCCTTCACCGCCGCGCACAAGGCGCTGCCGCTGCCCAGCTTCGCGCGCGTGACCAACCTCGCCAACGGCCGCTCGGTGATCGTGCGCGTCAACGACCGCGGGCCCTTCCACGAAGGCCGCGTCATGGACCTGTCCTTCGCCGCCGCGGTGAAGCTCGGCATCTACCCCGCGGGCACCGGCCGCGTGCGCGTGCAGGCGGTGCATCCGGGCGAGCCGGAGGCGCGACCGACCACGGTGCTGGCGGCACGTCCGTCCACCCCGACCGGCATGGACGGGCTGGTGGCACAGCTGCCGGCGCCCGCCGCCCCGGCGGCGCCCGCCGCGCCTGCGGGCCACCGCTTCGACATCGCCCCGGGCACCGCCGCCGGCAGTGCGGAGCGCTTCGATGCCTGGATGCGCGATCGCGACGTGCGCGTGGCCACCGGCCGGCCGATGCCGGTGCAGCCGCCACCGGTCGCGGTCGAACCCCTGCCCGAGCCGTCCGCCAGCGAGGCGCCGCCCGCCGCGTCGATGGCGGCTGCCGCGCCTTCGACCGCGCCCGCCCCCCTGCCGGGCATCGGCGCGCCGATCGTCCTGCAGGTCGCCAGCTTCTCCACGCGCGACAATGCGCAGCGGGCGCTCACCACCCTGCAGCGCGCCGGCATCGCCCAGGCGCAGGTGCAGGGCGCCGAAGTGGCCGGGCAGCCGGTCTGGCGCCTGCGCGTGGGGCCGCTGTCGGCCAGCCTCGAATCCGACCTGATCGCGCGCCTGGCCGGCCTGGGCTTCGCCTCGGCCCGCCGCGTGCGGGAATGACCATCCGACCGTTCATCGCCGGCCGAGCCGGCCCCGGAGTTCCAGCGCAATGAAGATGTCCCTCCGCCTCGCCGGCCTCGCGTCCGTCGCGTGCCTCACCGCCACGCTCGGCCTGGCCGTCGCCCAGACCGCGCCGACGCCCGCCGCAGCCGCCACGCGCCCCGCCAGCGAGGCCCTGCCCGTTCCGCCGCCGCCCAAGCCCGTGGCCAAGGCCTGGGTGCTGATGGACTTCGCCAGCGGCAACGTGCTGGCCGGCGAGAACATCGACATGCCGGTCGAGCCGGCCAGCATCACCAAGGTGATGACCAGCTACGTGATCGCGGCCGAGCTCAAGGGCGGCAAGATCAAGCGCGACGATCAGGTCATGATGACCGAGAACGCCTGGCGCTCCGGCGGTGCCGGCACCGACGGCTCCTACTCCGGCTTCGAGGTCAACAAGACCGCGCCGCTGGAGATGATGGAGAAGGGCATGGTGGTGCAGTCGGGCAACGACGCCGCCATCGCGCTGGCCGAGCACGTGGCCGGCAACGAGCAGGCCTTCGCCGCGCTCATGAACCAGTACGCCAAGCGCATCGGCCTGAAGAACACGCACTGGGTGAACCCGCACGGCCTGCCGGCGGAAGGCCATGTCTCGACCGCGCGCGACCTCGCGCTGCTGGGCCGCGCGCTGATCCGCGACTTCCCCGAGGCCTACAGCTACAACAAGATCAAGGAATTCACCGTCGGCCCCATCACCCAGAGCAACCGCAACCGCCTGCTCTGGCGCGATCCCAGCGTCGACGGCATCAAGACCGGCCACACCGGGGCGGCCGGCTACTGCCTGATGGCCTCGGCCAAGCGCGGCGACCAGCGCCTGATCTCGGTGGTGATGGGCTCGACCTCCGACGACCAGCGCACGAACGACTCCCAGGCGCTGCTGAACTGGGGCTTCCGCTTCTTCGAGACCCACCAGCTCTACCCGGCCGGCAGGCAGGTCGCGGTGCAGAAGGTGTGGAAGGGTACGCAGGACCAGGTGCGCCTCGGGTTGGCGGAGCCGCTGCTGGTGACCCTGCCGCGCGGCCGCTACCAGCAGCTCAAGCCGGTGATGGACGTGCCGGCCACGCTGGTCGCGCCGGTGACCCGGGGCGAGCGCATCGGCACGGTGCGGGTGATGCTCGACGGCAAGGTGCTGGTGCAGCGTCCGCTGGTGGCGCTGGAGGCGGTCGAGGAAGCGGGCTTCTTCAAGCGCCTGTGGCATGAACTGCTGATGTGGTGGAACAGCTGAGCCCGCACGACGCCCCGGGGCGCCGTTCGCGCATGGCGCGCGCCGGCGACCGGGGCGTTTTCCTACGCCGCATTCGGATTTGCAGCTTTGGTCCGGTCGCCAGGCGACCGTAGAATGCACCCCGCGCGCTGCGCGGCGGGGCATGGATCGCATCCCCGTCATCAGGGACAGACCAGGGGATACACCATGAAGCACAGCCTTTCCGGCGCGGCCCTCGCGGCCGGCCTCGCCGCGTTTCTCGCCAGCCAGCCCGCCCAGGCCCAGCGCCAGAGCGCGCAGGACCTGCGCAAGCAGAAGATGACCGAGATTCCGGTCTGCACCAAGAAGCTCGGCACGATCTCGGTGGTCGAGCCCGAGGACGCCACCAACTGGTGGACCGGCCAGCAGCTGCCGGCTCCGTCCAAGCTCATCAAGGTCTTCGTCAACAAGTCCGGCTGCTTCACGCTGGTCGACCGCGGCGTCGGCATGGACGCGGCGATGCGCGAGCGCGAGCTGGCAGCCGGCGGCGAGCTCCGCGGCCGCTCGAACGTGGGCAAGGGTCAGATGAAGGCCGCCGACTACGTGATGGTCCCCGACCTCATCAGCGCCAACAGCAATGCCGGCGGCAGCGCGGTGATGGGCCTGCTGGGCGGCCTGGTGGGCGGCGGTGCGGGCGCGGTGATCGGCGGGCTCAACTTCAAGAAGAAGACCGCCGACGTCGTGCTCACCGTGACCGACGTGCGCTCCTCCGAGCAGGTCGCGATGACCGAGGGCTCGGCCAGGAAGACCGACATCGGCTGGGGCGGCTCGGGCGCCTTCTTCGGCGGCGCGCTCGGCGGCGCCGGCGTGGGCGGCTATGCCAATACCGAGATCGGCCAGGTCATCACCCTGGCCTACCTGCAGGCCTATACGGACCTCGTCGCCCAGCTCGGCGGCCTGCCGGACAGCGCCTCGGCCGCCGGCGCCCAGCAGGCCGTGCGCGTGGCCAGGCCCGGCCGCCTGCTGGCCAATGCCAAGGGCACCGGCAAGGCCGTGCGCGACCTCGACGTCGGCATGATGCTCTACCCCACCGGCACCAAGGATGGCGTGATGTGGGAGGTCGAGGACGAACTCGGCAACCGCGGCTGGGTCTCGTCCACGCTTGTCGAGCTGGCGAAGTAACCGGTGCGCCGCATGCGGGGCTTCGGCCCGATGAAGTCGGGGCTGACGATCGGCCTATGGCGTCCTGCGGCGTTTGTCGACAGGCTTGGAGTCCACCCGATGAGTCTGCCACCGATGAAACTCCATTCCCTCGCCCTCGTCGCGCTGCTGGTCACGGCCCCCGCCATGGCGACCACGACCGGCCAGCCCGCCCCTGCGCCCGCTCCCACGCCGGAAGCCGCAGGCCAGACGCCGGCTGCCTCACCCGCGGATCCCGACGAGAAGGTGTGCAAGGTCGAGCGGGAACTGGGCAGCAACAAGCTCAAGCGCGTCTGCCGCACGCGTGCGCAGCTCGACGCCGAACGTGACGCCACCCGGGAAGCGCTGTCGCGCGAACAGCGCCGCTGAGTTCCGTGCGTGCGGCCCAGCCGGGCCGCACGCACCGTGTTCAGCTCACTAAAACGCAGCTTGGGCGCATGAGCTTCGTCCCGGCATGAGCGGGCGCGCGACGCAGGGCATGGAAAGTGGTGCGGGTTGCCGTCGACCGGAACGAACGCGGGCTGTCCGCGCGCTCAAGCGGCCGTTGAGGGCGCGCCGCGCGCCCGCATAATCAGCCGATGGACCTCACTTCCGACAATCCCGAGCACGGCTTCCAGTTTCCCGGCAAGTTCGAGCTCTGCGCCATGGGCCTGGCCACGGCCTGCCTGGAGATCCACCTGCCGCGCCAGCTGGCCGAGGCGGGCATCCAGGTGCTCTACGGCGCGGTGACCTGCAAGGCCTCGTCCAACGGCAAGTACGTCTCCGTGCGCATCCCCTTCCTCGCGCCCAGCCGCGAGGAACACGATCGCGCCCATGCCCTCCTGCGCGCCCACCCGGACGTGAAGTGGACGCTGTGAGTACGGCCTGCCCGGCCCGCGCGGTCCGCGCGCCGGTCGTGGACATGCCGCCGGCGCACGTGCGCGACCTCGGGCGCATGGCCTACGAGCCGGTGTGGCGGGCCATGCAGGCCTTCACCGACGCGCGCGACGAGGGCACGCCGGACGAACTCTGGCTTGTCGAGCACGAGCCGGTGTTCACGCTGGGCCAGGCCGGCCGGCCCGAGCACGTGCTGATGCCCGGCGACATCCCGGTGTTGCACGTCGACCGGGGCGGGCAGGTGACCTACCACGGCCCCGGGCAGATCGTGCTCTATCCGCTGCTGGACCTGCGCCGGCTCAAGGTGGGCGTGCGCGACTACGTCGAACGCCTGGAGCAGGCCGTCATCGATCTGCTCGCCGACTGGAACATCGGGGCCGCCCGCCGCTGCGGCGCGCCGGGGGTCTACGTCAACGGCGCGAAGGTGATGGCGCTGGGCATCCGCGTGCGCCGCGGCTGCAGCTTCCATGGCCTGGCCTTCAACGTCGCCATGGATCTCGAGCCGTTCCGCCGCATCAATCCCTGCGGCTACGAGGGCCTGCAGGTGACCAGCGTGGCCCATCTCGGCGGGCCGTCGGGGCTCGACGTCGTCAAGCCGCAGCTGCTCGCCCACGTGGCGCGGCAGTTCGGCCTGACGACGATGCCGGCACCCGCGCAGCGCCCGTAGCCCGGGTAAGCGCAGCGCACCCGGGTCGAGCGACAGCCAGGCGCCGATCCGCGGCGCTTCGAGACCACCCCGGCAGGACGTGCGCCAGTCGGCGCGGGCGCGGTGCGGCGGTGCCATCCGTGCGCGGGGCGTGCACGTCGGCAACGCCCCCGGGTGCGCTGCGCTTACCCGGGCTACCTCGCCTGCGGCCTACGCCGGCCGCGGCGCGGCGTTGCGTGGGCCGGGCGGCGCCATTCCGCCCATGTTTTGGCGTTCGCCGCCCGCGCGCGGGACAATGGCGGCCCGGCCGCGTGCCGGACCGTCCCTCCACGGCCGCCGCCATGACCGACTCGCCCCGCACCATCCCCCTCGCCGTCGTCGAAGCCACGCCCGCGCCGCTGGCCGAAGGCGTGAAGCAGCTGGGCGGCGACAAGATCGCGCGCAGCCCGGTGAAGTTCGAGGCCGCGCCGGTGCTGCGCAAGCCGTCGTGGATCCGCGTGCGCATTCCCTCGGGCAACGCGGTCGCCAACCTCAAGTCGAAGCTGCGCGAGAACCGGCTGGTCACGGTCTGCGAGGAAGCCAGCTGCCCGAACATCCACGAGTGCTTCGGGCACGGCACCGCCACCTTCATGATCCTGGGCGAGATCTGCACGCGCCGCTGCAGCTTCTGCGACGTCGCCCACGGCCGGCCCAAGCCGCCGGATCCGGCCGAGCCGCTGAACCTGGCGACCACCGTGCGCGACATGGGGCTGCGTTACGTGGTGGTCACCAGTGTCGACCGCGACGACCTGCGCGACGGCGGCGCCCAGCACTTCGTCGACTGCATCCGCGAGATCCGCACGCATTCGCCGCGCACGAAGATCGAAGTCCTCACCCCGGATTTCCGCGGCAAGGGCCGCATGGACCGCGCGCTGGAGATCCTCGCCACCAGCCCGCCCGACGTGTTCAACCACAACATCGAGACGGTGCCCGACCTGTATCCCAACGTGCGTCCGGGCGCCGACTACCAGTGGTCGCTGACCCTGCTCAAGCGCTTCAAGGCCCAGCACCCGGACGTGGGCACCAAGAGCGGGATCATGCTCGGCCTGGGCGAGACCATGGAGCAGGTCGAGGCCACGCTGCGCGACCTGCGCGCGCACGACGTCGACATGATCACCGTCGGCCAGTACCTGCAGCCCACGCCGCATCATCACCCGGTGATGCGCTACTGGACCCCCGACGAGTTCAAGCAGATCGAAGACTACGGCTACGCGCTGGGCTTCACCCACGTGGCCTCCGGCCCGCTGGTGCGCTCGTCCTACCACGCCGACCGTTCGGCGGCCGAGGCCGGGCTGGTCGAGGCGGTCTGAGGCCGCCTTCGGCCGCGCCCGCGCCGCCGCTTCAGGCTCCGCGCCGCGCCCGCGCCTGAATGGCAGCGGGCCCGGCGCCGCCATGCACCTGAATGCCGCTTGCGCGCCGGCCGCGGGCGCGTTCAACTGCGGGCGTGCCGATGCAACTTTCGGCACTGGGCCGCGGTCGGATATGCGCGCCCACTCTGGCATCCCGGCCCGTCCCCTTACGCGCCCCGCGCGCCCGGTTCGATGAAACTCAAGACCTCGCTGCTCGCCCTGCTCCTCGCCGCCCCGATCGCGCTCCTGGCGCGCCCGGAGGCGTCCACCGCACTGCCGATGACGCCGACGCCGGAGCAGGCGCAGGCCGCGCAGCTGCTGCACGGATGGCTGTCGGACAGCCGCTTCGCCTACCGTCCGCGCGCGCTCGACGACGCGCTCAGCGCCGACATCTACACGCGCTACCTGGAATCGCTCGATCCGAACAGGCAGTTCTTCACCGCGGCGGACATCGCCCGCTTCGATGCGGTGAAGACGCAGCTGGACGATGCGATCCGCAGCGGCGACCTCAGCCCCGCCTACGCCATCTTCGCGACCTATCGCGAGCGCGCCAACGCGCGATCGGCCTACGCGCGCGAGCTGCTCAAGCAGGACATCTTCGATTTCACCGGCAGCGACCGCTTCGAGTACGACCGCGAGGACGCACCCTGGGCGGCCAGCGCCGCCGAGCTGGACGCGATCTGGAAGCAGAGCGTGCGCAACGACTGGCTGCGCCTGAAGCTCGCCGGCAAGACGGCCGACGAGATCCGCAGGACGCTGGACAAGCGCTACGCCAACCTCGCCGACTCCATCGCCGAGCTCAAGGGCGAGGACGTCTTCCAGACCTTCCTCAACAGCTACGCCAACTCGATCGACCCGCACACCGACTACTTCACCCCGCGTTCGGCCGACAACTTCAACCTGTCGATGTCCAACACGCTCGAGGGCATCGGCGCGGTCCTGCAGAAGCAGGACGACGTGGTCGCCATCCGCGAGATCGTGCCCGGCGGCCCGGCCGGCAAGACCGGCAAGGTCAAGCCGGGCGACCGCATCGTCGCCGTCGGCCAGGGCGACTCGGGCGCGATGGAGGACGTGGTCGGCTGGCGCATCGACGACGTGGTCGCCAAGATCCGCGGCGCCAAGGGCACGCGCGTGCGCCTGGACATCGTGCCGGCCGAGGCGCCGCTCGACGCCAAGCCCAACCGCGTGGCGATCGTGCGCGAGCGCGTGCGCCTGGAGGACCAGGCCGCGAAGGCCGAAGTGATCGAGATCCCGGGCGCCAACGGCACGCCGGCATCGAAGATCGGCGTGATCAAGCTGCCGACCTTCTACCAGGACTTCGAAGCGCGCCGCCGCAACGCACGCGACTACGCCTCGGCCACGCGCGACGTCGCCCGCCTGCTCGGCGTGCTGCGCCAGCAGGGCGTGGACGGCGTGGTCATGGACCTGCGCAACAACGGCGGCGGGTCGCTGGACGAGGCCGTCGAGCTGACAGGCCTGTTCATCGACCAGGGCCCGGTGGTGCAGGTGCGCGAGTCCGGCGGCCGCGTGACGGTCAACGGCGACGACGACGACCGCATCATGTGGACCGGCCCGCTCGCGGTGCTGATCAACCGCGGCTCGGCCTCGGCCTCGGAGATCTTCGCCGGCGCGATCCAGGACTACGGCCGTGGCCTGGTCATCGGCGAGACCACCTTCGGCAAGGGCACGGTGCAGAACCTGGTCGACCTCGACCGCTGGCCGGCCAACGAGACCCCGCGCTACGGCCAGCTCAAGCTCACCATCGCGCAGTTCTTCCGCGTGAGCGGCGGCTCGACGCAGCACAAGGGCGTGGTGCCCGACATCGCCTTCCCCGCGTCGGTGGACGCCAGCGAGTTCGGCGAGAGCACCTACGACAACGCGCTGCCGTGGACGCGCATCGCCGCCGTGCCGCATACGCGCTACGGCGACTTCAGCCCGATCATGCCGACGCTGCAGAAGCGCCATTCCGCCCGCATCGCGGCCGACCAGGAGTTCCGCTGGTGGAGCGAGGACGTGGCGCAGTTTCGCGCCGAGCGCGCGGAGAAGTCGATCTCGCTCAACGAGGCCGAGCGCCGCGCCGAGCGCGACCGCGAGGACGCCAAGCGCAAGCAGCGCCAGCTGGCCCGCCAGCAGCTCGGGCTCGCGCTGGATCCGCTGGCCGACGACGTCGACGATGGCCTGCAGGCCGACGAGCGCGACATCGCCAAGGACGCGCAGCGCGAGAAGCTGGCCGAGAAGCGCCCCGACCCGCTGCTGCGCGAGGCGTCGGCGATCCTGGCCGACGCGGTGCGCCTGCTCGAATCCGATCGCCAGCTCTCCGCTCGCGTGCTGCCGACCGCGCGTGAGCCGGGGCACTGGGCGGACTGAGCGCCGCCACCGCGGGTCATCGGACGGGGCGCTTCGGCGCCCCGTTCCGTTTCGGGCCGCGACGAAAGCACGAAGACTCACCTCCGCAACGCCGTCGCCCCGGTAAGCACAGCACCCGGGCACATGCATCGCTCGATCCCGGATGCGCCGCGCTTGTTCGGGCCACGGGGCTGCCGGTGGCGGCGTCGCGGCAGCGCGGGCAAGCAACGCCGATCGTCCGGGGCGTGGTGGTGACGCTTTCGCGTCCCGGGTGCGCCACGCTTACCCGGGCTACGCGGCGCCGGCATGCGCCCTGGCGGCGTGCAACATCCGGATATCGGACGCGCCCGGGCCCCGCTAGGCTCCCCGCATGGCCAGCAACACCCCCGACAAGCTCGATGCCGCCCGCCGCCTGCTCGACACCGGCGAACCCACCCTGGCCGAACTCGGGCGTGCCGTGGGCCTGAGTCCGGCGCACCTGCAGCGCCGCTTCGCCGCGCGCTTCGGCCTGAGCCCGGCCGACTACCTCGCCCAGCGCAAGCTCGGCCGCCTCAAGCAGGCGCTGCGCGACGGCCTGGACGCCACCGACGCCATCTTCGAGGCCGGCTACGGCTCCGCGTCGCGGGTTTACGAGGCCGGTTCGGCGCGGCTGGGCATGACGCCCGCGCGCTACCGCCGCGGCGGCGAGGGCGAGGCGATCCGCTGGAGCCTGATCGACACCGTGCTCGGCCGCGCGCTCGTGGCCGCCACCACGCGCGGCGTCTGCGCGGTCGAGCTGGGCGACGACGACGCGGCACTGGAGCAGCGGCTCCTGCGCGAGTTTCCCCGTGCGCAGCTGCAACGCGTGGATGCCGGACGCGACGACTTCCTGGCCCCGCGCCTGCGCGCCGTGGCCGAGCGCCTGGCGGGGCTGCCGGTGGCGGTGGACCTCGACCTCGTGGGCACCGCCTTCCAGAAGCGGGTCTGGGACGCACTGATGCGAATTCCCGCGGGCCAGACGCGCAGCTACGCCGACCTTGCCGCATCGCTCGACGCGCCGCGCGGCGCGCGAGCCGTGGCGCGCGCCTGCGCCGGCAACCGCGTGGCGGTGATCGTGCCCTGCCACCGCGTGGTGCGCGGCGACGGTTCGCTCGGCGGCTACCGCTGGGGGCTGCCGCTCAAGCAGCGGGTGCTCGAGCGCGAACGCAGCGGATGCGCGTCCGCGTCCTGAGCCGGCGAAGGTGGCCGAAGCTGGCGCGACGCGGCCGGCGTCGCCGATCGGGGCCATCGTCGCAGCACGGCCCGCGGTCGTTGCAGCGGCGATGCCGATGCGCGCGCAGCGAATCGCTACGCTGTCGCCTCCCGCACGCGCCGCGGCTCCCATGACTGCCCCTGCCACCGCCCCCGGGCGGCCGTCCGCGCTCGCGGTGGCCACCGCCCTCACCTCGCTCTACGTGCTGTGGGGCTCGACGTATCTTGCGATCCGCTTCGCCCTGCACGGCTATCCGCCGTTCCTGCTGGGTGCGATCCGCATGGCGCTGGCCGGCGCGCTGATGTATGCGGTGCTGCGCTGGCGCGGCGTGCCGCCGCCGACGGGCCGGCAGTGGAAGACCCTGGCCGTGCTGTCGATCTTCATGGTGCTGCTCTCGAACGGGCTGGTGAACCTCGCGGAGACGGAGGTGTCGTCGGGGCTGGCCGCGATCGCGGTCTCCTCGATGCCGCTGTTCGCGGGGCTGTTCGCGATGCTGCGCGGGCGCCATCCCACGCGCATCGAATGGAGCGGCCTGGTCGTCGGTTTCCTCGGCGTGGTCTGGCTCAACGCGGGCAGCGCGCTCACGTCCTCGCCGATGGGGCTGACCTGCCTGGTCATCGCGCCCATCGCCTGGGCCTGGGGTTCGATCTGGAGCCGCGACCAGGACCTGCCCGAGCCCTTCATGGCCGCGAGCGGACAGATGCTCGCCGGCAGCCTGTGGATGCTGCTCGCCGCGCTGGCAACGGGCGAGCGCTTCGCCGGGGTGCCGGACGTCTCCTCGACGCTGGCGATGCTCTACCTTGTCGTCGCCGGCTCCATCTTCGGCTTCACCGCCTACATCTGGCTGCTGCACCACGTGCGGCCCGCACTGGCCACCAGCTATGCCTACGTGAACCCGCCGATCGCCGTGCTTTTCGGCGCGCTGCTCGGCGGCGAGCGCTTCAGCGCGAGCGACCTCGGCGCGATGGCGGTGATCCTGGCCGGCGTCGTGGTGATCACGCTGGCGCGCGCCCGCTCGCCGCGGCCGTTGCCATCCGCGGGCGAAGCGGCGGCGGCACCCGTGCGCGAGCCCGCGCCATGAGCGCGGCCGTCGACCGCCGCGGGCTGCAGATCGCCGTCGGCTCGTTCGTGCTCTGGGGCGTGATGCCGCTGTACTGGCATCTGCTCAAGGCCGTGCCCGCCCTGCAGATCACCCTGCACCGCATCCTCTGGAGCGCGGTGCTGGTCTGCGGCTGGCTGGGCTGGACGCGCGGACGCGGCTGGCTGCGCGCCGTGCTGGCGCAGCCGCGCGCCGCCGGGCTGCTCGCGCTCAGCGGGCTGCTGATCGGCTTCAACTGGGGCCTGTACATCTGGGCGGTGAATGCCGGGCACGTGGTCGAAAGCAGCCTGGGCTACTTCATCAACCCCCTGCTCAACGTGGTGCTCGGCGTGCTGGTGTTCCGCGAGCGGCTCACGCGACTGCAGGGGGCGTCGGTCGCGCTGGCGACGCTGGGCGTGGCCTGGCTGACCTGGCGCTTCGGCTCGCCGCCGTGGATCGCGCTGGCGCTGGCGGGCTCGTTCGCGGCCTATGGCCTGATCCGCAAGCTCGTCGCCGTGGACTCGGTGGGCGGCCTCGCGGTCGAGAGCCTGTACCTGGTGGTGCCCGCGGTACTGCTGATCGGCTGGAGCCAGGCGCGCGGCGAGAGCGACCTGGCCGGCGCCTGGTGGCCCGGGCTCGACCTGCTGCTGGTGGTCTCCGGCGTTCTGACCGCGCTGCCGCTGATCGGGTTCGCGTATGCCGTGCGACGCGTGCCGCTGAGCACCGTGGGCCTGCTGCAGTACATCGCGCCGACCCTGCAGTTCCTGATCGGCGTGCTGGTCTTCGGCGAAGCCTTCGACCGCGACCGCGCGATCGGCTTCGCCTGTATCTGGATCGCGCTTGCGCTGTTCGCCGGCGAGGGGGCGTGGCGGGCGCGGCGGCGCGTGGCGCCGGTCCCGGGCTGAGGCGCGCTACGTCGCGCGCAGGGCGTCGGTCACCGGGATCCGCGCCGCCCGCAACGCCGGCAGCAGGCCGCCGACGAAGCCGATCAGCAGCGCCCAGGCCAGCCCCTGCGCGACCAGCGCCGGCGTCACCGCGAAGTTGAAGGCGACCTGCGAGAACGAACCGGGGCTCAGCGTCGATACGCTGGTGCCGTTGAACAGCAGGTAGGCCAGCACCGCGCCGACCAGCCCGCCGACGACCGCGAGCAGCAGCGACTCGGCCATCACCGAGGCGATCACCGGCAGCCGCCCGAAGCCCAGCGCGCGCAGGGTGCCGATCTCGCGCGTGCGTGCCGACACCGCCGAGTACATGGTGTTGAGCGCGCCGAACAGCGCACCGAAGGCCATGATCGCGGTGATGACGTTGGTGAGCAGACGGATCAGGAAGGTCAGCGTCTCCGACTGCGCGGTGAAGAAGTCGATCTCGCGCTCGACGTCGACCGTGAGCTGTGGATCGTTCTTCAGTCGCGCCTCGAAGGCGGGAAAGTCGGCGGCGCTGCGCAGCTGCGCCAGCACCGAGGAATAGCCGCTGCGCCCGAACGCGCCCTGCACCGCCTCGGTGTCGGCCCAGAGCTCGGATTCGTGGCCATCGCCGTTGGAGCGGAAGATGCCGACGATGGTCCAGCCCGAGCCCTTGAAGGTAAGCTGGCGGCCCACCTCCAGGCCTTCGAACTGGTCGCGCGCGGCGGCGCCGACCAGGATCTCCTGCAGCCCCGGGCGGAAGCGCCGGCCTTCGACGATCTCCACCTCCGGGCGCAGCTCGAAGGCATTGGGCTCCACCCCACGCAGGGTGACGTTGGTGCTGCCGGATTCGCCGCGCCTGGCCACCTCGGTGATCACGATGAGCTCGCCCGAGGCCAGCGGCAGCCGGTCGCGCCCCCGGCGAATCGCCGGGTCCTGCTTGATCAGCGTGACCAGCGCGCGGTCCAGGAAGCTCGAGAGCTCGGCATTGCTGCCGGCGCGCAGCACGATCGCGCGATCGGCCGTGCCCGTGCTGCCCAGCGTGCGGGTAAGGCCCGCCGACATCGAAAGCATCGCCACCAGCACGGCGACCACGCCGGCGATGCCGACGACGATCACCAGCGAAGCACCCCAGCGCTGCGGAATGCTCTGCAGGTTCATCCAGACGATTTCGCGGGTCTGGCGCAGCGTGCTCATCGCGCCTTCCTGTCGCATTCCGCGGATCCATCCATGGAGCATCGTTCCGGCCCGCGCATCCATGCGCGGTCGCTCAGCGGCGCGCGGCGGTGCCGCGCAAGCCTGCCGCTTCGCCCCCAGCGCTGCGGAATGCTCTGCAGGTTCATCCAGACGATCTCGCGGGTCTGGCGCAGCGTGCTCATCGCGCCTTCCTGTCGCATTCCGTGCACCCATCCATGGAGCATGGTTCGGGCCCGCGCATCCATGCGCGGTCGCTCAGCGGCGCGCGGCGGTGCCGCGCAAGCCTGCC
>JBMOOW010000185.1:0-28344 GCA_049323195.1 Pseudomonadota bacterium | reverse complement strand
TGCTACCGCTTCAACCGCCGCTTCGACATGGCGGCAATGGTGCCGCGCCTGCTCTATGTCGCGGTCCGTACGCCGCCGCTGCCCTACCGGCTCGTAACGCTGGATGCGTAATGTGGGGAATCAGGAAGGCAGAAGCTGGTTAGTGCGTCGCCGTGTGCGTGACGGATGCCCTTACACGTTCGGGTCACTGCGAACCTTTGCCGGCATCGTGGATCACGTCGGTGCACGGCGCCGATCTCAGATGCGACCAGCGCACCGCAGGATCACGACCCCCGCACCTCCGGCACCGCCTCCACCGGCGACGCAGGCTTACCCCGCCGCAATTTCCCCCGCATCCATCCGCCCAGATCGTCCACAACCGTGTATGCCGCGGGGATCACCACCAGTGAAAGCAGCGTGGACGTGATCAGGCCGCCGATCACCGCCACCGCCATCGGCGCGCGGAAGCTGGAGTCGCCGGAGAAGCCCAGGGCGATGGGCAGCATGCCGGCGCCCATGGCCAGCGTGGTCATGACGACGGGGCGTGCGCGCTTGCGGCAGGCGTCGACCAGCGCGTCGTGCTGGGGCATGCCCATTTCGTCCTCGGCGATCAGCGCATAGTCCACCAGCAGGATGGAGTTCTTGGTGGCGATGCCGATCAGCATCAGCAGGCCGATCAGCGCCGGCAGCGAGAGCATATGCTGGGTGATCAGCAGCGCACCGAACGCGCCGCCCGCGGACAGCGGCACGGCGGTGAGGATGGTGAGCGGCTGCAGGGCGTGGTTGAACAGCAGCAACAGCACCATGTAGATGCAGACGATGCCCGCGGCCATGGCCAGCAGGAAGCCGACGAAGAGCTCGACGAAGATCTCCGCATCGCCCGCGTTGAGGAAGCTCACGCCCGGTGGCGGGTTCTTCACCGTCGGCAGCTGGTTCACTTCGTTCATCACCTCGCCGAGCGGGCGGCCGTTGAGTTCGGCGGTGAAGGTGATGTTGCGCTGGCGCTGGTAGCGCGAGATCACCGACGGGCCGCTGGCGGGCAGGATGTCGGCCACCGCCGCCAGTGGCACCGGGCCGTTCGTGCCGGGCACGCGCAGCTGCCCGATGAGCGCGGGGTTCTGCAGGACATCCTCGGCGAAGCCGACCCGGATCGGGATCTGCCGCTCGGGCAGGTTGAGCTTGGCCAGCCGCTGCGTGTAGTCGCCGCTGGTGGCGATGCGCGCGGCGTCGGCGACCGCGGTGGTCGATACGCCGAGGTCGGCGGCGCGCCCGGGGTCGGGCACGATGACCAGCTCGGGGCGCAGCAGCGAGGCGGAGGAACTCACGCTGCCCAGGCCGCGGATGCTGCGCAGCTCGCGGCCCAGCGCGTCGGCGGCGTCCTGCAGGCGCTGCGGATCGTCGCCGGCCAGCACCAGCTGCATCACTTCGCCGGGCTCGGTGGACAGGAAGCTGATGCGCACGCCGGGCAGGTCCATCAGGCGCGCGCGTACCTCGCGTTCGAGCTGCTTCTGGTCGCGCTGGCGATCCTCGGCATGGCCCCAGTCCAGCACCAGCGTCGCCGTGCGCGCATCGCCCGCGCCCGAGCGGCTGGGATCGCCCAGGTCCAGCGCCGAGCCCACCACGGTGTACACCTGCTGCAGTTCCTCGATGCCCGCAAGCCGCGTGCGTGCGATCTCGGCCACGCGCACCGTTTCCTCGATGGGCGTGCCCGGTGGCAGCTCGACGGAGAGGTTGCTGCGCCCGAGGTCGGAGAAGGGGATGAACGTGGTCGGGATGAACTTGATCAGCCCCATCGACGCGATGAAGAAGCCCAGCGCCGCCGCCAGCGTGATCCAGCGATGCCGCAGCGCGGCGTCGACAAGGCGCAGGTAGCGCCGCATCAGCGGGCCTTCGGTCTCTTTCCGACCGTGCGGCCTGAGCTGGTAGGCCGCGATCATCGGCGTGAGCAGGCGCGCGACCAGCAGGGAGAACAGCACCGCGGCGGCGGCGGTCCAGCCGAACTCGCGGAAGAACTTGCCCGGGATGCCCGGCATGAAGGCCACCGGCACGAACACAGCGGCCAGCGTGAGCGAGGTGGCGATGACCGCCACGCCGATCTCGTCGGCCGCCTCGCGCGCGGCCTGCAGCGGCGTCTTGCCCATGCGCAGGTGGCGCACGATGTTCTCGATCTCGACGATCGCATCGTCCACCAGGATGCCGACGACCACCGCGAGCGCGAGCAGCGTGATGAGGTTCAGCGTGAAGCCGAAGAAGTACATCACCGCGAAGGTCGGGATGATCGACAGCGGCAGCGCCAGCGCGGAGATCCACGTGGCCCGCCAGTCGCGCAGGAAGGCCCAGACCACCAGCAGCGCGAGCAGCGCGCCCTCCCACAGCATGGTCATCGAGGATTCGTAGGAGCGCTCGGCTTCCTCCACCGTCGAGGTGACCAGCGAAAAGCGTGTGCCCGGATGCTGCTTCTCGAGCTCGGCGATGGCCTCGCGCACGTCGTCGGCCACGTCGAGTTCGCTGGAGCCGCGCGTGCGCGAGATCGCGAACGACACCACCGGACGGCCGTCGAGCAGGGCCACCTGGCTGGGGTCCGCCGTGCCGTCGCTGATGCGCGCCAGGGTGCCCAGCCGCACCGCGCGGCCGTCGCGCAGTGAAATCGAGAACTCGCGCAGCTGCGCGGCGCTCTGCACCGTGCCCACCGTGCGGATCACCTGCTCGGCCTCGTCGAGCTCGGCGCGGCCGCCGGGGCGCTCGACCTGGCTCGCGGCGATCTGCTGGCTGATCTCGCCGGCGGTGACGCCATAGGCCTGCAGCGCGTTGGGGTCGAGGTCGACGCGGATCTGCCGCTCGACGCCGCCGGCGCGCGCCACCTTCGCCACGCCGGGCACGCCGAACATCGCGCGGGTGACTTCGCGGTCGACGAACCAGCTGAGCTCGTCCACGCCCATGCGGTCGGAGGCCACCGCATAGGTCAGCAGCGAGCCGCCGATGTCGACCTTGTTGATGATCGGTTCCTGGATGTCCTGCGGCAGGTCGCTGCGGATGCGGCTGACGGCCGCGCGCGTGTCATCCAGCGCGGTAGCCAGGTCGGTTTCCAGCTGGAACTCGATCGCGGTGGTGCTCGCGCCCTCGGTCACCGTGGAGGTGACTCGCTTGACGCCGTTGATCGTGGCCACCTGGTCCTCGATGCGGCGGGTGACCTCGGTCTCCAGCTGGGTCGGCGACGCGCCGGGCTGCGGCACGGTCACCGTCACCATCGGGAAGGCGATGTCGGGGAAGCGCGCCACCGGCAGCTTGTAGAAGCCCCAGAGCCCTGCCACACACAGTACGAAGAAGATCATCAGCGCCGGCAGCGGCCGGCGGATGGCCCAGGCGGAGACGTTCATCATGGCGCGGGGGCCTTCGGCGCCGTCGCCTCGGTGGCGGCCACGACGCGCACCGGGTCGCCGTCGCCCACGAAGCCCGCGCCGCGGTCGATCACGCGCATGCCGGGGGTGATGCCGTCGAGGATCTCCACGTAGCCCTGCGCACGGTTGCCGGTGCGAACGCGCAGGCGGCGCGCGGTGTTCTTCGCATCGACGGTGAAGACGTAGCTGTTGCCGTCGCGGGTCACGATGGCCGAGACCGGCAGCACCAGCGCCTGCTGTGCGCCCACGAGGATGCGGCCTTCGACGAAGGCCCCCACCTGCAGCCCGTCGGGCTCGGGCAGGTCGACGTAGACGGTGCCGGTGCGCGTGCTCGCGTCCACGCCCGGCGAGACCGCGCGCACCTGGCCCTCCACGCTGCCAGTGCGCGCGGCGATCACCACCGGATCGCCCTCGTTGACCTGCGCGAGTTCGGCTTCGGCCAGTTCCGCGCGCCATTCCAGACGGCCATCGCGGATAAGGCGCAGGAGCTCGGTGCCCGCGGCCACCACCTGCCCGGGCTGCACGAGGCGCCTGGAGACGATGCCGTCGGCCGGCGCGCGCAGCTCGGCGAAGTCGCGGCGCAGCTGTGCGGCGTCGAACGCGGCGCGCGCGGTGGCCACGCGCGCATTGGCCTGGTCGCGCGCGGCGCGCAGCTCGTCGAGCTGGCCCGCCGAGATGTAGCGCCCGGCCGCGAGCGGTTCGGCGCGGCGCAGGTTGGCCTGCGCGAGCGCGGCGGCGGCCTGGGCCTCGCGGAAGGCCGCACGCGACTGCGCGAGTTCGCTCTCCAGCGTGCGCGCGTCCAGTTCCAGCAGAACCTGGCCGCGGCGCACGAACTCGCCCACGTCGACGTACAGCCCGGTCACGCGCAGGCCGCTGACCTCCACGCCCAGCTGCATTTCCTCCACCGCCGCGACGGGGCCCGACACGGTGATCGCGCGCTCGATCTCGCGCACCTGGGCGGGCACAGCGGTCACCGCCATCGGCGGGGCCGCTTCGGGTGCGGCCTCGTCTCCGGCCTGGCCGCATGCGCCCAGGGCCACGCACAGCATTGCCAGTCCTGCCCAGCGGCGGATCGTCGACATCGTGGAGTGTCCGGCAGGCCCGCGCCCGCAAGGCCGCCAAGGATACGGGCGCGCAGGTTCGCGGCGCAGTGCCGGGTGTCATCGGCACGCAGGCGCGTCGGGGTCGAAGGTCCAGCGAAGATGCAGGGCGCGGGTATAGCCACGGATGGACACGGATGCACACGGATCGGGCCCGTGTCGTCGCGGTGTGCCGTCCGCACGCATCGCGGTGCGAATTGGGGGCATGCGGCCATCCTTGGGGAACGGCGAACCCGTAGCCCGGGTAAGGCCGCAGGCCGCACCCGGGGATCGGCGCGACGTCGTTCCACTTGGCGCAGTGCGGAGCGAACTCCGGATGACCGCTGCCCTGCCGGACGACACACACGCGGCATCGCCGCTTCGCGACGTTGGCATGGCCGACGGTATCGGGGCGGCTCGATCCCGGGTGCGCTGCGCTTACCCGGGCTACGGCCGGCTACGGGAGGCGGAAGAAGGCGCGGGCGGTGGCGGTGGCGGCGGCGGCGGTGGTCGCCACGTCCTCGCCGCGGTCGCGTGCCAGCTCCTCGACGATATGCGGCAGGAAGGCGGGTTCGTTGCGGCGGTCCTTCGGGGTGGGTTTGAGCGTGCGCGGCAGCAGGTAGGGCGCATCGGTCTCCACCATCAGCCGGTTGGACGGCAGGTGCGGCACGATCTCGCGCAGGTGCTGGCCGCGGCGCTCGTCGCAGAGCCAGCCGGTGATGCCGATGTGCCAGTCGCGGTCCAGGTAGGCGAAGGCTTCCTCGCGCGTGCCGGTGAAGCAGTGCACCACGCAGGGGCCGAGGCGGCCCTCGAAATTGCGCATGATCGCGACGAAGTCCTCGTGCGCGTCGCGCTGGTGCAGGAACAGGGGTTTGGGAGCGCGCGTCTTGCCGATGTCGACCGCGATCTGCAGCTGCATCTCGAATGCGCGGCGCTGCGCCGGGCGCGGGGAGAAGTCGCGGAAATAGTCCAGGCCGCATTCGCCGACGGCGACCACTTCGTCGTTCGCAAGCAGCGCGCGCATCTCGGCATCGCACTCGGCGGTGTACTCCACGGCGTGGTGCGGGTGCACGCCGGCGGTGGAGAACAGCAGGCCCGGATGCGCGCGCGCCAGCTCCAGCGCCCTGGGCGAATGCTCGCGGCTGGCGCCGGTGACGATCATCTGCGCGACGCCGGCCTCGCGTGCGCGCGCCAGCACGGCGTCGCGGTCGCGGTCGAAGGACTCGTGGGTGAGGTTGGCGCCGATGTCGATGAGCTGCACGGGATTCGGGATTCGGGATTCGGGATTCGGGATCCGGGAAAGCATAGCGGCGGCCGCGCGCCCCGCCGCGCAATGCCAGGCTGCGCGCGCCTGAAGCCGGCGTGGCCTGCGACAATTCGTCGTCAACCGGGTGCCCGCCGTGACGAATCCCGAATCCCGAATCCCGAATCCCGGCTTTACGAATCCCGGCTTTCCGATCGACCCCCTGCTCCCGCGCATCCGCGAGTCGCTCGCCGCGCATCCGCGCCTGGTGCTCGAAGCGCCCCCGGGCGCGGGCAAGACCACGCAGGTGCCGCCCGCGCTGCTCGACGCGCACTGGCTCGGCGGCGGGAAGATCCTCATGCTCGAGCCGCGCCGCGTGGCTGCACGCGCGGCCGCGTCGTTCATGGCGCAGCAACGCGGAGAGGAGGTCGGCCGCACCGTTGGCTACCGCATCCGCTTCGAGAGCCGCGTCAGCGATGCAACGCGCATCGAGGTGGTGACCGAGGGCATCCTCACCCGCATGATCCAGGACGATCCGATGCTCGAGGGCGTCGGCGCGATCGTCTTCGACGAATTCCACGAGCGCCACATGGCTGCCGACCTGGGCCTCGCGCTCGCGCTGGACGTGCAGGCCCAGGTGCGCGAGGACCTGCGCATCCTGGTGATGAGCGCGACGCTCGACGGCGAGCGGCTCGCGCAGTTCCTCGATGCGCCGCGGCTGTCGAGCGAAGGCCGCAGCCATCCCGTGCGCATCGCGCATTTTCCGGCGCGGCGCGAGGAGAAGCTCGAACACCAGGTACGCCGCGCGGTGGAACATGCGCTCGCCGCGCATCCGGGCGACGTGCTGGTGTTCCTGCCCGGCCAGCGCGAGATCGCGCGGGTGCAGGCGCTGCTCGCGCACGTCGATGCGGACGTGCTGCCCCTGCATGGCGAGCTCTCCGTCGAGGAGCAGTCGCGCGTGCTGCGTCCCGCCCCCGATGGCCGCCGGCGCGTGGTGCTGGCCACCAACGTCGCCGAGTCCAGCGTCACCCTGCCCGGCGTGCGCGTGGTGATCGACAGCGGCCTGGCCCGCGAGCCGCGCTTCGATCCGGTCAGCGGCTTCTCGCGGCTGGACGTGGTGGCCATCGCGCAGGCCTCGGCCGACCAGCGCGCCGGCCGCGCGGGCCGCGTGGCGGACGGTTGGGCGTATCGCCTGTGGCCCGAATCGCAGCGGCTGGAGCCGCAGCGAAGGCCGGAGATCGCGCAGGTCGATCTCTCCGCGCTCGCGCTCGAGCTCGCACTCTGGGGCGGCGCGCAGCTGCGCTTTCCCGATGCGCCGCCCAGCGGCGCGCTCAATGCCGCGCGCGACCTGCTGCGGCGCCTCGGCGCTCTCGATGGCGATGTCGTCACCGCGCTCGGCCGGCGCATGCTCGCGCTGGGCACGCATCCGCGGCTGGCGGCGATGCTGCTGGCGCCGCGCGATCCCGCAGAGCGCGCGCTGGCCTGCGACCTGGCCGCACTGGTCGAGGCGCGCGATCCCCTGCGCGCCGCGCCCGGACTTCCACGCAGCGACGCGCTCGCCGAGCGCTGGCAGGCGCTGGCCGCGTTCCGCGCCGGCCGCACGCTGGCCGACGCCTCCCGCGGTGCGCTCGTGCAGATCGACCAGGCCGCGCGGCAATGGCGCCGTCGCCTGCTCCTCGACACCGCGCCGCCTGCGCACGTTCCAGCGCACGTGCTCGGCGACGTGCTGCTGCACGCCTTCCCCGACCGCATCGCGCGCCAGCATCCGGCCGACCCGCTGCGCTACCAGCTCGCCACCGGCCGCACGGTGCGCCTGTTCGACGCCACCACGCTGCGCGGCCAGCCCTGGCTGGTGGTCAACGAGCTGCGCGACGAGCCGCGCGATGCACGCATCCTGCAGGCCGCGCCTGTGGACGAGGCGCGGCTGGAGCGCGAGTTCCCGCAGCGCTTCGCCACCGAGGACCGCGTGGTCTGGGACGTGGCCGCGCGAGGAATCGCCGCGGTCCGCGAGCGCCGCTTCGATCGCATCGTGCTCGAATCCAGGCCGTTGCCGCGCCCCGATCCCGCGCGCTATGCCGACGCGCTGCTCGACGCCGTGCGCCAGCTCGGCCTCGATGCGCTGCCGTGGACCGATGGACTGCGCCAGTGGCGCCAGCGCGTGCAATGCCTGCGCGCATGGAGGCCCGAGCTCGCCGACGCGCTGCCCGACCTGTCCGACGACGCGCTGCTGGCCACGCTCGAGACCTGGCTCAGGCCCGCGCTGGCCGGCACGACGCGGCTGGACGCGCTCACCGAGGCCGACCTGGGCGAGGCGCTCAGATCCGGCGTGGACTGGGCCACGCGCCAGCGCATCGACGCGCTGGCACCCGTGCGCATCGCGGTGCCCTCCGGCATGGAGCGCGCGATCACCTATGCGACCGATGCGCATGGCGAGCCGGAATCGCCCGTGCTCGCGGTGAAGCTGCAGGAGCTGTTCGGCCTGGCCGATACTCCGCGCATCGCCGATGGCCGCGTGCCGCTCACCTTGCACCTGCTGTCGCCGGCCGGCCGGCCGCTGCAGGTCACGCAGGACCTGCGCGGCTTCTGGGAACGCACGTACCCGGACGTGAAGAAGGAAATGAAGGGCCGCTATCCCAAGCACCCCTGGCCCGACGATCCCTGGACCGCCACGGCCACCCACCGGGCCAAGCCCCGCGGTACCTGATGGCATCGCCGAAACGACGCCGCCTTGCGCAGGCGTCGGTGGACGGGCGCGACGCATCGCCTCGCGCCCGCCCTTGGCCGGCGTTCAGCCGCAGGCGCCCGCCTGTCACGGCCCATCCACGAATCCGGGCGGAGACTGGCCGCCGGTTTAACCGCAGGGACACGCCCATGAACAAGTTGGATCTGCTGCCCGAACGCGCGCTCGACCTGGCCAGCCACGCGGGCGATGCACTGCGCACGCTGGGCCCGAAGGCGTCCACGCTGCTCAGCACCGGCGCCAAGCTCGGCGCGCTCAAGACCGGCGCCCGCGTGGGGCTCATGGCCGTCAGGCGCCATCCGGTAATCGCCGTGGCCACGCTGGCCGGCGCGGGGCTGCTCTGGTACGCGGCCAAGCGCCGTGCCGACCGCGCGCACAGCGGCGAAGGCCAGGCCATCGAAGGAACCGCCCGCCGCGTCGATGCGCGCCGCCAGGGCGAGTCGACCCCGGCGACCTCCGGTCGACGCCGTGCCTCCAGCGGTACGCGCACGCGCCGCGCCTCCAGCGGCTCACGCTCGCGCAGCACGACCGAGTCGCGTACCGAGCATTGAGGCGCTGCGGCCGCGCATTGCCGTCACAGCGGCGGTGACGCGTGGCCGGGCGATCGTCCACGCCGCACCGGCCGGTGCGGCGTCGGCGCGTGCGCTCAGGCCTGCGGCAGCTCGATCACGAAGCGCGCGCCGCCGCTCTTGCGGTCCTCGTACCAGAGCTGACCCCCGGCGTTCTGCACGATCTGCTTGGCCAGCGACAGGCCCAGGCCCGACGACAGGCCGTCGTCGCCCTCGTGCAGGCGCACGAAGGGCTTGAACAGCTCGCGCTGCTTGCCCGCGGGAATGCCCGGGCCACGGTCGGCCACGACCAGGCGCCAGTAGCCGGGCGCGCCTGGCACGCCCGCCAGCGTCAGCGGCGCGTTGGGCGCGTACTTCATCGCATTGGTCACGAGGTTCTCGCTGACCTGGCGCAGCACGCGTTCGTCGATGGCCACTTCCACCTCGTCCGGCGGCAACCGCACGTCGACCTGGATGCCACGCGCCTCCAGCTGGAACTCGTAGCGCTGCGCGAGCCAGCGCAGGGTGCCGGCGAGGCTGGCGCGCGGGCTGGCCGCGTCGGCCTCCTGGCGGCGCCCGCTGCTTTCCAGGTACTGGCGGATGTAGCCCAGCGCGTCGGTCGCGCTCTCGTGGATCATCGACATGTAGCGCGGCACGCGCTCGGGCTTGCAGGCGCCGGAGATGAGCATCTCGCTGGCGAACAGCACCGAGGACAGCGGGTTCTTGAGGTCGTGCGCGACCAGGTTCACCAGCTCCTCGCGCTCGCGCGCCACGCGCTCGAGGCGATCGCGCGTGAGCTTGAGGCCCACGTGCGCGGAGACGCGCGCGAGCAGTTCCTCGGGCAGGAACGGCTTGGTGACGTAGTCCACCGCACCGGCATCGAAGGCGCGCAGCAGCAGGTCGCGATCCTGCGCGGCGGTGACGAAGACCACGGGCAGGCTCGGCGGCGCGGCGCCCGCGCGCATCTCCTCCATGACCTGGAAGCCGTCCATGCCGGGCATCATCATGTCCAGCAGCACCAGGTCCGGCGGTTCGGTCTGGCAGATCTCCAGCGCCTTCGGGCCGTTCTCGGCGGTGACCACCTGATAGCCCTGGCGCGATAGCAGCATGCCCACGACGCGAAGGTTCGCGGGCTGGTCATCGACGACGAGGATGCGGGCGGTGGTGGCCGTCGAGTTCGGCATTACGTACGGAGATGGTGCTGGGCACGCGACGGTAGCAGAGGCGTTCAGGAAATAGCAGGGCGCCTATTCAGTTTTCGTGAACTGTTCACTGCCGCGATGGCCGGGGCTTATCGGCCCCTGCGCGGAGCGGCCGCTGCAGCGTCGATGACGCGCCATGCGCCGGGTGCAAGACCGTCGAGGCGATGCGGCCCGATCGCGATGCGCACCAGCCGCAGCGTCGGCAGCCCCACGGCCGCCGTCATGCGACGCACCTGCCGGTTGCGACCCTCGCTGATGCGGATCTCCAGCCAGGCATCCGGCACGGTGAGGCGATGACGCACGGGCGGATCGCGCGGCCACAACGCGGGCGGCCCGATGCGCCGCACGCTAGCCGGCCGCGTCGGCCCGTCGTTGAGGACGACGCCGGCGCGCAGTGCATCCAGCTGCATCGGTTGCGGATCGCCTTCCACCTGCACCCAGTAGGTCTTGGGCTGCTTGTGCCGCGGGTCGGTGAGGCGATGGGCCAGCCCGCCATCGTCGGTAAGCAGCAACAGGCCCTCGCTGTCGTGGTCCAGGCGTCCCGCGGGGTAGACGTGGGGCGGCAGCCCGAAGCCGGCCAGCGTCGGACGCGGCGGCGTGCTGCGATCGGTGAACTGCGTGAGCACGCCGTAGGGCTTGTTGAAGGCGATCAGCATGCGCGCCGTGCCCGACGTCGAAAGCCATGTCGTGCCACGCCGGGCCCATGGGGCCGCGGGCGCGCTGCGAACGCGCTCATGGCGCCGGCGCCTGCGCGGGGTGGCAGGCCCTCGCGCCGGTTCTGGTGGTGCACGTGCAGGGTCGCGGCCAGGTAGAGCATCGCCATGGCCAGCGCGATCGCCACGTTGGCGTGCGTGCCGGCCACCGCCTGCAAGGGCGCCGCCACCGCGAGGCTGGCCAGGCCCAGCGCGTGATAGCCCGGCGCGCGGTAGAGCCAGCCATAGGGCAGGAAATGCGCGCCCAGCATGGCCGCCAGCGCGAAGGCCACCAGCGCGGGATCGCGCAGCAGCAGCGCGATCACCAGCGGCGCACCGAGCAGCTGCCCCGCGGTGATCGCGCCCACCAGGCCGCGGAAGGCGCTGCCGCGTGCGGTGAGGTCGCCACCGAACGCGCGGTTGAGTGCCCAGCCGCCGGGATACACCAAGGCGACACCGACGACGAAGAAGGCACCGAGCGCGCCCGGCGACAGGCCGGCGAACGCGGACACGCCCGCCATCGCCAGCCAGAACAGCGCCGCCGCGAGCGTCATGCCGACGCCGCGGCGGGTGATGCGCACCAGCTCCCAGCGCGCCGCGCCCAGCGGCGCCTGCCCGGCCCAGTGCGGCGCCGCCTCAGGCACGCGGCTTGACGAAGCGCAGGGTCATGCGGTCGCTCTCGCCGATGGCGCGGTACTTCGCGGCATCCGCGGCGTCGTGGCGGTTGGTGGGCGGCAGCGTCCACACGCCGTTGGGGTGGTCCTTCGTGTCGCGCGGGTTGGCGTTGATCTCGCTCGACGCGTCGAGCACGAAGCCGGCCGCCTGCGCCATCGCGACGACCTGCGCCTGCCCGACGTAGCCCGAGCGGTCGGTGGCGGGCAGGTCGCCCCTGGCGCGGTGCTCGACCACGCCCAGCACGCCGCCGGGCCGGAGCACGTCGAAGAAGGCCTTGAACATGGCCTCCGCGTTTCCGCCCATGCGCCAGTTGTGCACGTTGCGGAAGGTCAGCACGACGTCGGCCGAGTTCGGCGCGCCCAGCACCGGCGCCTTCTGGTCGAAGGCCACGACCTGCACGCGGTCGAAGCGGGCCGGATCGGCCGCGAACCTGGCCGCGAGGTCGGCGCGCGCCTTGGCGTAGTAGTTGCGTGCGCGCTCGTTGCTCTCGCCCGCCGGATCGATCACGGCCGCCACGTAGCGCCCGTTCTCGCGCAGGTAGGGCGCGAGGATCTCGCTGTACCAGCCACCGCCGGGGGTGATCTCGATGACGGTCTGGTCCGGGCGGACCATGAAGAAGGACAGCGTCTCCTTCGGATGACGCCAGGCGTCGCGGGCGCGGTTCTCCGGGCTGCGCCAGGCGCCGGCGATGGCCGCGTCGAGCGCGGCGCCGGCGGCATGGGTGGCCATCGACGGACCGGCGTCGCCGGTGGAGGCGCAGGCGACGAGCGCGAGGGGCAGCATCAATGCGAGCAGGCAACGGCGCATCGGGAAACTCCGCGGGAAGGTGCGACAAGGGTACTGCGGCGGTCCCATGGCCGCCGCGAAGCTGAAACCGCGGCGCAACCTGTGCGGCATCGTCCTGTCATGCACGGCGCGCAGGCTGTGCGCAGTCCAACGCGGGAAGCCGGCCATGCAGACCTTCGTCCTCCACGGCCTGATCGCGCCCCCGCCTTCGGCGGGCCTGTCCGCCACGTTCGGCCGCCGTTCGCCGCGCCGCTACGGGTGGCGCGACGCGGCGGCATCGCCCGCGCCTGCCGCGCAGGCCGATGCGCCCGCCATGGCCGAGCCACCCTGCTGGGTGGACCAGGACTTCGAGGAAGCCGCGTTCGAGTGAGGCGTCGGGAGCGGTGGCCGGCGGCGCGGGAAGGCGCCGCCGGCCGCGGGCTCAGGCCCGCAGGCCGTCGATCACCGCATTGAGCGTCGCGCTCGGGCGCATCGCGGCGGCGAGCTTGCGAAGGTCCGGCTTGTAGTAGCCGCCGATGTCCACCGGCCGGCCCTGCACCTCGACCAGCTCGCGCAGGATCGATGCCTCGTTCTCCATCAGCGCCTTCGCCACCGGCGCGAAGCGCGCGGCCAGCTCGGCATCCTGCGCCTGCCCGGCCAGTGCCTGTGCCCAGTACTGCGCCAGGTAGAAGTGGCTGCCGCGGTTGTCGAGCTCGCCGACCTTGCGCGCCGGCGAGCGGTTGTTGTCGAGGATCTGCGCATTGGCGCGGTCCAGCGCGTCCGCCAGCACCTGTGCGCGCGGCATCGAGGCGTAGTTGGCCAGGTGCTCGAGCGAGGCCGCCAGCGCCAGGAACTCGCCCAGCGAATCCCAGCGCAGGTAGTTCTCCTCGACGAACTGCTGCACGTGCTTGGGCGCGCTGCCGCCGGCGCCCGTCTCGAACAGGCCGCCGCCGGCCATGAGCGGCACGATCGACAGCATCTTCGCGCTGGTGCCCAGTTCCATGATCGGGAACAGGTCGGTGAGGTAGTCGCGCAGCACGTTGCCGGTGACGGAGATCGTGTCCTGGCCGGCGCGGATGCGCTGCAGCGACAGTTTCATGGCTTCGACCGGGGGCAGGATGCGGATGTCCAGGCCGTTCGTGTCGTGGTCCTTCAGGTAACGCTCGACCTTCGCGATCAGCTCGCGATCGTGCGCGCGGGCCGAATCCAGCCAGAACACCGCCGGCGTGGCCGACAGGCGCGCGCGGTTGACGGCGAGCCGCACCCAGTCGCGGATCGGCGCGTCCTTGGTCTGGCACATGCGGAAGATGTCGCCGGCTTCGACGGGCTGCTCGAGCAGCACGTTGCCTTCGCCGTCGACCACGCGCACGGTGCCGGCGGCGTCGAGCTGGAAGGTCTTGTCGTGCGAGCCGTATTCCTCGGCCTTCTGCGCCATCAGGCCGACGTTGGGCACCGAGCCCATGGTCGCCGGGTCGAACGCGCCATTGGCCTTGCAGTCCTCGATCACCGCCTGGTAGATGCCGGCGTACGAACGGTCGGGGATGACGGCCTTGGTGTCCTGCAGCCTGCCTTCGGCGTTCCACATGCAGCCGCTGTCGCGGATCATCGCCGGCATCGAGGCGTCGACGATGACGTCGCTGGGCACGTGCAGGTTGGTGATGCCCTTGTCGGAATTCACCATGGCCACGCCCGGGCGGTTGGCGTACACGGCCTGGATGTCGGCCTCGATCGCCGCGCGCGTGGCCTCGTCGAGCTGCGGCAGGCGCGCGTAGAGATCGCCGATGCCGTTGTTGGCATCGAAGCCGATGCGCTCGAGCACCTCGGCGTGCTTCTCCAGCGCCTCGCGGTAGAAGCGCCTGACCACCACGCCGAACAGGATCGGGTCGGAGACCTTCATCATGGTCGCCTTCAGGTGCAGGGAGAACAGCACGCCGCGGGCCTTGGCGTCCTCGATCTGCGCGTCGACGAACTGCGCGAGCCGGGTGGTCGAAAGCACCGCGGCGTCGATGACCTCGCCGGCCTGCAGCGCGGTCTTCTCCTTCAGCACGCGCGTCGTGCCATCGGCGCCCACGAACTCGATGCGTGCACTGGTCGCGTTCGCCACCGTGGTCGACTTCTCGCTGCCGTAGAAGTCGCCGCCGTCCATGTGCGCGACGTGCGACTTCGAATCGCCCGACCACGTGCCCATGCGGTGCGGATGCTTGCGCGCATAGGCCTTCACCGAGGCCGGCGCGCGGCGGTCGGAATTGCCCTCGCGCAGCACCGGGTTCACCGCGGAGCCTTTCACCCGGTCGTAGCGCGCCTTGGTCTCGCGCTCGGCGTCGGTGGCCGGCTCTTCCGGGTAGTCCGGCAACGGATAACCCTGCGCCTGCAGCTCCCTGATCGCGGCCTTGAGCTGCGGGACCGAGGTCGAGATGTTCGGCAGCTTGATGATGTTGGCTTCGGGCGTCTTCGCCAGCTCGCCGAGTTCGGCGAGGTCGTCACTCACCGCCCGGTCGCCGAGGACGTCGGGAAACTGCGCGAGGATGCGGCCGGCGAGCGAGATGTCGCGCGTCTCCACCGCGATCCCGGCGGTACCGGCAAAGGCCTCCACGATCGGCAGCAGCGAGGCCGTGGCGAGGAAGGGGGCTTCGTCGGTAAGCGTGTAGAGGATCTTCGGCGTGTTCGACATGGGGCTCTCGCGATAGGCGGCCGGGGTGCACGCGACCGGCAGTGGACGCCGCGATGCGCGGCGGTGGGCCGGGCATTGTCGCGTCTGCGACCGGTGCGGGCAAAAGTCGGGCATGGCATGAGCAGCCAACCGCCCCCTGCGATGGCGTATGGCACGCGACCGCGCGCTGCGATGTCTCAGGCCGGAACGTGGCTCCAGTCGGCGGGCGTCAGTGGCGCCAGGCCGTGGCGCCGGCGCGCGCGGTCGCACTGCGCCACCGGCGCGCCCTGCTCCCAGCTGGCGGTCAGCTCGCGGCAGGGCGAGGGCCGCTGCGGGTAGATCGTGCAGTGCGTGGCCACGCCCACCGCGCCGCGCAGTGCGGCGCAGCGCACGGGCTCGGCCCGCGTGCCGCGCATGACCACGCAGTGCGGATCCAGGGGCTCGGTGAGCTCGGCCGGCGTGGCGCCGCCGGTGTCGGGATCGGCCTCGGACCAGTGGAAGGCGACGCGGTAGCTGGCGCAGCAGGCGCCGCAGGCCTGGCAGGGGTGGAGCGGCATCGGTGCAACGGAAGGAAACGGGTGGAACGGATGGCGCGGATGGCGCCGTGCAGCGTCAGGACGCGCCCGCCCCGCAGCACTTCTTGTACTTCTTCCCGCTGCCGCAGGGGCAGGGCGCGTTGCGTTCGGGCGTCTCGGCGCGGCGGATGGGCTCGCGCGGGGTGAGCTCGTGGATGCGGTGCTGGTGCAGGTCGTTGAGCATGCCCGGCAGGCTGCCGATGATCTCCAGGCGCTGCTGGTAGTCGATGGGCTCGCCCGGCTGCGTGGGGTCCTCGCCGAGGATCTCGCCGGAGGCCAGGCGGTCGAGCAGGTCGAAGATCTCCTCGATCCAGTCGTTCTCGTCCAGCCAGGCTTCCCAGGCCTTCTCGCGCAGCTCGACGCCGGCGAAGAAGCCGGCGGCCCAGTCGCGGCCCACGTCGAGCTCGTCGTCCTCGTGCTCGTCCAGGTTCTCGGGCAGCCACAGCAGCGGGGCGTAGGCGTCGGGCAGGTCCTCGTCGCCGAAGCGCACGCGCTGGGCGGTCATGGCCGAATGCGTGGCCAGCAGGTGGGCGACCTCGCGCGCCTCGTCCTCGTCGGCCCAGCGCGGCGGCTTGCCCCAGACCAGCGGCTCCCATTCCGCGGTCGGAATGGCCTCCGGCGACAGCGCGACGGCGGTCAGGAAGCCGTCCAGCGCCTCGAGGTTGAAGCCCTTGAACGGCACCGCGCGCGTGTCGAGCAGGTCGGACAGGCGCTCGATCTGCGCGTCGTCGAGGGTGGGGGCGGCTTTCATGGGGGATCCGGGCGCGGGGGCGGGGGGCGGCCATGGTAGTGCGCGGGCGGTCGGCATGCGACGAAAGCGGCGGCGTCGATGCCTGGCCCGGGCCGAAAGCTGCAGGGTTCCAGCGTTCTCGGGGATGACGTAGCGGGTCTGCACAGCGCAGGTCAGCCGTCCGAAACGAATGTCCGGACCGTCGGCCCGCAGCCGGGCAAGCCCGCGGCCTCGTGAACCCAGTGCTGCGCCGGTTGTGGCGCCGGGGCGGGATTTCGAAGGGAGTGGACCTGACCCTGCAGGCGAAGGGCCGAGCCTGCCTGGCCCTTCGCCATGGAGGCGTGGCAGCTTGCCGCCCGCTGTCCGCAGATGCGGTCACCAACCCTGCCGCCGGCTCGCCGAGAATCAATCGCCGTAGAGCAGCGGTGCGATCTCTTCTTTCAGGATGCGGTACTGGGCATCCACCAACAGGGGATTCGGATCATGACCGACATCGTCCAGAAGCACGTACCTCTTCACCGGCGCGTCGATCTGGTCGAAGTACGACTTCGTGACCGACGGGACGGTGATCAGGTCTTCCTTGCCCTGGATCAGAAACACCGGCATGGGGAACGTCGTGCCGAGTGCCGGCAAGTCGATGCGGGACAGCATGCCGTTGCCCTCCATGCCGACGAACTGGATGTACGAATAGTCTTCTCCCGCCGTGTATGCAGCGGTGTAGGCTTCGGTCGAATAGGGGGCCGGAAAGTTCCACCATTCGGCGGGAGCCGGCTGCGTCGCCTTGGCCTCGTAACGGCGCGTGATCCGCCGGACGGTGCCGAACGCGCGGGGGTCCCGCCACGGTGGCGGACCAAGCGCACCAAGTGCGGCAAGCGCCTCTTCGTCACCTGCAGCACGCGTCTTTTCGAGGATGAGCAGATAGCTGGCCGATACGTTCCGACGGTATTCGACCAGCTGGGAAGAACCCTGGTAGGCCGCGAACAGATCGGGCTTCAACTTGAGCATGTGGACCGCCAAAGCCGAGCCCCAGGACCCACCGAACAGGATGACCTGCCGCTTGCCCAGGCGGGCCGCCGCATAGGTCGCCACCTCCACGCCGTCCTGCGCCAACTGGCTCATCGTCAGCGCCATGGCCTCGGGAGCGGATGCGCGCTCGTAGGTCTTCCCGGCCCCGCGCTGATCCCACTGGACGAGTGTGAACTCCTTTTCCCACTGCCCGTAGACATTGCTCGCGAAAGGCGTGGACGGGTTTCCCGGTCCTCCATGGACAATCAGCACGATCGGATTGCCGCAATCCCTGCCGCGGACGGCGACCCACTGGTCGATGCCGCCGATGCGTACGAACCCCTCTTCCGCAATGGCCTCGCCGGGCCGACATACCGTGGCGGCGGAGGCGGCATTGGCCGCCGGCAGCGCCAACAGCAGCGTGAGCATGCTGGCTGCCGAGAACAACACATGCATCGGATTCCCCCGGAACTGCTCTGGCATTCAGGATGACCGCCGGCGGCCGGAGGCGAGCGTGCCATAGGTACTCATGGGTGAACACGTCCGCACACGGTCCTGCGCGGCCCGTACCAACGGCCATAGTCGAGCGCTTCCCCGCCACCGCGCTCTGCGAATGGATCTTCGGCCGACGCTACGGACACGGTGATTGTCGCCACTGCCGCACGCTACGGCAGCCATCGGCTGCACGCCCGCCCGAGCTATCGGCCAGCCATGTGCGACATCGCCGCGGCGGGCAACGCAGCAGGTCCGCCGGCCAGCCCAGGTCCGTGCTTACTGCCGCTCGTCGCGTACCGCCAGCGGCGCCGGGGTGCCCGGCGTCGCGCGCCAGGGGTTGATGTCCAGGCCGCCGCGCCGGGTGTAGCGCGCCTCCACCGAGAGCATGGACGGCGAGAGCAGCGCGTGCAGGTCCACGAAGATGCGCTCCACGCACTGCTCGTGGAACCCGCAGTGGTCGCGGAAGGACACGAGGTAGCGCAGCAGGCTGGCATGGTCGAGCGCCGGGCCGCGGTAGGCGATGGTCACGCGCGCCCAGTCCGGCTGGCCGGTGACCGGGCAGTTGGACTTGAGCAGGGCGGACGTGAGCGTCTCCTCCACCTCGCCGTCCTCGCCGCGCAGCGCCAGCAGGCCGGCATCGGGCGGGCCGTAGCAGCTGATGTCGGTTTCGATCGCATCGAGCAGGATGGCCGGGCTGCGGCGGTCCACCGGCGGCAGGCCGAAGTTGACGCTGACCTCGGCCCCGGCGGCGTTCGACAGGTCGGCGGCGATGCGTGCGCGCACGTCCTCGTAGCCGTCGAAGGCGGTGGCGTTGAACGAGTTGAGGTAGAGCTTGAGCGACTTGGACTCGATCAGGTTCGGCGAGGACGCCGGCACGCACAGCGTCGCCGTGGCCACGTGCGGCTTGCCGCGGCGGTCCAGCCAGGACAGCTCGTAGGCATGCCAGCGGTCGTGGCCGGTGAAGGGCTGCAGCTCACCCAGCCCGGCGCGGCCCTGCGCACGCGGGATGGGGAACAGCAGCGAGGCGTCGAACTGACGCGGGTAGTCGACGTTGCGGCCCAGCGGGATCTGCACGGCGCTCACTTCGCGCCGCCTTCGAGGAAGTCCAGCGAGGCCTGCAGCATCGTGCGCAGGCCCACGTCCAGCGCGCCCTCGTCGAGCATGAACTCGGGCGAATGGTTGCTCGGTGCGGTGGCCGGGTCGACGCCCCTGGCGGTGGCGCCGACGAACCAGAACAGGCCCGGCACTTCCCGGGCGTAGAACGAGAAATCCTCCGCGCCCATCTGCAGCGGCGGCTCGAGCAGGTTGGCCTCGCCGACCGCGGCGGCGAGGCTGGGCCGCATGCGTGCGGTCAGGTCGACGTGGTTGAAGGTGACCGGGTTGCCGGGCGCATCGGGCACCTGCGCGTCCACGGTCGCGCCATGCGCGGCGCCCACGTGCGTGGCGACGTTCTTCAGGTCGGCGAAGACCTTCTGCCGCATCGCCTCGTCGAAGCTGCGGATGGTGCCGACCAGTTGCACGTCGTCGGGGATGATGTTGTAGCGGATGCCGCCATGGATGGCGCCATAGCTCACCACCACCGGCAGCTTCGCGATGTCGGTGCGGCGCGCGACGATGTTCTGCGTGCTCGTCACCACCTCGGCCGCCGCGGCGATCGGGTCGATGCCGCCCCACGGCCGCGAGCCGTGGGTCTGCCGGCCGCGGACGGTGATGGTGAAGCGGTCGGAGGCCGCCATCAGCGGGCCGGGGCGCACGGCGACCTGCCCGACCTGCAGGGTCGAGAAGACGTGCAGGCCGAAGATCGCGTCGGGCCTGAAGTCGCGGAACAGGCCTTCCTCCAGCATCAGCGAGGCCCCGCCCTTCTCGCCGGCCGGCGCGCCTTCCTCGGAGGGCTGGAACACCAGCATCACCTGTCCCGGCAGCTGCGCGCGCATCTTCATGAGCGACTGCGCCACGCCGAGCAGGATGGCGGTATGCGCATCGTGCCCGCAGGCGTGCATCACGCCCGTGGTCTGGCCATTGAACTCGGTGGTGACCTTCGACGCGAAAGGCAGGCCGTTGCGCTCGGTGACCGGCAGCGCGTCCATGTCGGCGCGCAGCGCGAGCTTCGGGCCCGGCCGGCCGCCTTCGATCACGGCGACCACGCCGTGGTGCGCGATGCCGGTGCGCGGCTTCAGGCCCATCGCCCGTAGCGCCTCGGCGACCTTGGCCGCGGTGCGCACCTCGCGGTTGGAGAGCTCGGGGAACTGGTGGAAGTCGCGGCGCCAGGCCATCACCTGCGCATTGACGGCGCGCGCGGCGCCGTCGACTTCGGGCCGCGCGGCGGCCTGCGCGGTGGGTACCGCCAGCGCGGCGGCGAGAACAGGGGCAAGGCAGGCGTGGCGCATGAGCCGCTCCGGGCAGGAGTGATGATGCTACGCCGGTTTCGCGTGACGCCGACTGCGGCTGCCGCGCGGCATGCGACGCGCTGCACGGTTGGCTCATCGGCGGACCGCGGGGCTGGGCACCGGCACCGGCGCGGGCACCGCCTCCGCGGCTGCGAGAGGGCGCTGTACCCGGCGGTCGCAGCAGGGGCTGGCTAGAGCGCCAGTGCCAGCGCCTGTCCCTGCTGCGCCGGCGGCTGCTCGCGGGCTTGCGCAAGCGCCTGTGTGGCGACTCGCTCCTGCGCGGCCTGCCGCGCTTCGTTCAAGGACTGCTCGACGGGTGTCGCGATCGCCCGCTCGGTCGGAAGCCAGGCTACCCGGTTATGCACGTCGGTCATGCCGCCCTGAACGATGAAGACGTTCTCGCCTCGCCGCACCGACGGGCTCTCGACGCCCAGTACCACGTGATCCACGCGCTCATAGCCGCAACGCACCGCCAGCGCGTAGAGAGCGGCCGTCACGCGGTCGCTGGCGGCGTCGGGCGTGCGCCCACGCTGGGCGTCCAGCTGATGCACGCCAGCCTCGACGCTGCGATAGAGCGCGTGACCGGGATGGCCCGGCAAGCGCGGATCGTCGTGGCGCGCCACGCCCGGCGGCAGCGGGTCGGGCTCGTGTTCGGCCAGTGTCTGCGGGCTGCGCAGCAGCGTGCGGAAACGATCCTGGGGATGGAAGTCATCGCGCATGGCGAGCCGTTGGATACGCACCGCGCGTGCATCGTCGAGTTCGGCAATGCGCGAGGCATTGCGCTCGGGCATTACATGGCGTTGCGGCCGGCCGTCCACGTCGAGCTGCTGCACCATGGACCAGCGCCGCGCCGAGGCGTCGTACTCGTGGTGGAAATCGCGGATGCCGATGCGGTCGGGGTCGGTATGCGGCAGCACCTGGCCTGCGGCGATCCGGGCGAGCGTCACCCGGCGCGAATAGTCGGCCATGTCGTTCGGTGCGTCACGATACCCGGCCATCGCGGCGAGCGTATCGGTGCCGCGCTGAAGGCCCAGGGCATTGTTGCGCAGCATGGACTGCCAGACCTTCTCGGCGGCGGGCTCGCCGCCGCGGTGGCGGGCGGCTTCCAGAAGTTCGCGTGGGGTCCAGGCGTCGACATCGATGCCGCGGGCGCGGAAGGTCCTGTCGTGGGCCTCCTGGACCAGCCTGACGGGAAGGTTGAGCGCAAGGCCGGGTTCGCCTCCATCGAAAAGCGTGGCGCGAAGCGCGAAGTCCGCCTCCATCAGGTCGACGCCGAAGCGCTGCCACTGCCGCTCGCTCAACTCGATACCGTTGACGCGCCTGGCCACCTCCTGGGCGAACACGTTGGCCGTGGCGCCCGGAATGTTGTCGTTGCGTACCACCCCCAGCGCGAGTGCGCCGTAGCCATCGTTGCCGGGCAGTTGCGCAAGATAGTTCCAATAGAGTTCGCGGTTGCCCGCGCGAGCGTATGCGCCAAGCACGTCGAGGTCATTCGCTGTCATTCCGGACACGGCAAAGCTCCTTGATTGTCAGTCCTTGACAAGAAAAGTGTCGAACAGCTCGACGGCGCGCTTCTCGAACAGTGCCCAGTCGCGCAGCAGGCCGCGGCTATAGCTCATGTCGATGGCGATCTTCCGATCCAGGAGATTGAACGTATGCGTACAACCCGGCGCCGGTACGCCCCCCAGGTAGCGCAGACGCCTGCCTTCAATCACGTACTGCTCGGGAATCTCCGACGAGTCGCAGACGATCAGCGTGCGCAGCTGGCCATCGGGCGAATAGGCCACGTACCAGTCGTCCCGGTTCCGAGGTTCCAGCGCCCTCGGGTTGCCGGGGTAGTACTTGTTGGCGTAGCGCCTGTATGCCTCCACATCGACGCGCCACGGCGTGAGGCCATGGACCGCTTCGCCGCGGATCCTGCCGGAGAAGGACTCCGACGGGTCATCGCGTGTCTCGGGGGTATCACTGAAGGGCCGGGTATGGCGGTCAAGCTTTTGCCGGATATCGATCTTGTCGATGTAGCTGAAATCGATGCTCACATCGTGGGCCTGATCCAGCACGGTCTGTTCACGCAGCCGGCCCAGCGGCACGGGTCCGAGGTTCGGCCACAGCACATGCACGCCCCAGCTGCCATCGAAATACGGGCCGCTCTGGAAGCGGAAGTAGGCCGCCGGTACGCGAAAGCGGTACGGGCCGACCTTCGCCTCGTGCAGCGGGCCGTAGTCGGGGGCAAGTACGGGGGCGAGCGATGCGCTTGCAGCGTCATCACTCTGCGGCGATGGCGGTCGCGAGGCCCGCGAAGTCGCGCAGGCGCAGAGGGTCAGCGCCAATGCGACAGCAAGAGGCGTCATCGACGGCTTTGACGGACATACGCTCCGGACCCCGAGATGCGACATCGCATCCTCCCTGATGCGCCGCGTCTTGCGGCGCGCCGATTATGCCTGGCCCCCGTGCGGAACATGCGGCGCACCCTCAGTGCCAGCGCAGGTCGATGCCGGCGGTCAGCGTGCGCCCCGCGCCGGGCTCGTAGTAGCGGCGGTTGGCCTCGTTGACGATCAGCGAGCCCGCGTGCGCCTCGTCGGTGAGGTTGGCCACGCCGAGGAAGACGCGTCCGTCGCTGCGCCGCGTGCGGAACCCGTAGCCCATGCTGGCGCCGAGCAGTGTGTAGCCGTCGGCGACGTCGGTGCCGGCGAGGTTGGCGGTGGCATCGCCCGCGTGCACGGCCTCGCCCTGTGCATACCAGCCCTGCGCGCGGCCCCAGCGCAGCGAGAGCGCGGCCTGCGTGCGCGGCACGCCGGGGATGCGCGTGCCGGCGGGCAGCACCGGGCTGGCCGTGCAGCCGGGGCCGCTGCAGGCGAAGGCGTCGCGGAACGTGGCATCGAGCCAGGTCAGGCCCAGGCGTGCCGTCCAGTGCCCGGGCAGGTCGAAGCGCAGTGCGGCTTCCGCGCCCTGGCGGCGCGCGCGGCCGACGTTGCGGTACACCGTGCGGCCGCCGCTGCTGGCGCTGACCGCGAGCTCGTCGCGCGTGTCGGCACGAAACAGCGCCGCCTCCCCCGCCACCCGGGCCCTGTCGAAGCGCAGGCCGACCTCCGCGTTGCGGCTGCGCATCGGCCGCAGCCGGAAGTTGGGGCCGCCGGCGCCGTCGTCGCGGTAGGCGAGCTCGATGAAGGTGGGCGTCTCGAAGCTGCGGCCGAGCGCGGCATGCAGCGCCAGCCACGGCCTCGCGCGCCAGGTCGCGCCCAGCACCGGCGACGTGCCGCGGTAGGCCACGCGCCCGCTGTCGTCGGGATTGCCGGCGGCGATGTAGCGGTCGTCGGACTCGAACTCCACGCGGCTGTGTCGGAGCCCGGCCGACACGGTCCAGTCGGCGGCTACCTCCCAGTTGGCCTGCAGGTAGGGATCGAGCGTGCGCACGCGGTCGGCCTGGTCCTGCCGCAGGGCGCCGCGCAGGCCCGGCCTGTCGCCGGCGAAGTTCTCGTAGCCGCGCCGCGCCTGGCGCTGGGACTCCAGCGCGAGGCCCACGACCACGTCCAGCGGACGCGCCGCATCGCGGGCGCGCCAGGTCCAGCGCGCATCGAAACCGGCCAGCGGCGATTCGAGCTCGATCCAGCCACCGGCGCTGGTCGGCGCCGCCTGCGCCGCGACCGGCAGGCCCAGCACCTGCTCCACCCGCCGCTCGCCGCCGTAGCCGAGCAGGCGCACTGTCCCGGCGCCGGCATCGCGCTCGTAGATCGCGCCCAGCTGCCACTGGCGCGCCGACTTGCGCGTGTCGAACAGCCCTGCGGCGGCGCTGGCCTGGCGCGCATCGGCCTGCATCTGCTCCCGCGTCAGGCCCTGCGGGTCGCGCGCATCGGGCGCGTCGAGGCCGTTGAGCACCAGCGTCAGCCGGCCCCCCGCGAGCGGGCGCGAGGCCTTGGCGTGCAGCACGTCGCGGCGGGCGCGCGAATGCTCGCGCCAGCCGTCCGTGCGCAGGTAGCTGCTTGACGTCGAATAGTCCCAGCCGGCGAACTCGCCGCCGGAAACGGTCGACAGCCGCCACGTGCCGAAGCCCGACAGCGCCAGGCCGCCACCGAGCACCGTGGGCCCGCCGCCCTCGGGCGTGAACAGCTGCAGCACGCCGCCGGCCCCGTTGCCGTGGAGCGCGGCGAACGGCCCGCGCAGCACTTCCACGCGCGCAAGGCCGGCCAGCGGCAGGTTCGATACCTGGCCCTGCCCGTCGGGCAGCGTGGCCGGCAGGCCATCGACGAGCACGCGCAGGCTGCGGATGCCGAAGCTGGCGCGCGTGCCGAAGCCGCGGATCGAGACCTGTTCGTCCTGCGCGAGGTTCTGGCGGTTGCGTGCGAGCAGGCCCGGCACGCCGGCGAGCTTTTCCGACAGCCCGACGCCGGGCGTGTCCGTGCGCAGCTCCTCGCCCGACAGAACCGTCAGCGAGGCGGGCGTGCGCTCGAGCGGGCGCGGCGTGCGCGTGGCGGTGACCTGCACGCGGTCGAGCTCGCGCGGCTCCTGCGCGGCGGCGGGTGCGACGACGGTCCCGGCCAGGCCCAGGCCCAGGCCCAGGCCGACGTGCAGTATGCGGGGTGGGCTCATCGAGGCCTCCGGGAAGGCGCGCAGCGTGACCGTCGCGCGGTCAAGCGCCCGTGACCGCCTCGCCGGCTTCGCGCACCGAACGCGCGCGGGCCTCAGCCGCGGTGCTCGAGCGCGAGGTACTCGGCCGATTGCATCTCGATCAGCCGCGAGGCCGTGCGCTCGAACGCGCCGGCGAGCTTGTGCCCCCGGTAGAGCTCGACCGGCGCGGCGTCGGCGGTGCAGACCAGGTTGACGTGGCGGTCGTAGAGCTCGTCGATCAGGTGCACGAAGCGGCGCGCCGGGTCGGCCTGCATGTCGCCGAGGCGGGGAATGCCGCCCACCAGCACGGTGTGGTGTTCGGTGGCGATCTCGATGTAGTCGCTGGCCGCGCGCGGGCCTTCGCAGAGCGCGGAAAAGTCGAACCAGGCATGGCCTTCGGCGCGTGCGCGCACGGGGATCGCGCGGCCGTCGACCACCAGGGGGCCGTCTTCCTGCGGCGCGCCGGCGGTGAGTTCGCGCCAGCGCATGGCGAGCCAGTCGTCGGACCCTGCGTCGAGCGGCGCGCGGTAGACCGGCGACCGCGTCAGCGCGCGCAGGCGGTAGTCGGTGGGGCTGTCGAGCAGGACGACGTTGCAGTGGCGCTGCAGCAGCGCGATCGCCGGCAGGAAGCGCTCGCGCTGCAGGCCGTGGGCATAGAGGTTTTCCGGCGCGGTGTTCGAGCTGGTCACCAGCGCCACCCCTTCGGCGAACAGCCGATCGAGCAGGCGCGCGAGCAGCATGGCATCGCCGATGTCGTTGACGAAGAACTCGTCGAGCACCAGCACGCGCATGGAGCGGCGCCAGCCGCGTGCGATCGCGATCAGCGGGTCGCGCTCGCCGGCATGCTCGCGCAGCGCGGCATGCACCTCGCGCATGAAGCGGTGGAAGTGCGTGCGCCGCTTCTCCGCAAAGGGCAGCGCGTCGAAGAAGAGGTCGATGAGGAAGGTCTTGCCGCGGCCCACGCCGCCCCAGAGGTAGAGCCCGGTGGGTGGCGGCGGCAGCTCGCCGCGCAGGCGCGCCAGCAGCCCGGGCCTGGGCGGCTCGAGCAGCGCGGCGTGCAGGCGGTCGAGTTCGGCGAGCGCGGGCTGCTGGGCGGGGTCGTGCCGCCAGTCGCCGCGGGCGACGCCGGCGGCGTAGCGCTGCGAGGGCGTGTCAGCCATGGGCCGCCGGCATGGGCAGGTGCGGCCTTGCGCCGTTGCGGATCGCGCCGCGCAGGTCCATCAGGCGCCCGTGGAAGAAATGGCTGGTATCGGGAATGCGCACCAGCGCGGGCGGCTGGCGCAGCTCGGCCATGCGCTCGAGCCAGCGGTAGACCTGCTCGGGTTCGACCACCTCGTCGGCCTCGCCCTGCACCACCAGCCAGGGACCGGTGTAGAGCGGCATCCCGTCGAAGTCCCAGCGCCGTCCCGCCGGCGGCGCCACCGAGATCAGCAGGCGCGGCTGCAGCGACGCGGCGGCGCGCAGCGTCACGTAGGCGCCGAAGCTGAAACCGGCCAGCCATAGCGCGTGGCCGGGACGGTGCGCGCGCAGCCAGCCCACGACCGCCTGCAGGTCGGCCAGCTCGCCCCTGCCGTCGTCGAAGGCGCCGGCGGAGGCGCCGACGCCGCGGAAGTTGAAGCGCAGGGTGGTGACGCCGAGCTCGCGCAGCGCGCGGCAGCCCATGGTCACCACCTTGTTGTGCATGGTGCCGCCCTCGGTGGGGAGCGGATGGCAGAACACGGCGACCACCGGCTGCGCGGGCACGCCCGGGTCGGGCGCCTCGACGATGGCCTCCAGCGGCCCGGCCGGCCCGGCGAGCATCAGCTGCGCGGGCGTGCCGGCGCGCCAGGCGTCGTCGTCGGGGAACGGGGGTGCGGGAAGGCTCATGCGGGCTGGGATCCTGCTCGGTCGGGCGCCCACCTTGCGCAGGGACGCGTTGACGGGTCGCCAAAACGACGACGCCGCCCCGAAGGCGGCGTCGCGCGGCGGGGCCGGGCGCTTACTTGAGGTTGGCCAGCATCCAGTCGACGGTGGCGATGACCTGCTCGTCGGTGAGCGCCGGGTTGCCGCCCTTGGCGGGCATCACGCCGGCCGAGCCCTGGAAGCCCTCGATCGCGTGCTTGTGCAGCGTATCGGTGCCCTGTGCCAGGCGCGCGGTCCACTGCGCGCGTGTCAGCGTCGGCGCGCCGCCCGCACCGGCGCCATGGCAGCCGGCGCAGAGCTGGTTGTAGATGACCGAGCCATCCAGCGTGCCGCCGTAGGCGACCTGCGAGGCGGCGGCGGCCTCAGCCGCCGCGGCGGCGGCGGCCTGCGCGGCGGCGCCGGTCTGGCCGGCGTACACCGCGCCCGCCGGCGCGATGCGCTCGGCGACCATGCGGTTGGCGGATGGGTCGCGCTCGGTCGGCAGCGTGCCGTGCAGGTACAGCGCGCCGAGGATCAACGCGAAGGTGAGCACGACCAGAAAGCCGATCACCATCGAAAACTTCTTGAGGAACTCGAGGTCGTAGTTGCGCACGATCCACCTGGGGCGCGCCGGGCGCGCGCGGAGATTCTGGGGATGCGCCGCACCCGGCGGGCGCAGCGAGCGCGGCAGTTTAGCACCGCGCCCCGGGTACCGGCAGGCCGGCCCGCCCGGCCCGACCGCTTCAGGACATCGGATTGGCCGGCGGGGCGGGTTCGGGCAGCGGGATGAATTCGGCCTCGTCCCCCGCGGGCAGCTTCATGCGCCCGGCGCGCCAGTCCGCCTTGGCCTGCTCGATGCGCTCGCGCGAGGAGGCGACGAAGTTCCATTCGATGTAGCGCGGGCCCACCGGCGCCCCGCCCAGCGCCATCACCGTGGCCGGGCCACGCGCGCGGATCGTGCCCGCGGCGCCCGGGGCCAGCACCAGCATGTGGCCGGCACCGATGACCTGCCCGCCCGCCTCGACCCTGCCGTGCGCGACGTAGACCGCGCGCTCGGTGTGGTCCGTGGGCAGGGGCACGGCCGCGCCGTCGGCCAGCTCCAGATGCAGGTAGAACAGCGGCGAGTGGACCGGGACGGATCCACGCAGGCCGAGCGCCTCGCCCGCGATCAGGCGCCCGCGCACGCCGCCGTCGTCGAAGGCCGGCAGCTGGCCGGCGTCGAAATGGGCGAACCCGGGCTCGATCTCCTCCTGGCCGGAGGGCAGCGCGACCCAGGCCTGCAGCCCGTCCATGCGCCCGCCTTCCGGGCGCGCGCGTTCGAAGCGCTCGGAGTGGGTGATGCCGCGGCCGGCGGTCATCCAGTTCACTTCGCCCGGGCGGATGGGCTGCAGCGAACCCACGCTGTCGCGGTGGGTGATCTCGCCCTGGAGCAGGTAGGTCACCGTGGCCAGTCCGATGTGCGGATGCGGGCGCACGTCCACGCTGCGCGGAATGCCCGGCGCGAAGTCCACCGGGCCCATGTGGTCGAAGAAGATGAAGGGGCCGACCATGCGGCGCGGGGCATACGGCAGCAGGCGGCCGACCTCGAAGCCGCCGAGGTCGCGGCGGCGGGCGGGGATGACGAGCTCGAGCATGGGACGGGCTCCGCCGCTGTGCGCGGCGCGGGGGGGTGTGGCGACGGTACTGCGCGGGAGG
>JBMOOW010000184.1:26303-29402 GCA_049323195.1 Pseudomonadota bacterium | reverse complement strand
TGCTACCGCTTCAACCGCCGCTTCGACATGGCGGCAATGGTGCCGCGCCTGCTCTATGTCGCGGTCCGTACGCCGCCGCTGCCCTACCGGCTCGTAACGCTGGATGCGTAATGTGGGGAATCAGGACACCTCTCGTCGTCTGGCAGTGCAGCGCATAACGGCTCGGCGGTTCCAGCGCATCCTGACTGCCGAGAGCGGAGCAGCCTCGACAGAACGATAGCGGGCGCCCATCCGGGCGCCCTTCTGTTTGGGCCACGGTGCGCGCCCTCACTTCACGCCATGCATCCACCGCCGCAGCAGCGGCGTCAGCGCGAAGTAGAGCAGGCCGCTGGCGACACCGACGATCAGCATGGTCTGGAACAGCTCGCCGTAGCGCGATGAGGCGGCGGCGAAGTCGATAGCCTCGCCCTCGGGCGCGTCCAGCGACGCGAGCTTGGCGAACTGCGCGGCCAGGACTTCCGAGTACGCGGTCGCCAGCCAGAAGCCGCCCATCATCAGGCCCACCACGCGCGTCACCGAAAGCTGGGTGACCGCCGAGAGCCCGATCGGCGACAGGCACATCTCGCCGACCTCGAGGATGAAGTAGGCCAGCACCAGCCACCACACGGTGGCGAGCGTGCCGCCCGAGGCCGCTTCCGCCGCGGCCATGAGCGGCAGGAAGGCCAGGCCCGCCACGACGAGGCCGAAGGCCATCTTCGCGGGCTTGCTCGGGTTCAGGCCGCGTCGCTCCAGCCAGGGCCAGAGCCAGGCGAAGAGCGGCGAGAGCAGCACGATGAACATGGCGCCGAGGAAGGTGAGCGAGCCCGCGGTGTGCTCGACGAAGACGATGTCATGCGCGCCGACGACCAGGAGCCCCGCCGCCAGTGCCGCGACCAGCAGCTTGGCGAGGCCCGGGCTCCCGCCGTCGCTGGCCTTGAGCGCGACGATCATGAGGAAGGGGCTGGCCGCGAGCAGGAACAGCGACCAGGGCAGTACCCCGTTGCCGCCGCCGAGCCCCGGGAACAGGTCCTTGGTGAGCAGGCGGTCGGTGAACGTGACCCAGCTGCCGTAGGTCTGCTCGTAGAGCGTGAAGAAGATCAGCACGCCGATGATCAGGACGAGCAGGGAGATCATCTGCTCGCGTTCGACCTTGCTGCAGCGCACGAGGAACCATGCGAACCAGGCGAAGAAGCCGATGGCGATGACGTGCATGGACCAGTGGACCGCGCCCGTGCTCTGCAGCAGCAGCCAGACCACGCCGACGCCGCCCAGCGAGCCGATGTAGATCCACCATTCGCGCGCAAGGCCGGCCACGCGCTCGCGCAGGACGGCCGGGTCGCGCGGCTCGGCCAGCCCGTACAGGTAGCGCTGGCCCCAGAGGAACATGACCAGGCCCGCGACCATGCCGATGCCGGCTGCGCCGAAGCCGTACTTCCAGCCGTAACGTTCGCCCAGGAAGGCGCAGATCAGGCTCGCGAACAGCGCGCCGATGTTGATGCCGGCGTAGAACACGGTGAAGCCCGAATCGCGCCGCGGATCGTTCTCGGGATAGAGCTGGCCGACGATCGTCGAGATGTTGGGCTTGAGGAAGCCCACGCCCATGATGATGAGCGCCAGCGAGAGGTAGAACACCTGCAGCGCGCCCTCGTCGCGCACCACCTGGCCGCCGACCACGCGCGCCTGCTCGCCCTCGAACGCCATGCCCAGGTGCCCGAGCACCAGCAGCACCGCCCCGAACACCACGGCCTTGCGCATGCCCAGGTAGCGGTCGGCCAGCAGGCCGCCGATCACCGGGGCCGCGTAGACGAGGCCGCCATAGGCGCCGAGCAGGTCGTAGCCGGCGTCGTCGCCGAACAGGTGGTACTTCAGCAGGTAGAGCAGGAGCAGCGCCTTCATGCCGTAGAAGGAGAAGCGCTCCCACATCTCGGTGAAGAAGCAGACGTACAGGCCCTTGGGATGCCCGAGGAACTCGTGGCGGGCGCGTTCGGCGATCGGTTGCGACACGCGCGGCTCCGTGGTGTGGGGAAGGGGCCGAGTATAGCCAGCGCCACGCAGACCGCCCGCCGCGCTTCCCCGCGCGTGGCCCACCGCCTACCATCGGCCGCCTGTCCCTGCCGCGGAGCTGCCATGTCCCTGCGTCACGCCTGCCTGCCGTTGCTGATCGCCGCCGCGCTGCCCCTCGCCGCGCATGCCGCGCCCCGCGGCCTCGAGCCGCGCGACCTCGCCACGCTCGAGCGGTATGCATCGCCGCAGCTCACGCCCGACGGCGGCACGGTGCTGTTCACCCGCCGCACGGTGGACTTCGACGGGAACCGCTCGTCCACGGCACTGTGGGCGCAGGACACGCGCGAGGGCGCCAAGCCCCGCCGCATCACGCCCGACGGCTGGAACATCAATTCGCCGGAGCTGTCGGCCGACGGCAGGACCGCCTACTTCCTCAGCGCGAAGTCGGGCTCCATGCAGCTCTACGCGGTGCCTGTGGCGGGTGGAAAGCCCCGCCAGCTCACCGCGTTGCCTCTCGATGTCGGCAGCTACTCGGTTGCGCCCGACGGGCGCCGGGTGGCGCTGAGCCTCGAGGTCTTTCCCGAATGCGGCGCCGAGATCGCCTGCAGCGTCCAGCGCAACGAGGCCAGGTCGAAGGACAAGCGCAGCGGCCGGGTGTTCGATCGCATGTTCGTGCGCCATTGGGACGCATGGAACGAGGGTCGACTGAACCGCCTGTTCGTGGCCGACCTGGGCACGAAGCCGGCAGCGGACGCGAAACTCGTGGGCGGCGCCATCGTGGCCGACGTTCCCTCGCGCCCGTTCGGCGACGCGACCGAGTACGCCTGGTCGCCCGACGGCCGCTCCATCGCCTTCACCGCGCGCAATGCCGACCGCGTCGAGCCGTGGTCCACGAATTTCGACATCTACCTCGCCCCGGCCGACGGTTCGGGCGAGCCGCGCAACCTCACCCAAGGCAACCCCGCCTGGGACACCGTCGGCCGGTTCAGCCCCGACGGCCGCCGCCTCTACTACCGGGCGATGAAGCGTCCGGGCTTCGAGGCCGACCGCTTCGCCCTCATCGAGCTGGAGCTTGCCACCGGCGTGGGGGGGGGGGGGGGGGGGGGGGGGGGGGGG
>JBMOOW010000184.1:20017-26293 GCA_049323195.1 Pseudomonadota bacterium | reverse complement strand
CTCGGCCGACAGCGTCCGCCTGTCGGACGACGGGCGCACGATCTACACGACCGCGCAGGACATGGGGCAGCACCCGCTGTTCGCGATCGACATCGCCAGTGGCGCCGCCACGCCCGTCGTGGCCGATGGCAGCGTGTCGGCGGTCGACGTGGAGAACGGCCGCCTGGCCTTCGCGCGCAATACGCTGCAGTCGGGCGACCAGATCTTCGTCGGTGGCATCGCCGGGCAGCCCGTGCGCGCACTCACGCCGAGTGCCACGCAGATGCTGCCGGACGTGCGCTTCGGCGACTTCGAGCAGTTCAGCTTCAAGGGCTGGAACGGCGACACCGTGCATGGCTACGTCGTCAAGCCCTGGAACTACGTCGAGGGGCAGAAGTATCCGGTCGCATTCCTGATCCACGGCGGCCCGCAGGGCAGCTTCGGCAACGGCTGGAGCTACCGCTGGAATCCGCAGACGTACGCCGGCCAGGGCTATGCGGTGGTCATGATCGACTTCCACGGTTCGACCGGCTACGGCCAGGCCTTCACCGACGCGATCAGCCAGCACTGGGGCGATCGCCCGCTGGAGGATCTGCAGAAGGGCTGGGCGGCCGCGCAGAAGCAGTACCCGTTCCTCGACGGCGAGCGCGCCTGCGCCCTGGGTGCGAGCTATGGCGGCTACATGGTCAACTGGATCGCGGGCCGCTGGAACGCGCCGTGGAAGTGCCTGGTCAGCCATGCGGGCGTCTTCGACCAGCGCATGATGGGCTACTCGACCGAGGAGCTGTGGTTCACCGAGTGGGAGAACGGCGGCACGCCGTTCGAGGTGCCGCAGAACTACGAGCGCTTCAACCCGGTCAACCACGTGGACCAGTGGCGCGTGCCGATGCTGGTGATCCATGGCCAGCTCGACTACCGCATCCCGGTGGAGCAGGGCATCGCGGCGTTCCATGCGCTGCAGCGGCGGAACGTGCCCTCGAAGTTCCTGTATTTCCCCGACGAGAACCACTGGATCCTCAAGCCGCAGAACAGCGTGCAGTGGCACGAGACCGTCAACGGCTGGCTGCGCCAGTACATCGGCCAGTGAACCCGTGAGCCCGGCGCGCAACTGCGCCGGGACAAGGAGCGCCGGATGGCGATCGAAGCAAGCGAACCCGGCACCGCCCTCATCACCAACGACGCCGTCGTCCTCGGCCTGCTGGCCGTCACCCTCGGCGCCGTGTTCTGGACGTCGTCGCGCGAAACGGGGTTCTGGAAGAAGTTCTACGGGGTCGTGCCGGCACTGCTGCTCTGCTACCTGATCCCGGCCATCTACAACAGCGTGGGCCTCATCGACGGCGGCGCCTCCGGGCTCTATCCGATGGCACGCGACTACCTGCTGCCTGCCGCGCTCGTACTGCTCTGCGTCGCCATCGACTTCAAGGCCATCGTGCGGCTCGGCCGGAAGGCGGTCATCATGTTCCTGACCGGCACCCTGGGCGTGATGCTGGGCGCAGTCGTCGCCTTCCTGGCGATGGGCCTGATCCATCCGCCGACCGTCGGCGGCGACACCTGGCGTGGCATGACCACGGTGGCGGGTAGCTGGATCGGCGGCGGCGCGAACCAGGCGGCGATGAAGGAGGTCTTCGCGGTCGATGCGAACCTCTTCGGGCAGTTCGTTGCCGTGGACGTGCTGGTCGCCAGTGTCTGGATGGCGGTGCTGCTGTTCCTGGCGGGGCGGAGCGCCGCGTTCGATCGCTGGACGCGTGCCGACCTCACCGCCATCGATGACCTCAAGCGTCGCGTCGAGGCCTACCAGGCCGAGCACACGCGCATTCCCACGCTCACCGACCTGATGGTGATCGTGGCGATCGGTCTGGGCGCCACGGGTCTGGCGCATGCGCTCACCGACCCGCTCGTGGGCTGGATCGCGACGCTGCCCGCGGAGTGGCGATTGCAGGATTACAGCCTCACCGCACGCTTCTTCTGGATCACCGTGCTGGCGACCACGTTCGGCCTGGCGCTGAGCTTCACCCGCGCGCGTCGCCTGGAGGGCGTGGGTGCATCACGCATCGGCTCGTTGTTCCTGTACGTGCTGGTGGCGACCATCGGCATGCAGATGGACCTGGCCGCCCTCCTGGACAGGCCGCTGTTGTTCCTGATGGGGGCGATCTGGATCGCCACGCACGGTCTGCTCATGCTGGCCGTCGCCAAGCTGATCCGCGCCCCGCTGTTCTTCGTCGCCGTCGGGTCGCAGGCGAACATCGGCGGCGCCGCGTCGGCACCCGTGGTCGCGTCGGCCTTCCACCCCGCGCTCGCGCCGGTGGGCGTGCTGCTGGCCGTGCTGGGCTATGCGCTGGGAACGTACGGCGCGTACCTGACGGGCCTGATGTTGCAGTCGCTCGCGGCCTGAGGCCGGCGCCGCTCCCGGACGCGGTGGCTTCGCGCCGCGCGGCTCCGTGCAGCTCGGGCCGTCAGCGGCGTCAGCAGCAGCGGCTGCGGCCGCGGCCGTAGCGCGCTTCCATGCGTTCGCGGGCGAAGTCCTCGCGCGACATGGGCGCGCGATCGGGATGGGCCCGCCGCATGTGGGCGACGTAGTCCACGTAGTCGGGTACGCCGACCGCGAGGCGCGCCGTGCGCGTAAGCCAGGTCCAGGCCGCGGCGAGCTTCGTATGCATCGGCGGTCCTAGCGCGCCGCCGCGCCGGCCGGCCCGCCCACCTCGCGTGCGGTGGGCCGCGACGAGGCCCGCGCCTGCCAGGCGGCGCGCAGCCCAAAGGTGACCGTCGCCAGCAGCACGCTCATGAACAGCGCGGAGAGCGCGGCATTGAGCTGGTTGTTGAAGACCAGCCGCTCCATGTCGGCCAGCGATTTCGCAGGCGCCGCCAGCTCGCCGCGCGCGATCGCGTCGGCGAACCTGCGTGCATTGGCGAGGAAGCCGATCTTCGGATCGGGATGGAAGATCTTCTGCCAGCCCGCGGTCATCGTGCACACGAGCAGCCACAGCGTCGGCACGAGCGGGATCCAGACATGCCGCTCGCGCTTCATGCGCACCAGCACCACGCAGCAGAAGGTGAGGGCGATGCCCGCGAGCATCTGGTTGGCGATGCCGAACAGGGGCCAGAGCGTATTGATGCCCCCGAGCGGGTCGACCACGCCCTGGTAGAGGAACCAGCCCCAGCCCGCCACGGCGAGCGCCGTGCACAGCAGGTTGCCGAACCAGCTCTCGGTGGCGCGCAGCGGCGCCCAGGCCAGCCCCGCGAGTTCCTGGAACATGAAGCGCGCCACCCGGGTACCGGCGTCGATGGTGGTGAGGATGAACAGCGCCTCGAACAGGATGGCGTAGTGGTACCAGAAGGCCATCATGCCGCCACCGCCCACGAGCCCGGTCAGCAGTTGCGCCATGCCGACCGCCAGCGTGGGCGCGCCGCCGGTGCGTGAAAGCACCGTCTCCTCGCCGATGTCCCGCGCGGTCTGCGCGAGCATCTCCGGCGTGATCGAAAAGCCCCACTGGGAAATGGCCGCGGCGGCGGTTTCGACCGTCGGGCCCAGCAACACGACCGGCGCGTTCATCGCGAAATACAGGCCCGGCTGCAGCACGCAGGCGGCGATCAGCGCCATCACCGCGACGAAGGCCTCCATCAGCATCCCGCCATATCCGATGAACGGGATGTGCGCCTCGTTCTCCAGCATCTTGGGGGTGGTGCCCGAGCTGATCAGCGCATGGAAACCCGATACCGCCCCGCAGGCGATGGTGATGAACAGGAACGGGAAGAGCTGGCCGGAGAACACCGGGCCCGTGCCGTCGACGAACCGGGTGACGGCGGGCATCTGCAGGTCCGGCCGCGCGACGAGGATCGCCAGGGCCAGTACCAGCACGGTACCGATCTTGAGGAAGGTCGAGAGATAGTCGCGCGGCGCGAGCAGCAGCCAGACGGGCAGTGCCGCCGCCACGAAACCGTAGCCGATGAGCAGCCAGGCCAGCGTGGTGCCCTGCAGGCGGAACGCGGCGCTCCATTCCGGATCGGCGGCCACGTGCCCGCCTGCCCAGATCGACGCGAGCAGCAGCCCGAGCCCGATCAGCGAGACCTCGAGGATGCGGCCGGGCCGCAGCCAGCGCAGGTAGACACCCATCAGCAGCGCGATGGGGATGGTCATGGCCACGGTGAACGTGCCCCAGGGGCTTTCGGCCAGGGCCTTCACCACCACCAGCGCCAGCACCGCGAGCAGGATGATCATGATCATGGCGATGCCGAGCATCGCGATCACGCCGGCGGCATTGCCCATCTCGCTACGGATCATCTCGCCCAGCGAGCGGCCGTCGCGCCGGGTCGAGAAGAAGAGGACGAGCATGTCCTGCACCGCGCCGGCGAAAACCACGCCGAACAGGATCCAGAGCGTGCCGGGCAGGTAGCCCATCTGCGCGGCCAGTACCGGCCCCACCAGCGGCCCGGCACCTGCGATGGCGGCGAAATGGTGCCCGTAGAGCACGGTCTTTTCGGTGGGGACGTAATCCAGGCCGTCGTTGCGGCGCCAGGCGGGCGTGAGCCGCGCGGCGTCGAGACCGATCGCGCCGCCGATGTAGCGGGCGTAGAACCGGTAGGCGATGAAAAAGACGCTGGCCGATGCCGCGACCAGCCACATCGCGCTCACGGTCTCGCCCCGCTGCAGCGCGAGCACGGCCAGCGACAGCACGGCCAGCATGCCAAGGCCCGCCCAGCCAAGACGCGTCATCCACTGCATAGCCTGTCCTCCCCGACGTGGCGCGAGCGTGGCGCAGGCGCGGGGGCGGGTCAATTCCGGCGTGCACGCGGCATGACTGCCGCGCTTGAGCCGAGCGTAGCCCGGGTAAGCGAAGCGCACCCGGGGACACGAGCGCGCCGTCGTGGCGACAGCCCGGCCGCTACAGCCAGCGTGCCTTCTTGAACTTCCAGTACAGGCCCACCGAGATCAGCGCGACGGTGCCGATCAGCGCCGTGTAGCTCCAGCGCCCGTGCAGTTCCGGCATGTGCTCGAAATTCATCCCGTACCAGCTGGCGATCAGCGTGGGCGCTGCGAGCAGCGCGGCCCACGCACCGAGCCGCTTCACCACCTCGCCCTGCTGGACGGTCACCAGCGAGAGGTTGACGCTTACGGCGGTGGTCAGCATCTCGCGCAGCGTCTCGGTGCTCGCGTCGATGCGCACGGCATGGTCGAGCACGTCGCGCATGTACAGCTGCACTTCCTCGTCGAACAGGGGGCCGCGCGCGCGGGTGAGGTGCCCGACGATGTCCTGCATCGGTGCCACCGCCATGCGCAGCCGGGTCAGCTCGCGCTTGAGGGCGTAGAGCTGGCGCACGGTGTCCCGGCTGAAGGTCTCGGCGAAGATCAGCTTCTCCAGGTCGACGAGCATGCGGTTGAACTCGTCGACGATCGGCGCGTAGTTGTCGACCACCAGGTCGAGCACGGCGTACAGCGCCGCACCCGGGCCGTGCACGAGCAGGTCGCGCTCGCGCTCCAGCCGCGCGCGGGCCGGCGCGTAGCTGGCCGAGGCGCCATGGCGCACCGTGACGATGTAGCGCGGGCCCGCGAAGACGTGCGTCTCCCCGAAACGGATGCGGCCTTCCACCGACTGCGCGGTGTGCACGGCGATGAACAGGGAGTCGCCATAGCCCTCGGTCTTCGGCCGCTGGTGCGCGTTCTGCGCATCCTCGACGGCGAGATCGTGCAGGCCGAACTCCTCCTGCAGCGTGTCCAGCACCTGCGCGCCGGGTTCGTACAGGCCGACCCAGACCCAGCTTCCGTCGTCGACGGCAAGCACGTCGCTGATCGCCTCGATGGGGATGTCGCGCCGCGTGCCGTCGGCAGCGTAGGCGGCGCAGTTGATGATGCTGGCGGGGGGCAGTGGGCTGCTCACCGGGTGTCGCTCCGGCCGCGTCGCAAGGCGCCGCCCAGCCCGGCCCAGAGGCCGAGATGCACCGGAAGCAGCAGGGCGATCCATCGCGCATTGTCCTGCGGCGCCGCCGGGAGCCAGGAAAGGAACAGGCCGGCCACGGCCAGCGCCCCCACCAATGCGAGCCCCGCGCTGAACAGCCGCCCCGGGGCACGCCCGCGCAGCAGGCGCCACGCGCCGGGCAGCAGCAGCCAGGCGGCCGGGTGCAGCAGCAGCAGGTTGTGGTTCGTCCACCCGAATACGTGCGCGGTGCCGAGCCAGATGTACAGCAGCAAGGCGCCCAGCAGGCCCATGACCGCCCAGCCCACCAGCGCCACGGCAGCCGTCGCCCGCGGCGCGCGGCGGCCCGCCCAGGCGGCCGCGATGCCGAGCAGGACGCCCGCGGCAA
>JBMOOW010000184.1:0-20007 GCA_049323195.1 Pseudomonadota bacterium | reverse complement strand
CAGGGCAGAAGCGGGCGGGGCGCATCGACGGGTTCCGGCGCGATGCGATGCGGGAGGATCGTCGTCTCCGACGCGACCAGCGGTCGGCCCCCCACGCGCACCTCGCGCAGCGCGTCGGCCAGGCGCATGGGGACGAAGGCCTCGTCCCAGACGGAGAGCGGCCTGTCGGCGCGCGGGCCCAGGCCGATGTCGAAGCCCAGCCACATCCACCAGGCGGGCGAGGCCAGCCGCACGGCCTCGCTGCGGTACGTGGAGCCGCGCGAGCGCGAGGCGAGCTGGCGGTGCAGTTCGCCGCCGAGCGTGGCGTCGACGGCGTCGCGCACGCGCGTGGCGCAGTTGTCGCGGAAGTAGTCGTAGGTGTAGACGGCGTTCTCGGGCCGCGCGTTGACTTCCAGGCGCCGCGCGAGGTCCAGGGCCTGTGCCCCGGTCAGGTCCAGCCACTGGATGGACACGCCGCGGCCCTCGTCGCGGTAGAGGGCAAGGTCGTCCTCCAGCGGAAGCGCGACCAGCCGGTAGCGCATCCTGCCGCGGATGAAGTTGCCGACGAAGCCGGGCTCGGCGAGGTCGAAGAAGCCGAAGTTGTAGGACGTGGCGCGGCCGGTCGCCGGATCGACGACCACGATCGCGTCGTGGCCGAAGCGTTCCCAGAAGATCCGGCCCGGCTGCATGGTCGCCACGCCGATGCGCGGCGCGGCCGCCTGCGCGATGCCGGCCAGCGCGAGCAGCAGCAGCGTGGCCAGCAGGCGCAGGGCGCGCGGAAGCGCGCGGGCGGCGCGCGCCTCATTCGTCGCCATGTACGCCCACGTGGAAGGCGTGCACGCGGCGCGCATCGGCGCCGGCCACGCGGAATACGAAGCGGCCGAGGTTGAGTTCCTCGCCTGCCTCCGGCAGGTGGCCGATGGCCGCAGTGACCAGCCCGCCGATGGTGTCGTACTCGTCGTCGTCGAAGTCCGCGCCGAAGCGCTCGTTGAAGTCGGCGATGGGCGTGAGGGCGTCGACGACGAACTGGCCGTCGGCATGGGCCGCGATCAGCGCATTCGGGTCGGCTGCCTCGTCGTGCTCGTCGTCGATCTCGCCGACGATCTGCTCCAGCACGTCCTCGATGGTGACCAGCCCGGCCACGCCGCCGTGCTCGTCGATGACGATGGCCATGTGGTTGCGCGAGGAGCGGAACTCGCGCAGCAGCACGTCCAGGCGCTTGCTCTCGGGGATGAGCACCGCGGGGCGCAGCAGTTCGTGGATCGTGGCGGGGCCGTGGTCGCTGACCACGCCACGCAGCAGGTCCTTGGCGAGCAGGATGCCCAGGACTTCGTCCTTGTCCTCGCCGTGTACCGGGAAGCGCGAATGGCCGCTCTCGACCACCATCTTCATGAGGTCCAGGAAGCGGGCCTCGGCGGGCAGGGACACCATCTGCGAGCGCGGGATCATCACGTCGCCCACGGTCATGTCGGAGACGGCGATCGCGCCCTCCATCATGCGCAGCGTGTCGGCGGCGATCAGGCCGTCGGCCTGCGCGTCCCGCAACAGTTCCACCAGGTCCTCCCGGGTGGACGGCTCGCCCGACAACGCGGAGCTGATGCGGTCGAACCAGGATCGGCGGTCGGCACCGCGTTCGTGTGCCTGCGTACTACTGTCGTCCTCGGCCATGTCTCGGTCAGAAAAGGCCGCCGGAGGGGGCGGCATCACAGTCTATCCGGGGAGCGGCCCCGGCCGGTGGATATGGGGACGCGGACCGGTGGGGACAAGCGGCCACTCAGTACGGATCCGCCACGCCTAGGCCGCCCAGGATCTCGCGTTCCAGCGCTTCCATGGCCTCGGCGTCGTCCTCGTCCTCGTGGTCCCATCCCAGCAGGTGCAGCGCGCCGTGCACGGTGAGGTGGGCGTAGTGGTCGTTGAGGGCCTTGCCCTGCTCGGCCGCTTCGCGGGCGACCACCGGGGCGCAGATCACCAGGTCGCCCAGCAGCGGCAGCCTGACGCCTTCCGGCAGTCCCTCGGGCAACTCGGCCGGAAAGCTCAGCACGTTGGTGGCGTAGTCCTTGCCGCGGTAGTGCCGGTTGAGGGCACGGCCTTCCTCCTCGCCGACGACGCGGATCGACAGGTCCGCCTCGCGGATGCGTCGGTCCAGTGCCGCCGCCACCCACTTGCGGAAGCTGGCGGCGGCAGGAACGCCGCGGCGCGGCGTCGCGTAGGAAACGGCGACGTCCAGTCTCACGGGTCCGACCGTCATGGCATGACCTCAGCTGCGGCCGCCGGCCGCCTCGTGGGCATCCCGCGCATCGTAGGCGTTGACGATGCGCGCCACCAGCGGGTGGCGCACCACGTCGCGCGACTCGAAGAAGGTGAAGCTGATGCCGTCGACACCGCGCAGCACGTCGATCGCATCCTTGAGCCCCGACTTCACGTTGCGCGGGAGGTCGATCTGCGTCATGTCGCCCGTGACGACCGCCGTGCTGCCGAAGCCGATGCGCGTCAGGAACATCTTCATCTGCTCGATCGTGGTGTTCTGCGCCTCGTCGAGGATCACGTAGGCATCGTTGAGCGTGCGGCCTCGCATGTAGGCCAGCGGTGCCACCTCGATGACGTTGCGTTCCAGCAGCTTCACCACCTTCTCCACGCCCAGCATCTCGTAGAGCGCGTCGTAGAGAGGGCGCAGGTAGGGGTCGACCTTCTGCGTCAGGTCGCCCGGCAGGAAGCCGAGCTTCTCGCCGGCCTCCACCGCGGGGCGCACCAGGATGATGCGCTGCACGCGCGAGGTGTTGAGCGCTTCGACGGCGCTGGCCACCGCCAGGAAGGTCTTGCCCGTGCCCGCGGGGCCGATGCCGAAGTTGATGTCGTGCGTCGCGATCGCATGCAGGTAGCGCGCCTGGTTCTGGCCGCGCGCGCGCAGGTTGCCCCGCTTGACCTTGATGACGACCTCCTGCGGCTCGACGTTGTCGCGCATGCGCTGCTCCACGCCGGATTCGGACAGGCGCAGGTGGAGCGCATGCTCGGTGAGCGTCTCGGTGGCCGCGTCCTGCCAGAGCTCGTCGATCAGGCGTTCGGCGTGCACCACCGCCTCGCGCGGGCCCTGGATGCGGAAGACGTTGCCGCGATTGGAGATCTCGATGCCAAGGCGCAGCTCGAGCATGCGCAGGTGGGCGTCGAACGGGCCGGCGAGGTTGGCGAGGCGCTCGGGGTCGGCGGGGTCGAGGACGAAGTCGCGGGTGAGTTGGTCGGCCATGCGGGGGAGGGGGCTCGGGTTCGGGGCGACGATGCATGCACCGGCCGGTAAGGCGCGTGAGCTTGCGCGGGGGCGCGGGTTTTCGCAAAGGGCCGGCGGCCCGCGCGAGCCGCCGTGCCGCCGGACGCGCGGCCTCAGGCCGGCGGAGCCGCCTCCGTGGTCACCACCCGTCCGCGCAGCGAGTTGCTCATCGCCTCGGTGATCACCACGTCCACGAACTGGCCGATCAGGCGGGGCGGGGCGGGGAAGTTCACCGAGCGCATGTTCTCGGTCTTGCCGGTCAGCTCGTTCGGGTTCTTGCGCGACGGGCCTTCGACCAGGATCCGCTGCACGGAGCCGACCATCCCCTCCGAGATCCGCCGGGCGTTCTCGTTGATCGTCGCCTGCAGGCGCGAGAGCCGTGCGTGCTTGACCTCGCTGGAGACGTCGTCCTCGAGGTTGGCGGCCGGTGTACCGGGGCGGCGGGAGTAGATGAAGGAGAACGACTGGTCGAAACCGACGTCCTCGATGAGCTTCATCGTCTTCTCGAAGTCCGCGTCGGTCTCGCCGGGGAAGCCGACGATGAAATCCGACGAGATCGAGATGTCCGGGCGCACGGCGCGCAGCTTGCGGATCTTCTGCTTGAACTCCAGCGCCGTGTAGCCGCGCTTCATCGCAGCCAGGATGCGATCGGAGCCGGACTGCACGGGCAGGTGCAGGTAGTTCGCCAGCTGCGGCACGTCGCGGTAGGCCTCGACCAGCGAGTCGGAGAACTCCAGCGGGTGCGAGGTAGTGAAGCGGATGCGGTCGACGCCCTCGATCTCGGCGATGGTGCGGATCAGCAGGCCGAGATCCGCCACCTCGCCGTCCCCGTACGGCCCGCGGTAGGCATTGACGTTCTGGCCCAGCAGGTTGATCTCGCGCACGCCCTGCGCGGCCAGCCGGGCCACCTCGACCAGCACGTCCTCGAACGGCCGGCTGACCTCCTCGCCGCGGGTGTAGGGCACCACGCAGAACGAGCAGTACTTGGAACAGCCCTCCATGATCGAGACGAAGGCGCTCGGCCCGTCGGCGCGCGGCTCGGGGAGGCGGTCGAACTTCTCGATCTCGGGGAAGGAGATGTCGACCTGCGGCCTGCCGGTCTCGCGCCGGGCCTCGATCAGCTGGGGCAGGCGATGCAGGGTCTGCGGGCCGAAGACCAGGTCGACGAACGGCGCGCGCTTGACGATCGCCTCGCCCTCCTGGCTCGCCACGCAGCCGCCCACGCCGATCAGCACGGGCTTTCCGCCCTGCTTGAGCGAGCGCCAGCGGCCGAGCTGGCTGAAGACCTTCTCCTGAGCCTTCTCGCGGATCGAGCAGGTGTTGACCAGGATGACGTCGGCCTCGGCCGGGTCCGTGGTGATCTCGAGGCCTTCGGCGGCGGCGAGAACGTCGGCCATCTTCGCCGAATCGTACTCGTTCATCTGGCAACCGTGGGTCTCGATGAAGAGCTTGCCGCGCGGCGCGACAGGGGTGGCCGCCGCCCCGGGGGCGTCGGCGAGCAGCAGGTCGGTCATGTGAATCCGGGAAGGGCGGCGCTTAGTCCGGGCCGGGCGGGCAGTCTACCGCGCCGCAACAGCGCGGATGACGGCGTCCGCAGAAACACAATTCTAAACAGATCAAGGGGTTGTGAAAATTCCGGGAACGCGGAATGATGGCGTAATGAAGACGATCCGTGGTCTCCTGCTCCTGTCGGGCCTGGTTCTCGCGGCCCCCGCCTTCGCCGGCACGGTCTACCGCTGCGACACCGCGGAAGGCCGCAGCTACGTCAGCAAGCGCATCAAGGGCGCCTCCTGCGAGGTCGTCAGCCAGTACGCGGCGGCGAAGCGCTCGCGCCGCATCCCGGCGCCGGACGCCGCGGGCGCGGTCATGCAGGCCAGCCTCGTATCCGGCTCGCCGGCCAGCGGCAGCGTACCGCCAGCCACCGTTGTGCCTGCCGCCGCCACGGCACCTGCCGCGTCTTCGGGCACTTCCGGCAGCCCGCGGCTGGTGCAGGGGCAGATCTACTCCTATGTGAAGGACGGCGTCCGCCACTACTCCAGCAAGCGGCCGCAGGGTGTCGCCCATGCCGGTGCCGTCAGGACGATCCGCTACAGCTACATGGAGACCTGCTTCGCCTGCGGGGCCAAGCCGGGCGTGAACTTCGGCAAGATCCGCCTTCGCACCGACGCCTACGCGAACGAGATCTCGGCCGCGGCCGCCCAGTACGGCGTGGACGAGTCCATCGTGCGCGCGATCATCCATGCCGAGTCGGCCTACAACCCCAACGCGCTGTCGCGCGTCGGCGCCCAGGGCCTGATGCAGCTGATGCCGGCCACGGCGCGCCGTTTCGGCGTCGCCAACGCCTTCGACCCCGCGCAGAACATCCGCGGCGGCGTGCAGTACCTGGCCTGGCTGCTCAAGCGCTTCAACGGCAACCTGACCCTGGCCGCGGCCGGCTACAACGCCGGCGAGGGCGCCGTCGACAAGTACAAGGGCGTGCCGCCCTACAGCGAGACGCAGCGCTACGTGCAGCGCGTGGCCCTGCTGGCCGACCGCTACCGCGGCGCGACCATCCGCCGCTGACGCGATTTCCGGTGCGCGGCCGATTGTCGGCCGCTTCACCATTCCGTTACACTTCCACGTCTTTTTCAGCCGCGCGGCGCCTCCGGCGTCGCCGCAGCCCACGTCGAACTGTTTTCGGAGTGCCGGATGGCCAACGAAGGGGTCAACGAGACCACCCACGCACCGGTCAACCTAGGCCGCCGCCGCTTCCTCACCGCCACGACCGCAGTGGTCGGCGCGGTCGGGGCCGGCTTCGCCGCGGTGCCTTTCATCAAGTCCTGGAACCCGAGCGCGCGCGCCAAGCTGGCGGGTGCGCCGGTGATCGCCGACATCGGCGCGCTGGCCGAGGGCCAGCGCCTGGTGGTCGAGTGGCGAGGCCAGCCCATCTGGATCGTCCGCCGCTCGCAGGCGATCCTGAAGGCGCTGCCCACGCTCAACGACCAGCTGCGCGATCCCAGGTCCGAGAACCCGGACCAGCAGCCGGCGTACGTCCTCAAGGGCGACCCGACCTTCCGCTCGTTCAAGCCGGAGATCTCGGTGCTGGTCGGGCTGTGCACCCATCTGGGCTGCTCTCCGGAAATGAAGGCGGAGATCCGCCCCGAGCCCTTCGATCCGCAGTGGAAGGGCGGCTACTTCTGCCCCTGCCACAAGTCGCGCTTCGACATGGCCGGCCGCGTCTACCAGGGCGTGCCCGCGCCGACGAACCTCGTGGTGCCGCCGCACCATTTCGAGAACGACACCACCATCGTGATCGGCGTCGATCCGCAGGGAGCCGCCTGACATGGCCATCAGCAACGACCAGAAGTCGGCCCCCAACAACATCGCCAAGGGCCTGATCACCGGCGCCATCAACTGGTTCAACGACCGTGCGCCGAACGCGGCCGTGGCGTACCGCAAGCACATGACGGAGTACTTCGCTCCGAAGAACTTCAACGTCTGGTACTACTTCGGCTCGCTGGCCATGCTGGTGCTCGTCAACCAGATCCTGACCGGGATCTTCCTGACGATGCACTACAAGACCTCGGCGGCCGAGGCCTTCACGTCGGTCGAATTCACGATCATGCGCGACGTGGAGTGGGGCTGGCTGATCCGGTACATGCACTCGACCGGCGCCTCGCTTTTCTTCATCGTCGTCTACCTGCACATGTTCCGCGGGCTGCTGTACGGCTCGTACCGCAAGCCGCGCGAACTGGTCTGGCTGCTTGGCATGGTGATCTACCTCGTGCTCATGGCCGAGGCCTTCATGGGCTACGTGCTGCCCTGGGGCCAGATGTCCTTCTGGGGCGCGAAGGTCATCATCTCGCTGTTCGGCGCGATCCCGGTCATCGGCAACGGCCTGACCGAATGGATCATGGGCGACTACCTGCCGTCCGACGCCACGCTCAACCGCTTCTTCGCCCTGCACGTCATCGCGCTGCCGCTCGTGCTGCTGCTGCTGGTCGTGCTGCACCTGGGCGCGTTGCACGAGGTGGGCTCGAACAATCCCGACGGCATCGACATCAAGTACGGCCCGAAGGGCAACCGCTGGTCGGCGAGCGCGCCGAAGGACAGCATCCCCTTCCATCCGTACTACACGGTCAAGGACCTGGTGGGCGTCGGCTTCTTCCTGATGCTGGCCGCCTTCATCATCTTCTTCGAGCCCACCGTCGCCGGCTGGTTCCTCGAGCACGACAACTTCACCGAGGCCAACCGGCTGGTGACGCCGGAGCACATCAAGCCGGTGTGGTACTTCACGCCCTACTACGCGATGCTCCGCGTGATCCCGGACAAGCTCGGCGGCGTGATCGTGATGTTCGGCGCGATCATCCTGCTGTTCCTCGTGCCCTGGCTCGACCGCAGCCGCGTGCGTTCGTACCGCTACCGCGGGTGGCTGTCGAAGCTGATGCTGGCCGTGTTCGCGCTGTCCTTCGTCTGGCTCGGCAAGATCGGCGCCGGCCCGGGCACGGACCCGGTGGAGACGCAGATCGGCCGCGTGCTGACCTTCCTGTACTTCGCCTTCTTCATCTCCATGCCGCTGTGGACGAAGATCGACAAGACGAAGCCGGTGCCGGAACGGGTGACGATGCATGACTGACCTGGCCCCCCGCGCGACCCCCCTTCCGAAGGCACCCCGTTCCATGACCATGCGTCTCGTCCATTCGATGGCCGCGTTGCTGCTGGGCCTGGCCACCTCGACGGCCGCGCTGGCGGCGTCGGGCGGCAACCTGCAGCAGGCCGGCACCGATCTCGACGACCGCGCCTCGCTGCAGCGTGGCGCCCAGCTGTACATGAACTACTGCTCGGGCTGCCACTCGCTCAAGTACGTGCGCTATTCGCGCATGGCCGAGGACCTGGGCCTGAGCGAGGAAGAGGTGATGGAGAACCTCAACTTCACGGGCGCGAAGTTCGGCGAGACCATCGGCGTCTCGATGCCGGCGGCTCCGGCGACCGAGTGGTTCGGCAAGATGCCGCCGGACCTGAGCCTGATCTCGCGCGTGCGCACGAGCGACTGGGTCTATACCTACCTCAAGTCGTTCTACCTCGACGAGTCACGCCCGGTGGGCTGGAACAACACCCTGTTCCCGAACGCGTCCATGCCCAACCCGCTGTGGCAGCTGCAGGGCCTGCAGCATGCCGAGTTCGGCAAGGTCGACGCCGCGACCGGCGAGCGCCCGGTCACCGGCCTGAAGGTCACGCAGCCGGGCACGCTCGATGCCCGGGGCTTCGACCAGGTCGCGCGCGACATCACCGCATTTCTCGAGTACGCCGGCGAACCGGCCGCCCTCAAGCGCCAGTCGATCGGCGTGTGGGTAATCCTGTTCCTGGCCCTGCTCACGTTCCTCGCCTGGCTCCTCAAGAAGGAATACTGGCGCGACGTGGAGCACTGAGCGGGGAGGCGGCGCCGGCGTCGACTGCCGGCGTCCTGCCACCGTGGCTCGGGACCGTGGCGACCGCCCGCACGGGGTGGGCGGCGCCTTGTGGCCGGCGGAATCCGGCCGATCGAGGTCGACGATGGCGGCGAGCCCACGCAACATGCGCAACACCCTGACCCTGTTCTCTTCCACGGACTGCGTCCTGTGCCACCGCGTGCGCCTGGTGCTCGCGGCCAAGGGCGTGACCTACGATCTGATTCCGGTCGATCCGCAGAACCCGCCGGAAGACCTGGTCGACCTGAACCCGTACCAGTCGGTGCCCACGCTCGTCGAGCGCGACCTGGTGCTGTATGCCGCGAGCGTGGTCAGCGAGTACCTCGACGAGCGCTACCCGCATCCGCCGCTGATGCCGGTCGACCCGCTCTCGCGTGCGCGCCTGCGCCTGGCCATGCTGCGCCTGGAGCACGACTGGGTGCCGCAGGTCCAGGCGATCCAGCTGGGCAACAAGGCCCAGGCCGAGGCGGGGCGCAAGCGCCTGAAGGAGCTGCTGACGGCCTCCGTTCCACTGTTCAAGGCCAGCAAGTTCTTCCTCAATCCCGAGATGAGCCTGGCCGACTGCGCCATGGCGCCGATCATCTGGCGCCTGCCGACCCTCGGCGTGCCGCTGCCCAAGGACGGCAAGGTGATCGAGGACTACGGCAACCGCATCTTCCGCAACCCCGGCTTCGCACGTAGCCTGACCGAGCAGGAACGCAAGCTGCGCGACCTGCCGGCCTGACCGCCGCCGCCACGGGAAAAGGCCCGCACGCCAGTCTGTGTGGAAAACTTCGCGGCAAGTCCGCGACGGTGATGTCCCGAGGCCCGGACGGATGTCGCGAGCCTAAGGATTCATTGAAGAGGCCGAAGATTGATCGGTTCTTGATCAATTGAGTCGCCATCGCGAGTTTTTACCTGCCTGACGCGGGCCTTTCGTTGGCGCATCGCCCGGGCAGCGGCCGTCGCGCCGCGTGCGCTGCCGTACACTGGCGGCATGAGCGACGAGTTTCCGATGACCAGCCATCGCCCGTACCTGCTGCGGGCGCTGTACGAGTGGATCGCCGACAACGGCCTGACGCCTCACCTTCTCGTCGACGCCACGCGTCCGCAGGTGCTGGTACCCACGCATGCCGTCAAGGACGGGCGCATCGTGCTCAACGTGGCGCAGCGCGCCGTGGCCGGGCTGGAAATGGGCAACGAGGTCATCCGCTTCAGCGCGCGCTTCGGTGGCGTCAGCCATGCCGTATCGGTGCCGGTCAGCGCGGTTCTGGCGATCTATGCCCGCGAGAACGGGCAGGGGATGGCGCTGCCGCCCGAGGAACCTGAGCTGGACGAGGCCGACGGCCAATCGGAGGCCGAGGAGAGCGGGGCGCCCGCGCCGTTCCTGGAGGCCGTCCAGGACGACGGCAATCCGCCGGACGAGCCCGATCCGGACCGCCCGACGCCACGTCGTGGCGGGCACCTGCGCATCGTCAAGTAAGGCGGCGCCCGCCTGCGGCTCAGCTTCCCCGCGGGCGGAACTCGACCACCGGCGCCGGCGCGACGGGGCCGCTGAAACTCACCAGCCGGTCGCCGCGCAGGATCATGCGCCCGCCATGGCGATCCTGCCCGTTGAGCGAGTAGTCGAAGCGGAAGGTGCGCTCCCAGCCCAGCCATCCGCTTTCGCGGCGATACGGGCGCATGCCGATGACATGCACCGAATCGTCGAGCCACTGTGCGCCCGCGGCACGGCAGGCGTCGCGACCGAGCCGGCCTGCGCGCTCGGCGGCGGCGCGTCCCGCGTTCCAGAACGCGAATCCGGCGGCTGCGACGAGCATCAACGCGATCAACGTGGGCATTTTGCTACTGTGGGGATTGAACGGGTCCCGGGCAAGGGGCCGGCCTACAGGGGGCTGATCGATGAAGCTGGTATTTCCGGGTGGCGAGCATCCGCAGGTCGTGTTGCGGCCGGGCGTCAACAGCGTGGGGTCGGCGCCGGATGCGCACATCGTCCTTGCCCTGCCGGGCGTGCACGCGCGGCATGCGCAGCTTCATGTCACCGCCAACGGCGTCATGCTGGACGTACAGAACGGCGCGCGCGTGACCGTCAACGGCTCGGAGGTCAGCGGCCTGATCGCCCTGCGCGACGGCGACCGGCTGGGGTTCGACCGCTGCGAGGCGCAGCTGGCCGCGATGGAGAACGTCGCGACGGCACGGCCCGGCGCCAAGGCGGCCGCGTCGAACGACGACCTGTTCGCCACCACCGTGCGCCAGAGCCTGCCGAAGTTCGTCCTGCGCGGGGTATCGGGGAAATTCTTCGGGCGCACGTTCGCCCTCGCGTCGGTCACCACGGTGGGGCGTTCGCCCGACTGCACGCTGCGGCTCGACGAGGCAGGCATCTCGCGCAGCCACGCCCGCCTGCTGCCCAGCGAGGACGGCGTGCAGTTCGAGGACCTGGGCTCGACCAACGGCACCTTCCTCAACGGCAAGCGCATGCTGCACGGCGTCGCCCGCGTGGGCGACGAGATCGGCTTCGATACGCTGCGTTTCCACCTGGTGTCGACCACCCATCCGGGCGATGCCCCCGCCGACGAAGGCCCGTCGCGCGCAGCCCGCGAGCCGCGCCTGATGTGGGGCGTCGTGATCGGCGCGATCCTGCTGGCCGGCGCGATCCTGCTGGCCTTGTGACGGGCGGGTTTCCGCCGCGGACGGGCGCGGCCGGCTAGGGCCTGCGCCCCAGCTTCAGCGACAGGTCCACGGCGCGCACGTGCTTGGTCAGGCCGCCGATGGAGATGCAGTCGACGCCGTCCTCGGCGATCGCGCGCACGCTCGCCAGGTCGACGCCGCCGGACACTTCCAGGGGAATGCGGCCGGCCGCGATGCGCACCGCCTCGCGACGCATCGACGCGTCGAAGTCGTCGATGAGGATGCGGTCGCATCCGGTCGCGAGCGCTTCCTGCAACTGGTCGAGCGTTTCCACTTCCACGATCACCGGCAGCCCGGGGCTTCGCGCGCGCGCGAGTTCGACGGCACCGGCGATCGAGCCTGCGGCGCGGATGTGGTTCTCCTTGAGCATGACCGCGTCGAACAGGCCGATGCGGTGGTTCTCGCCGCCGCCGCAGCGCACCGCGTACTTCTGCGCCTGCCGCAGGCCGGGAAGCGTCTTGCGCGTGTCGAGGATGCGCGCCCGGGTGCCCGCCACGGCGTCGACGTAGGCGGCGGTCGCCGTCGCGGTCGCCGAGAGCGTCTGCATGAAGTTGAGCGAGGCGCGCTCCGCGGTGACCAGTGCGCGCGCCCGGCCGTGCAGCGTGGCCAGCAGTGTGCCCGCGGGGACGCGCTCGCCCTCGGCGACGTGCCATTCGATGGCGACGGCCGGGTCGAGGCGGCGATGGCAGAGGTCGAACCACGGCCGCCCGCAGACCACCGCCGGCTCCTTGCAGAGCAGGTAGGCCGTGTCGGCGACGTCGGGCAGGAGGGCCGCGGTGACGTCGCCGGCGCCGATGTCCTCGTCCAGCGCACGGGTGACGTCGTGCTCGACGGCCCCGGCGGGGGGCGGGGCGATGGCGCGGCTCATGCCGGCTGCGCGAGCGCGCCGAGATCCAGCGACTCCTCCGCCAGCAGCACCGGGATGCCGTCGTCGATGCGGTAGGCCAGGCGGCCGTCCTCGGTGCAGAGCGCGGCCTCGACGCGGGCGGACTGCGTGGCGCCGTCGCCGCGGCGCACGCGGCCCTCCTCGATCGCGCGGTTGAGCGCGTCCAGGCGCGGGGCCTCGAGCATCCGCAGCGGCTGGCGCGTGGTGGGGCAGGCGAGGAGGTCGAGCAGTTTGCGGTCCATGGCGCGAGGTCGGCGGGCGGGCCGTTTAGAATACGTCTTTGCCTTCGGGTCGACGCTCATGTCCGCTTCGCAACAGGCTTCGCCGCTGGTCGGCATCGTGATGGGCTCGCGCTCGGACTGGGAGACGATGCAGCATGCCGCCGCGCGTCTCGAGCAGCTCGGCGTGCCGCACGAGGTCCGCGTGGTGTCCGCGCACCGCACCCCGGACGTGCTCTTCGACTACGCGGCCAGTGCCGCCGGCCGCGGCCTGCGCGCGATCATCGCCGGTGCGGGCGGCGCGGCCCACCTGCCTGGCATGCTCGCGGCCAAGACCGCGGTGCCGGTGCTGGGCGTGCCGGTGCAGAGCCGCACGCTCAACGGCCTGGATTCGCTGCTGTCGATCGTGCAGATGCCCGCGGGCATTCCCGTGGCTACCTTCGCCATCGGGCAGGCGGGCGCGGCCAATGCGGCCCTGTTCGCCGCCGCGATTCTCGCCGCCGAGCTCCCGGAAGTCGGCACCGCGCTGGACGCGTTCCGGTCGAAGCAGACCGAGGACGTCATGGCCAACGACGACCCGCGCCGATGACCACGGTCGGCATCCTCGGTGGCGGGCAACTGGCCCGCATGATGGCCCTGGCGGGCGCGCCGCTGGGCCTGCGCTTCCTGGTGATGGACAACGTCGCCGACGCCTGCGCGGGCCAGTTCGCGCCCATGGTCGTGGGCGACTACCGCGACGAGGCGGCGCTGGCCGAGTTCGCCTCGCGCGTGGACGTGGCCACCTTCGACTTCGAGAACGTACCGGCCGAATCCGCGCGCTGGCTCGCCGACCGCGTCGACGTGTTCCCGAACCCGCGCGCGCTCGCGACCGCGCAGGACCGCCTCGCTGAGAAGACGCGCTTTCGCGAACTGGGCATTCCCGTGCCGCCCTTCGCGCCGGTCGACTCGCTCGACGGGCTGCGTTCGGCGGTCGGGGCCATCGGCACGCCGTGCATCCTCAAGACCCGCCGCTTGGGCTACGACGGCAAGGGCCAGTTCCGCATCCGCGCGGCCGGCGACATCGACGCCGCCTGGGCCGCCCTCGGGGCGCAAGCCGACAAGGTCGGGCTGATCCTGGAGGGCTTCGTCCACTTCGACCGTGAGCTGTCCGTGGTGGCCGTGCGCGCCCGCGACGGCGAGTTCCGCGCCTGGCCACTGACCGAGAACTGGCACGTCGACGGCGTGCTCTCGGCGAGTCTGGCGCCCGCCGCCGTGGACCCGCGCACCCACGAGCGTGCGGTCGACTATGCCCGCAGGCTCGCCGAATCGCTGGATTACGTGGGCGTGTTCGCGCTCGAGCTGTTCGCACGCGGCGACGAGCTGCTGGCGAACGAGCTGGCCCCGCGCGTGCACAACTCGGGGCACTGGACCATCGAAGGCAGCGAGACCTCGCAGTTCCAGAACCACCTGCGCGCCGTGCTCGGCCTGCCGCTGGGCGACACCCGCATGATCGGGCAGGCCTGCATGCTCAACTGGATCGGCGAGATGCCGGAGGCGGCGGCGGTCCTGGCCGAGCCCGGCGGTCACTGGCACGACTACGGCAAGCAGCCGCGGCAGGGCCGGAAGGTCGGGCATGCGACGCTGCGTGCGGACTCGGCGAAGGAGCTTGCCGACGCGCTTTCGCGGGTGGGTGCCGCGCTCGGGCGTCAGGGGCAGGTCGGACCGGTGATCGCCCGCCTGCGCTTAGGCCGGCACCGCGGCGGCAAGCCCGCGCGCACGGAGCGGGAAATGGAAACGGCCGGATCGCTCCGGCCGTTTCCAGGTTCCGGCAACGCCCGGCCTTACTTCATGTTGGACGCCACGAAGTCCCAGTTCACGATGTTCCAGAACGCCTCGACGAACTTCGGGCGGGCGTTGCGGTAGTCGATGTAGTAGGCGTGCTCCCAGACGTCGCAGGTCAGCAGCGGGGTGTCCTCGCCGGTGAGCGGGGTGTTGGCGTTGGACGTGCTCACGAGCGCGAGCGAGCCGTCCGGGCGCTGCACCAGCCAGCCCCAGCCCGAGCCGAAGGTGCCGATGCAGGTCTTGGAGAACTCCTCCTTGAACGTGGCGAAGTCGCCGAAGGCCAGGTTGATGGCGTCCATCAGCTTGCCGTTGGGCTCGCCACCCCCGTTGGGGCTCATGCAGTTCCAGAAGAAGGTGTGGTTCCAGACCTGGGCGACGTTGTTGAACAGCGCGCCCTGCGAGCGGCGGATGATGTCCACCAGCGGCATGTCCTCGAACTCGGTCCCCGCGATCATCCTGTTCGCGTTGTCGACGTAGGCCCTGTGGTGCTTGCCGTGGTGGTAGTCGAGCGTCTCGCCGGAGATGTGCGGCTCCAGGGCGGTGCGGTCGTAGGGCAGGGGCGGCAGTTCGATGGCCATGGGGAACTCCTGTGCGTGGGGAGGGCGGCGGGGCCGCGGCGTCGTACAATTTTCCATTCTATCCCCACCACGCCGCCACGAATCCCGGCGGCCGTGCAACGCATAGGAGCCCAACCGTGAGCGTCATGGAGCGCATCCAGGCGGAAATCGACCGCCAGCCCATCGTCCTCTTCATGAAGGGCACGCCGCAGTTCCCCATGTGCGGCTTTTCCAGCCGCACGGTGCAGGCGCTCAAGGCCGCCGGCGCCACCTCGCTGCACACGGTCAATGTGCTCGAGGACCCGGAGATCCGCGCCAACCTGCCGCGCTTTTCCAACTGGCCGACGTTCCCGCAGCTCTTCATCAACGGCGAACTGATCGGCGGCTGCGACATCACGCTCGAGCTGCTGGAGTCGGGCGAGCTGGCGCGCATCGTCGCGGAGACGCAGGGCGCGTGAGCGGCCGCGAGCTCGAAGGGCGGGTCGTGCTCGCCACCGGCGCCCATGGCGGCCTCGGGAGCGAGGCGGCGGTGGCCTGCGCGCAGGCGGGCGCGACCGTCGTGCTGCTGGGCCGACGCGTGCCCAGGCTCGGCCGCGTCTACGACCGCATCGTGGCCGCCGGCGGCGAGGCCGCGCTGTACCCGATGGACCTCGAAGGCGCCACGCCCGACGACCATGCGCAGCTCGCCGAGCGCATCGAGGCCGAGTTCGGCCGGCTCGACGGCCTGCTGCACTGCGCCGCGGAGTTCAAGGGCCTGACCCCGCTTCCGCACCTGGATCCGGCCGAGTTCGCCCGCTCGCTCCATGTGGGGCTCACCGCCCCCTGGTGGATGACGCAGGCGCTGATGCCGCTGCTCTCCCGTGCCGCGGACGCCGCCGTGGTCTTCGTGCTCGACGATCCCGCGCGAGTCGGCCAGGCCTACTGGGGCGGGTACGGGGTCTCGCAGTTCGGGCTCGAGGGCATGGTGTCGATCCTGCATGCGGAACTCGCACGGGGCCCCGTGCGCATCGCGGGCCTGCGGCCTGGCCCGATGCGCACGCCGCTTCGCGCGCGGGCCTACGTCGAAGAGGACGACCGCCTGGCGCTCGATCCGGCGCGCTATGCGGCGGCCTGTGTTGAACTGCTTTCGCCGCGCGGCGTCGCGCATCGCGGCGGCATCTGGGCATCGGTGGGCTGAGGGAGCACGCGCATGGAGATGACGGTCGCCTCGGCGGCGCTGGTGCTGTTCCTGATCCTCGACCCGCTCGGGAACATCCCCGTCTTCCTCAGCCTGCTGCGGCCGCTGCCGCCGGCCCGCCAGCGCATCGTGCTGGCCCGCGAGCTGCTGATCGCGCTTGCCGTGCTGATGATCTTCCTCTGGGGCGGCAAGTACGCGCTGGAGCTGATGCACCTGCGGCAGGAGTCGGTGTCGATCGCCGGCGGCATCGTGCTGTTCCTGATCGGCATCCGCATGATCTTCCCGCCGCCCGAAGGTCTGATGGGCGAGATCCCCGGCGGGGAGCCCTTCATCGTGCCCATGGCCATTCCGCTGGTGGCCGGCCCGTCCGGCATGGCGGCGGTCATCCTCATGGGTAGCAACGAGCCCGGGCGGCTGGACGAGTGGAGCTACGCGCTGCTCATCGCCTGGGTGGCGACGGCGGCCATCCTGTTCTCGGCCACGATCCTCTACCGGTTCCTGGGCCAGCGCGTGCTCACCGCCATCGAGCGGCTGATGGGCATGCTGCTGGTGGCCATTTCCGTGCAGATGTTCCTGGACGGCATCGCCGCCTACCTGCGCGGCGCCGGCTGACGGTTTCCCGACCGCCGGCACGGTTCCGTGCCTTGATGCGGTCATCACACTGTCACACGTACGGCCCAGCATGTTAACCTGTTGTTAACCACGGACGGCGCGCGAGCGCCGGCCGTGTGCGCCCGTTTGTCACCGTCCGCTCATTCGAGGCTCCCGTATGACCCACCACAACCGCGTCCGGCTGTCGAAGCTCACGCTCGGCCTGCTCGCCGCCCTTGCCGCCGCTCCCGCCTTCGCGCAGAGCACCACCGCAGGTGTCGGCGGTACCGTCACCGATGCTTCCGGCCGCCCGATCGCCGGTGCAGAGGTCACGATCGTCCACACCGAGTCCGGCACCGTCAGCCGCGCGACCACGGACGCGAACGGCCGTTACGCGGCGCGCAACCTGCGCGTTGGCGGCCCCTACCGCATCACGGTGACCAAGGAAGGCACGGGCACGCAGACCGAGGATGGCGTCTACCTCGCGCTCGACAACGTGGCCGAGATCAATTCCACGCTGGGCGGCAGCTCGCAGCAGGAACTGGCCACGGTCCAGGTCGTGGGCAGCCGTATCGCCGACATCATCAACCAGGACCGCATGGGTGCCGGTACGACCGTCGGCCAGGCCGAGATCGAGGGCTTCTCGTCGATCAATCGTGACCTGCAGGACTACGCCCGTCTCGACCCCCGCTTCGCGCAGACCGACAAGGAACGCGGCGAGGTCTCGGCCGGCGGCCAGAACACGCGCTACAACTCGATCACGATCGACCGCGTGTCGACCAACGATACGTTCGGCCTCGAATCCAACAACCTGCCCACGATCCGCCAGCCGATCTCGATCGACGCGATCCAGGAAGTGCAGGTCAACATCAGCAACTACGACGTCCTGCAGAAGGGCTACACCGGCGCGAACATCAACGCCGTGACGAAGTCGGGCACCAACCAGTTCCGCGGCAGCGCGTACTACGTGTACCGCGAGGCCGACTGGGTGGGCGACGGCGCGAACGACACGCCGTTCACCGGCTTCAAGGAGGACTTCACCTACGGCGCCACGCTGGGCGGCCCGATCGTGAAGGACCGCCTGTTCTTCTTCGCCAACTACGAGAAGAGCGAAGTCACCGCGGCGGGCGGCGATTCCGGCCCGGTCGGCAGCGGCGCCAGCAACATCGTGAGCAACATCACGCTCGCCGATGTCACGCGCGTGCAGCAGATCGCGCAGGGCTACGGCCTGACCGCCGGTGGCCTGGCGGGTGGCGAGGGCACCACGACCACGGTCGAGTCCGGCCTGGTCAAGCTCGACTGGAACATCAACGACACCCACCGCGCATCGTTCCGCGTCAACAAAACCGAGCAGGACGAGGCGCAGCTGCCGGGCTTCGGCACCAACTTCTTCTCCCTGTCCTCGTACTGGTACAACCAGCAGAAGGAATTCACCAACTACGTAGGCGAGTGGTTCGCCGACTGGTCGGACAACTTCTCGACCGAGGCCACGCTCACCTACCGTGACCTGCACAGCGAGCCGCGTACCTTCGGCGCGCAGCCGCAGGTGCAGGTGAACTTCGCCGGCGGCCAGAGCCTGCGCTTCGGCACCGAGCAGTTCCGCCAGGCGAACGTGCTCGACACCGAGACCCTGGGCGGCGTGTTCGCGGCCAACTGGTTCCTGGGCGACCACGAGGTCAAGTTCGGTGCCGACTTCGAGCGCAACGAGGTCTACAACCTCTTCGTCGAGTCCTACTACGGCGCCTACACCTTCAACAGCGTCACCGACTTCCAGAACGGCCGCTACCGCGACTACGCACTGCGCGTGCCGACCTCGGGCAGCCTGGGCGACGCGGCCGCGGCCGCCGAGTTCGGCAACGTCGGCCTGTTCGTTCAGGACACCTGGCGCCCGACCACGAACCTGACGCTGCAGTTCGGCCTGCGCTACGACACGCTCAACGTCGACGAGAACCCGGCGTACAACCCCGCCGCGTCGAGCGCGTTCGGCTACCGCAACGACGAGACCGTCGACGGCAAGTCCCTGCTGCAGCCGCGCTTCGGCTTCAACTACACCTTCGAGAGCGAGCGCCCGACGCAGCTGCGCGGTGGCGTTGGCCTGTTCCAAGGCGCGGCCGCCAACGTCTGGCTGGTCAACCCCTACACCAACAATGGCCTGGCCATCTCGGTCTTCGGTTGCGGCAGCGGCTTCAGCAACAACTGCAACACGGCCCCGGTGTTCAACCCCGCCAACCCGCCGCGCATTGGCACCGCGCGCGCGGACGTCGACTTCCTCGACCCGGGCCTTGAGCAGCCAGCCGTGTGGAAGGCCAACCTGGCGTTCGAGCACGAGCTGCCGTGGTTCGGCGCCGTCGCGTCGGCCGAAGCGACGATCTTCTCGGTCGAGAACGGCATCTACTACCGCCACCTCAACCTCGGTGCCCCGACCCGTTACGGTCAGGATGGCCGCCCGCTGTTCTGGCGCACCACGGCTCCGGCGTCGTACGACCCGAGCCGCACGCAGTTCAACGGCACGGCCCGTTCCGGCGCCAACACGGCGTACCGCGAGGTGCTGCTGGCGACGCCGACGAACAAGGGCGAGGGCCAGAACCTGACGCTGTCGCTCGAGCGCCCGATGGGCCGGAAGGACAACTGGGGCTGGTCGCTGGCGTACAGCTACACCAACGCCACCGACGTGAACCCGCTCACGTCCAGCCGTTCGATCTCGAACTGGCAGTCGCGCGCGGCGTTCGACCCGAACGAGGAAGTGTCGGCCCGCTCGAACTACGCGATCCGCGACCGCTTCGTCGGCACCCTGCGTTACCGCGAGCAGTTCTTCGGTGAGAACGACACCGAGTTCTCGCTGTTCTACGAAGGCCGTTCGGGCAAGCCGTACAGCTGGACGTACCAGAACGACATGAACGGCGATGGTTCCGCGGGCAATGACCTGATGTACATCCCGTCGGGCCCGGGCGACGTCATCTTCCGCGGCGGTGCCGCCGAGGAGTCGCAGTTCTGGGCGTTCGTCGCGAACAACCCGGACCTGTACTCGCGTCGCGGCACCGTGGTCGAGCGCAGCGGCAGCGAAGGCCCGTGGATCAACACGTTCGACGTGCGCGTGCGCCAGGAACTGCCGGGCTTCATGGACGGCCACCAGGCCGAGCTGGTGCTCGACATCCTGAACGTCGGCAACCTGATCAACAAGGATTGGGGGCAGGTGGAAGAGATCTTCTTCCAGTCGGCCGGCGGCCAGGCGCGCAGCTTCGTGAACTTCGCCGGCGTCGATCCCGCCACCGGCAAGTACATCTACGAGCTGACGCGTGATCGCAACGGCAACTTCAGCCCCGAGGGCTTCGGCCTGCGCGACCGCCGCGGCGAATCGCGCTGGGCTGCGCAGGTGACCTTCCGTTACAAGTTCTGATCGGG
>JBMOOW010000183.1:0-30152 GCA_049323195.1 Pseudomonadota bacterium | reverse complement strand
TTTGCCCGACTCAAGCAGCACCGGCGTGTGGCCACCCGCTACGACCGCAACCCCGCCAACTTCCTGGCCTTCCTCTACCTTGCCGCCATGCCTCTGTGGATCGCTTGAATGTCGATTCGGCCTAGCGGCGCGCACCGCCGCGGCGTGGCTCAGCGTTCCAGGCTCAGCTGCAGCCAGGCCGCGCGGTTGGCGTCGGAGGTGGAGACCAGTTCGCGACGCAGGCGGTCGCGGTCGGCGGGCGGCGTGCGCTGCACCAGCACCGCGAGGTCGGCACGCTGCAGCGGCGTCATGGCGCGCAGGCTGCGCAGCAGGGCGGCATGCTGCGCAGCCGGCGCATGCGCGAGCAGCGGCTGCAGGCGCGCGTAGTCGGCACCGAGCGCGGGGCCGAGCATCCAGCCACGCTGCGTGGTGGCATCGAGCGACGCGAAGCGCTGGCGCAGCGCGGCGCGCTTGCCCGGCGCGAGCGCGGCCAGGCGCGCGGCCTCGCCGCGAAGGCGCATGCGCTCGTCGGCGGTCAGCATGCGCCAGGCGGACCAGGCCTCGCGCCGGCGGCGGCGCTCCACCAGCGGCAGCGCGTCCCAGGCGGCCGCGCGGCGCGCGAAGCCGGCGCGCTGCGCCGGCGTCCAGCGGCTCCATTGCCGCGCCTGGTCCTGCAGGCGTTCGCGCTGCACGGGCTGCAGCAGCGCGAGCACGCGCCGGAAGTCGTCCGGCACGCGGGCATGGGCCAGTGCGGAGGCCAGCAGCACCGCCACGGCCACCACCACGGGCCTAGGGCGCACCGGCGCTTTCTCCGTAGGGCGCGATGGGAACCAGCGCCTGGGGCGGCGCCGGGCGTGGTGCCAGCGGGTCGACCGGTGCCGCGGCGGCGGCGGCCTGGGCGGCGCTCCAGCTGAGGAAGGCGACGTCCAGCGCGAGGCGTTCGCCGTCGGGATCGGCCAGCTGCGCGAAGTCCGGGTGGGCCACCAGCCCCGCGGTCGGGGAATAGCGCGAGGCGGGCTTGCCGGGCGGACCGAGCGTGAGCACGTCGACGCGGTCGTCGACGCGCCGCTCCAGCCACCAGGTCGCAGCCAGCGCGAGGGCGACGGCCGCCACGACCCCCGCCAGCGGCCAGGCGCGGCCGCGCTCGGGCGCGGGGAAGAAGCGCTCGGCGGGGCCGGCCAGGGCCGCCTCGCGGCCCCGGGCCAGGCGCAGGGCGCGGTCGGCGGGCAGGTCGCGCACGCGTTGCTGCAGCGCCTGCCGCTGGCGCGCCCAGGCGGCGGCATCGGGCCGGCCATCGGCCGCGCGGGGCACGACGCGCTCCAGCGCACGCCGCAGCATGCCCGGCGCGACGTCCAGGACCGCCGCCGCCTCGTCCTCCTCCAGGCCCGCCACCAGGCGCAGCAGGAGCGCGGCACGCAGGCCGGGGGTCGCAGCCCGCGGCAGGTCCGCCGGCCACCGGGCATGGCGGGCGCGGCGAAGCGCGGGCTGGGCCAGCAGCGCGGCCCAGAACAGGCGCGGCCAGTCGGCCATCGGATGCTCCAGCGCCTGCGGCCGGAACGCCGCCATCGCCCGGGTCAGCGCGGCATCGCCGATCCCCGCCTCGCCCGCCTGCAGCTCGGCCAGCACCGCGCCACGGCGCTCCACGCCCTTGAGGAAGGCGGCGAGCGCCGGCGGCGCGGCCAGCGGGGCGAGGGAGTCGGGCATGGCCGGGGATGATAGCGACGGCCGTCGCGCTTCTCCGGTGAGCGGCGGCACACGCCAGGGCGAACGCGGGGCTTGACCCGGGCGCGTCCAGCCGCTCTCCGAGGCCTGGCGCGGGTTGCGGCCCGCAGAGCGTTGTGCACAGCAGTCACGCGCCCGTCATTCGCAGCGCCTGCGACCGTGAAGGCGCATCGTTACCGGCGTGTTTCACGCGCAAGCCATTGATTATTCGCAAAATATCCGCGTTGGTGATTTTTTCACCAACCTGCGGATGGCCGCGTCGCAGCGAGTTTGCGCATCACGACCGACAGTCGATTCACAGACTTATCCACAGTTGGTGTGGATAAGGGCATTTCCCCAATGGGGGCCAACACTTAGCTCGGATTCATGATCCGGGCACGAGCTATCGCCCCCAACTGGATCGGCCCGCTTCCTTAGACTCCGCCCATGAGCTCGCCTGCCGCCGAAGTCCCCATGTGGAAGGTCGCCATCGGCGGCCTGCCGCTGCCGCGGCTGTTCGACTACCGGCCGCCGGAGGGCGACGAGGCCGGCGCCGGGGCGGTCGGCTGCCGCGTCCGGGTGCCCTTCGGAACGCGCGAGCGCATCGGGGTGGTGGCGGCGGTCGGCCCGGCCGATCCGGGCACCGAGCCCAAGGCCGCGCTCGAGCGGCTGGACGCGGCGCCCCTGCTCGCCGGCGAGCTCTGGGACTCGCTGCGTTGGCTGGCGCACTACATCCACGAGCCCTTCGGCGAGGTGGTGGCCACCGCCCTGCCCACCCTGCTGCGCCATGGCGAGCCGCTGCCTCCGACCGACCGCATGGGCTGGCAGCTGTCGCCCGCCGGCCTGGAGGCCCTGTCGCGGCTGCGCCCGGGCCGCCCGCGCCGCCTCGCCGAGCGCCTGGCGCAGGGCGCGGTCGCCGAGGACGAGCTGGACAGCCTGTTCGAGGACTGGCGCGCGGCGCTTCGCTCGCTGGACCAGCGCGCGCTGGTCGAGCCGGCGGTGATGGCGCCGGTCGCCCCGCCGGCGCAGCCGGGCCCCGCCCTCAACATCGAACAGCGGACGGCCGTCGACGCCATCCTCGGCGCGCGCGGGCGCTTCGCGCCCTTCCTGCTCGACGGCATCACCGGCAGCGGCAAGACCGAGGTCTACCTGCACGCCATCGCCGACTGCCTCGCGCGCGGGAAGCAGGCGCTGGTGCTGGTGCCGGAGATCGGCCTCACCCCGCAGACGCTCGCCCGCTTCCGCGCGCGGCTGGGCGTACCGGTGTACGCGCTGCACTCGGGCTTGGCCGACGGCGAGCGCGCGCGCACGTGGGCGGCCTGCCTGCGCGGACAGGCGCGGGTGGTCGTCGGCACGCGCAGCGCGGTGTTCCTGCCGCTGCCGGAGCCGGGCCTGGTCATCGTCGACGAGGAGCACGACGCCAGCTACAAGCAGCTCGACGGCATCCGCTACCACGCGCGCGACTTCGCCATCTACCGCGCCTCGCAGCTGGGCGTGCCCATCGTGCTGGGCAGCGCGACGCCGTCGATGGAGTCGCTGCGCAATGCGCGCACGCAGCGCTACGCGCACCTGCACCTCAGGCACCGGGCCGGGCCGGCGAAGCCGCCTGCCGTCCGCGTCATCGACGTGCGCAAGCGCGCGCTCGACGCGGGCCTGTCGAACGAGCTGATCGACGCGGTCGCACGCACGCTGCAGGACGGGGGACAGGTGCTCGTGTTCAAGAACCGCCGCGGCTACGCGCCCGTGCTGCTCTGCCACGACTGCGGCTGGACCGCCGAATGCCCGCGCTGCGATGCATCGATGACCGTGCACGCCAAGGGCCGCAAGCTGCAATGCCACCACTGCGGCGCCGGCAGGCGCGCCCCCGATGCCTGCCCCGACTGCGGCGGCCTCGCGCTGCAGCCGCAGGGCGCGGGCACCGAGAAGCTCGAGGAGACGCTCGCCGCGCGCTTCCCGCAGGTGCCGGTGGTTCGCATCGATCGCGGCACCACGCGCAACCGCGATGCCCTCGCCGGCCACCTCGGGATGCTCGGCGACGTCCCCGGCATCCTCGTCGGCACGCAGATGCTCGCCAAGGGGCACGACCTGCCCGGCCTGGCGCTGGTGGCGGTCGTCGGCATCGACGAGGGCCTGTTCTCCGCCGACTTCCGCGCACCCGAAAAGCTCGCGCAGCTGCTGGTGCAGGTCGCCGGCCGCGCCGGGCGCGCCGAGCGCGAAGGCTGCGTGCTGCTGCAGACGCACCACCCCGAGCATCCCCTGCTGCACACGCTGCTGCATGGCGGCTACGCGCAGTTCGCCGACGAGGAACTCGCCCTGCGCGCCGACACGGGCTTCCCGCCGTTCGCGCACATGGCCATGCTGCGCGCCGAGGCCCGCGACATGCACGTGGCCGATGCCTTCCTCGCCACCGCCCGCGGCCACCTGCTCGCCAGCGAAGCGGGCGGCCTGCTCACCACCCACGGCCCGCTACCCGCCCCCATGCCCCGCCGCGCCGGCTACCTGCGCGCGCAACTGGTCGTCAGCGCCACCGCCCGCCCCGCCCTGCACGCCGCCCTCGACGCCGTCCTCCCCGCCATCCGCGAGCTGCCCGAGGCCCGGAAGGTGCGCTGGTCGCTGGATGTGGATCCGGTGGATCTGTACTGACGCAGTCGTCGCCGCATGAGGTAGGCTTGCCGGGCATTCGAAAGGATTCGGACATGCGGGCAACAACGCACGGACTGGCTTGGCGGGTGCTGACGCCTTCGACGACCAGCATCGTTGCATCCAACGTTCCAGCGAACCCATCCGCTTCGCGGGTCGAATTCCTCCGCACGTGCCCGCGCGTGCCGCATTCCAGCGCATACCGAGACGCCGACCGCTCCGCGTTCGTCCTTGGCTCCAGTTCGCACGAGTGCGAAAGCGCGTCCATTTCGGAGCCTACGACTATGCCGATTCCGGTCCCGTCGGGCGCGTCGATCAGGGTGTGGACGCGAACGCATCACCCGTGCCGCGCGCCCGATCGCTGGGTTCTCGCACCAGCGGCTCTCCGCATTACTCGTCGCCGCCCCTTGCACCGAATGCCCGGGCACGTACGCACGTGCTCGCCAACGCGCTCCGCATTCGCGTTTTCCACCCCAAGCCAGGACTTCATCGTCGATGCCAGTACGCATTCACCTGCCTGACCGCCTTCTCGCATTGAGCGCCCTCGCCCTCGCGTTGTCCGCCTGCGAACCGGGCCCACCGCCGGCCTCCTCGACCCCGAACACGGAATCGCCCACCGCCATGACTTCTCCTGTCGCCGCACCCGATGCCACGCCGCCCGGCGCATCCATGAAACCCGGTTCATCACGCGCATCGGCGAACGCGGCGCCCGATAAGACTGGCGTGATGCGCGTCAATCTAGGCGACGTGGGCATCGAGACCGAGCCATGTGCCTTGAGCGAGGTGTCGCCCACGGTGTCGCAGTGCACGAAGGAAACGCGCGTGCATTTCACCCACGGCGGCACCACGCATTCACTGCTGTTCACGTCGCTCTTCCTCGACAGTGCGGCCACGCTTTACCGGGGCCCGCTCGACGACGCATACAAGCAGAACGGCCACAGCTTCATCGTGACCGACGTGGACGGCGACGGACACGAGGACCTGATCGTCTGGACGGGCAGGGAAGGCGCCTACGGCGGGCCTTCATACGACGTGCTGCTGTTCGACCCGTCCGATCGCCAGTTCTACGGCGCGCCCGCGTTCTCGGAGCTCACCGTCGGCGCAAATGGCCTGTTCTCGGTCGAGGCGGGGCGTCTGAAGCTGAGTTCGACCGACGGATGCTGCACGCGCATCTTCGACACCTACGCCATCGAGCACCGCGAGCCGGTGCTTGTCGAGCGCGTGACCGAGGAGCGCGACGAGGCGGCGGCCACGATCAACACCCGCACCGAGCGACTGATCGACGGAAAGATGCAGGAGGTGAAGTAAATCAAGGTGCCGGATGTCGCGATACGCAACACCGCAGTCGCGTTAACGCCGCCGCTCAGCGCAGGCCGCGTTCTGACATCCACAAACCAACCGTTCGATCCGATCCGAAGAAGCCGCCATGAGCGGCGAATATTCGCGCAACGAAGCGCTCGGCATCATTGACAGGAAAGCCAGCGCGCGGGGCATCCCGCGTGCGGACTTCCTCCGTTTCGCATAGATCGAAGCGGCCGGCCTGCTCGCCGCCCACGGCGCTGCAAGCCGCTCCCGATGCCGCCCTCCCCGCCATCCGCGAGCTGCCGAGGCCCGGAAGGTGCGCTGGTCGCTGGATGTGGATCCGGTGGATCTGTGCTGAGGAATCGAACTGCGGCGCGTTCGCCGCGGCGCCGGATTTCTCCTATACGCAGTTTCGATCGAATGGGCTAGGCTCGGTACAGGCATTCGAAAGGACTCGTCATGCAGTCCAAGCATTGCGTCGTGCTCGCGGCCCTGCTCGCGCTGTCGGGCTGTGACACTGCATCTACCCCGGGCGTCCCCCCGCACGAGCGCGCGGCCGTAGCGCCCGTCTCCACCTCACGCCCGTCCGACACCGTACCCAGCTCCCCGCCGGATTTCCTGAAGGGGCTCGACTGCGACATCGCAGCACGCGCCTGCACCACACCCGGCTTCGCCATCAGCGGCTCAGCGGATCCATGCGAGCCCGATGGCGCGTCCTTCGGCGCGATTTCCGACGATGCACCCGTGGACGCCGTGGCCCACTTCCGAGGCACGGATGCGGTAGCGACGCTCGCGCCTGGCCAATTCGTGTGCATCCACTACACCGCCGAGCCCACGGCACAGGACGGTGAGCCATGGCTCTACGTCACCGCCATCTCCCCGCACGGAGTGCCTGCATGTAGAACAACGCAGTGCGGGGACGCGAATGCGCGCTCGACATGGTCAGACGGGCGCGATGTGGCGTGCGACACGCGGGGGAATCGTTATGGCCCGGGCTGCCCGGCAGGCTGGGTCCGCGGAACCAGCGTTGATGCGTACTCGATGGGGCTATGAGCCGAACGCCCGCCTACACGGTCCACGTAACGGTCACTTCAATGACGACACTGATTCATCCGAGGATTTTCGCGGTTCTCACCGCTTCATGCGTGGCGGCAGTCGCATGTACTGAACCCGCTCCAGCCAACACGGCTGCGCCCAATGTTGTCACGCGCGAACCTTCGCCTCGTAGCGACGCTAGCGCCTCTTCGGCAGATGGGGTCATAGCTCCACCCAATGCGCAGCCTAGAGCACCGACGCTCCCGACCCATTGCAACGCAAGCGAAGACACTCTTTTCAGTTGCACCCTTGAAGGCTCGAATCGCACCATCTCCCTATGCATGAAGAGCGCTGGCGAAACACGCTACGTTTCGGGCCCTTTGGGCAGACCCGACGTAGTTCATCGCGGTCGCGACGGCGAAAAGCCGACGTTCCAGCGCACTTCGCTCACCTACGCGGGCGGCAGCGGTGGCTATGCATACTCCTTTCACCATGCCGGTCAGACGCGCGTCATCTATTCGATATCTGGCGAGCAGGAACTGGAACGCCAGGGCGAACTATCGACCGACGCAGAATTCGCCACGGCGATAGCGGATCAACCTTGTACAACCGGCACGGTGTCTGAGACGCAGGATCTCGCCCTGCTGCGTAAGGTCAGACGCTGGCCGGAACAGTCCCGACTCGCGCAGCACGGTTTGCCGGCAGCTTCACCGTAACGATCAAAGGACGGATCTCTCGCATGGCCACGGCCAAGGAAAACGCGGACTATCTGATTCGCCAGGCACGCGCGGCGGGCATCACCGACCAGCGCGAACTGGCGATCTTCATGGGACAGATGCAGGTCGAGTGCGGCGGCTTCAGGTCGATGCACGAGGGCCTTGGGTATCGTCCTGAGCGACTGCTCGACCTATACGGCCCTTACACCGATCGACGGGGCGTGTGGCATGACGGCCGCAATGGCCTGACCACCATCTCCGAAGCCCGTGCAATCACCATGCGTGGGAAAGAGGGCATTGCCGAAGCCATCTACGGCGGTGCATGGGGTGCTCGCAACCTGGGCAATACCGAGCCTGGCGACGGATGGAAGTACCACGGCCGGGGCTATGTGCATCTTACCGGCCGCGACAATTACGAGCGGATCGGGCGGGCGCTAGGCGTTGACCTGGTGAACAGCCCTGATCTCGCAGCTGATAGAGAGATCGCTGCACGCATCGCCATCCACTACGGGCAAGAGCGCGTCCGGGCAAAAGGACACCAGCTCAACGTGCAGGAAGCTACGCGGGACATCAACGGCGGCCAGAATCATCTAACCGAACGCCGTGCTGCGGCGAGCGAGTGGGAGCGCAAATTCGAGCAGGGCTACCTGAATCAGCTTACTCCGCAGCCCGGCGTGCCTCGCCAGGCATCCCAGCAGCAGGGCGCGCCGGGTGGATCGCCGCAGCCGCAGCCGCAGCCGGGCAGTAGCCAGCCCGCCGTCGCCCCGCGCCAGCCTCCCAACGTTCCGCCATCCCAGGCGGCCGCCGCCGTCTACGACGAAGCTCACCGCCACTTCCTCGCCAACGGCAACCAATTCGAATACGGTCGCGGCGATATCCAGCTCCGGAACAATGAGGGCGTTGCGAACCGCACGACCGACTCCAGCCGCAATGAGCAAGACCGCGATGGCGACGGCCTCAAGGGCGTGGACTGTTCGTCGTTCGTATGGCGCGCACTCAAGAACGCGGGCTACAACGTGCCGCCGAACACGGCAGCGAACCCGTTCACCACGCACGACCTTTTCAATGGCAGAACCGTCACACCGTTCGCGCGCCAGAACTTCGAGGTGATCCCCGCGGCCCAAGCGCGTCGCGACAACGGCAATCTGCAGCGGGGTGACATCCTGTTGTTCAAGGACACGCGTTCAGGCGGGCAGCATGTCGGCATCTTCAAAGGCTACGATAGCCAAGGCGACATACAGTTCATCGGCTCGCAAGTCGGTACCGGTCCGGCTCAGGCCGAGGCCGGGCTGGGTTCCTACTGGAACGGCGGCCGGTTCGAGGTCGTCGGCGCACTGCGTGCGAAACCCGAATTCCAGGTACGCGCGCCGCTCCACGCGAACGCGGGGCCCACGCAGGCACCGCGCGTGGCCTCACAGCCCGCGAGCGCAAGCCCCGCGCCGCAACCCACACCCCGCCCCTCCCCAGACGCCCATGGCCAGCTGGAGATGGGCGAGCGCGGACCGGCGGTCGCGACGCTGCAGCAGCGGCTGTCCGACCTCGGCTACCGCGCGCCAAGCGGAAAGCCGCTCCGGATCGACGGCGACTTCGGGACCGATACGCGCGATGCGTTGAAGCAGTTCCAGCGCGAGCACGGCCTGCAAGGCTTGGGCGTGGCCGGCCCCAAGACGGAGATCGCACTGGATCGGGCCGAGCGCGCGCTGATGAGCCATCCATCGCATCCCCACCACGCGCTCTATACCCAGGTACTGGAGAAGGTGCATGCGGAGGAGCGCGCGCGCGGGATCGAGCCGGGGCATCACAGCCAGCGCATCGCCGCGGCGCTGGCGGTCGAGTGCCTGCGCCGAAGGCATCACGCGGGTCGATCGCGTGGAGCTTAACCGCGACGTCACGCTGGTCCGTGGCGTACAGGTCAGTACGGTGCGGGACGAGCCCGCGCTCAACCGCACCACCGACGCGATCAGCACAAAGCAGGCCTCGCAGCAGCTTCTGGTGGAGAGCAGCGAACAGATCCATCAGGTGGCGGTGAACCTGCAGGCGCGACAGCGCGACGAGCAGCAGCGCAGCTTGCCGCCCGTCCTCGCACAGTGACGGTACAGGAGGCGTTGAGGCGTCGACGGGCAGTGGTTCGCCCGGCATCGCGTTAACGCCGCCGCGCGGCGCAGGCCGTGTCGCGTTGCGTTGCGTACCAGCCACCGAAGCGCGCGGAGGCGGCAGCAACCGACGCCCCCATGGCCCGACCGAAGCCGCACCCGTTTGCGCATGTCGTGACATGGTCGACTCATCTCGGGGCGGCTTACTGACGGCCTCATCTTTCCAATGGACACTACCCGTGCAAAGCCCTCAATCTCGACGTCATAGCCTCTTCGCTCTCGCCGGCCTGACACTGCTCACGGCCTGCAGCGGCACGAGCGCCACAGGCGCAATGCCCGCCGCATCCCGACAGCCGACACCCGACCGATCCATCGAGACGGCACGCCCGGCGCCCAGGATGCCTGCTCCACCGCCGCCGCCAGTCGTGATCGAAGCCGTCTTCCAGAACCCCGGCGACCGCTCATCCTCATACGAGGTCGATAACGGCAGCTGGGCGACGTACTGGTTCGGTTACGCGTACACGGTGGCTGGGACTCCCCACTTCACCGGCTTCGTAGAGCAATCCCCGGATCATGCTCAGAGCGCCCCTGAAGCCGATACTACCCCGGGCGCGCGAGCAACTCTTACGCAGGCTACGTTCGTACACACCAGCGCTGATCGCAGCTGGACCTTCTCGGGCGCTCAACGCCATGTCGGCGAAGTCGGCGGACGCGGACGTGCCGATGCGGTCGATCCAGCTCGCCGGCCGTTGATGCACCCCATTGCACGCGGTCGATTCGTGCTCGCGATCCCCACGAATGCGGCGGTGGAGCAGGGCACGGTGCAAAAGAACTACGAAGTTCTGCTCCGTGCCGCCGACGGCTCCTGGTCGCATGCCGGCACGGTGAATACAGGCTACGACGACAGTGCGGGCTGCGATGAGGGCCGGGTGTTTCCCTGCGCGCCCGTCCGGGGCCGAATGACATTCGTGCCGGGCGATCGCGGGATGCCGGACCTTCAGGTCTCGCTCGAGCCCGGCAGCCCGCACGCGCCCGCGGCGCGGGTAGTGACCTACCACTTCAATCATGTGACGTCCACGTACCAACCGTTCGATCCGAACTGAGAAACCTCCATGAGCCGCGAATATTCACGCAAGGAAGTGCTCGACATCATCGAAAGGGAAGCGAACGAGCGGGGCATCCCGCGCGACGACTTTCTCCGTTTCGCATACATCGAAACGGGCGGCGCGTTCGACGAGCGCGTCTCGCGAGGGCCGAACGGAGCGAAGGGCCTTTTCCAGTTCGTGCCATCAACTGCCGCACGCTATGGCATTGCCGGTCGCGAACTGGACCCGATCGCGAACACGGACGCCGCGGCACGGCTCTACCTCGACAACCGCCGGGAACTCATGGCGAGCCATGCGAGAACCGGGCATCCCTATCTGTCCGGAAAGCCGGAGCCCGACGGCTTGGACATGTATATGGCACACCAGCAGGGAGCCGCGGGCTACCGCTCCATCCAGGCCGCGATCACCGACGGCTTGTTCACTCGCAGCGATACCCGTCCGCACTTGCTCAACAATGTCGGCCGTCGCGATCTCGAGACGATTACGGGAGTGAGCTTCGAACACTTCTCTCGCATGCCCGATCAGGAGATGGCGCAAACATTCGTCCGTTACTGGGAAAGCAAGTACGAGCGCATCCGTATACCCGAAATGGGCATCGGGCCTGTGCGCGACGCCGGCCCACCGCTACCTTCCCGCGCACCGCGGGTCCAGGAAGTGCCAACCACACCAATAACAGGACGCATCACCCTCAATCGCGCCCACCAGCTCAGCATCGAGCACGACGACGTGCGTTACCGGTTCGGCAGCAAAGCGGTGGCGAACGGGCGCATCGACTGCTCGGGGTGGGTGGTGATGCTTCAGAACGCGACGATGAACGAGATCAACGCGGAAGTCGGACGTGCGATCTTCAGTCGCGACGAACTGTTCAACCCCGGCATGGATGCCGCGGCGACCATCGTCCAGAAAGCCGCCCAGCGCTCAGGCATCCTGCTGCAAGGGTCTCAGGTGACACGCGCGGCACTTCGCGAGGGCATGGTCATCGGCGAGGACAACGGTCGCACGAGCTTCGATGCGGGGCGCTACCGCGGAATCGACCACATCGTGATGGTGGTACGTAATCCGCGCAGCGGCGAGCTCATGGTGAGCCAATCCCGAGGCGGAGAAGGTGTCGAAATGATGCCCGTAGACAGGTACCTGCAGGACAAGCAGTCGTGTGGGGCAAGACTGTATGCGACCGATCCCTTGCACGAGGCGCGCGCCCTGCTGGAGCCGGCAACGCCGCCAGCGCGTCGGGACGACGAACGGGAACGCACACCTCCCGCGCGCGTCACGCCGGCGAACGCCGACGGCCAACTCCGCTACGGCGAATCAGGCCCCGCCGTGGCGACCCTGCAGACGCGCCTCGCCGACCTCGGCTACCGTGGCAGGGACGGGAAACCGCTTTCGGTCGACGCCGACTTCGGTGATCACACACGGTATGCGCTGCAGTCGTTCCAGCGTGAGCACGGCCTACAGGGCCTGGGCGTGGCGGGACCGCGGACGGAGATCGCGCTTGCTGGCGCCGAGCGTGCGCTGATGACGCACCCCTCGCATCCGCAGCATGCGCTATTCGAGAAGGTGCACGAGGCGGAGGCTACCAAGGGCCTGCGATCGGGCCACCACAGCGTACGCATCGCCGCGGCACTCGCGGTGGAGTGCCTGCGCGAGGGCATTAGCCGCGTCGATCGCGTGGAGATGAACGCCGACAACTCGCTGGCGCGCGCGGTGCAGGTGGGCGCGGTGCGCGACGAGCCGGGCCTGAACCGCGCCACCGATGGCATCAGCGTGCCGCAGGCGGCCCGCCAGGCCTTGGCCGAAAGCACTGAGCAGATCCACCAGGTGTCGGTGAACCTGCAGGCGCAACAGCGCGACGAGCAGCAGCGCAGCCAGGCTTCGGTGCTCGCACGCTGAAGGGTCAGGCGGGCTCGCGCCGTTGATGCGCCGTGCAGCGCACGGCCTCGTGCGAACTGCGCCGCACGTCACGTCGCGCAGCGTTCGCGCCGCGGAACCGTGCAGCTGCGGCGGCACGGACGGAGCCCGACGTGCCGGGCGAAGCGTGGCGGCGGGCCGCGTCCGCGTGCCGCGGCCAGCGCTCATGCCCTTCGGCACCTCGATGCACTGCGTTGATCGCGTCCTCGCGCAGCTGGGCGACAATGCCGCCATGACCAGCCGACTCGACGCCCTCCGCCAGCACTCCACGATCGTCGCCGACACCGGCGACATCGAGGCCATCGCCCGTTTCCGTCCGCTGGACGCGACCACCAATCCATCGCTGCTGCTCAAGGCCGCGTCGCTGCCGGGGTACGCGGCGCTGGTCGACGAGGCCATCGGCGCCGCGCAGGGTGCCGATGCGACCGCGCGCGTGGCCGATGCCTCCGACCGTCTCGCCGTCGCGATCGGCACGAAGATCCTCGAACTCATCCCCGGCCGCGTGTCCACCGAGGTCGATGCGCGGCTGAGCTTCGACACTGAAGCCACCGTCGCCAAGGCGCGGCATCTGGTGGAGCTCTACGACCGGGCCGGCGTCGGCCGCGAGCGCCTGCTGATCAAGGTCGCGTCGACCTGGGAAGGCATCCGCGCCGCCGAGCGCCTCGAGCGCGAAGGCATCCACTGCAACCTCACGCTGCTGTTCTCGTTCGCACAGGCGGTGGCCTGCGCCGAGGCGGGCGTGTTCCTCATCTCGCCCTTCGTGGGCCGCATCCTCGACTGGCACCTGGCCAGCGGCGCACAGAAACCGGCGACGCCGCAGGACGACCCCGGCGTACAGTCGGTCACGCGCATCTGGCAGTGGTACAAGCGCCACGGCTACGGCACCGTGGTGATGGGCGCGAGCTTCCGCAATACCGGGCAGGTGCTGGCGCTGGCCGGCTGCGACCGCCTCACGATCTCGCCCGAGCTGCTCGCCGAGCTCGAGCAGGACGAGGGCGAGGTGCGGCCCGCGCTGGTCGACGACGGCCGACGCGATCCGGCGCCTGCGCATGTCGACGAGCCGGCCTTCCGCTGGCAGCACAACGAGGACGCCATGGCGACGGAGAAGCTGGCCGACGGCATCCGCAGGTTCGCGCAGGACCAGCTCAAGCTCGAATCGCTTCTGGCGGCGCGCCTGGGCTGAGCGGACCCGCCATGGACGGCCATCGCATCCCCACCCTCGTCGTGGCGGCGCTGCTGTTCGTCGTGCCGGGGGCGCCACGTGCCGAGCCGCGGCTGGGGCCGTCGCGGCTGCAGGCGATGCTCGACGACTCCGGCCCCACGGCCCGGGCGACGGGACGTGCGATCTTCGACGTGCACTTCGCCGGGCTGTGCTGGACGCCCGAGGCGCTGCCCTTCGATCGCGTGTGCAACCACGTACCACTGGAGCAGCGCGATGATCCGTCGCCGTGGCCGGACGTGTTCGTCGCGCTGAAGGGAGCGGACATCGTCGCGGTGATCGTCCCCGAGGCGGCCTGGGTGCCGCGCACCTGGCGCTGCAGGGCACTTCCGGAACTCGAAGGCCCGCGGATGTGCACCGCTCCCGGCATTCGTCGCGCGACGCGCAACGACTGGGCCTGGCGCTGGAGCCGGCTGCTGCGGTCGGCGGGCTGATCAGGCCCCGAGTTCGACGATCGAAGCGGTCGGGCCGCCCGCATCCAGGTGCAGGATGCCCACGCTCACCGGCAGCGAGAAGCGCCGTCGGCCGGCACTTCCGGGGTTGACGTGCAGCACGCCGTCGCGCCGCTCGATGCGCGGGCGATGGGAATGGCCGGCAACGATGACGTCCACGCGCCCGGTGGGCGGCCACGTGGCCAGTGTCTTGATGTCGTGCAGCAGGTGGATCGCGATGCCGCAGGCCTCCACCCGCAGCACGTCCGGCAGCGCGGCCGCCCACGGGGCCGTATCGTTGTTGCCGCGCACGGCGTCGACCGGCGCGATCGCCGCAAGCGCATCGAGGATGCCGGGGTCGCCGATGTCGCCGGCGTGCAGGATGCGGTCGCTGCCGCGCAGGGCCGCCAGCGCTTCGTCGCGCAGCAGGCCATGCGTGTCGGCGATGAGCCCGATGCGCACCGTGCGCGGCTCAGCCGCGACCGAGCAGGCGCGAGAGCAGCCCGCGACGCCGCGGCGGCTCCGCCGGCCCCTCGCCCCCGATGCGCGCCAGCGAGGCATCCAGCTCGCCGATGAGCTCGTCCAGCACCTCGCCGCGCGGGCGGTCGGGATGGCGCAGCACGGCTTCCATGCCCATTTCCATGAAGCCCGCCTGCGTCTGCGGCGGCAGCGCGAGCCCGCGGGCGGCGTACCACTGCTCAAGCCGCAGGGCGACCTCGCGCGCGAGATCGGCGTCGGGCGATGCGGGCAGGGGTTGCTCGGGGAGATGGGGCGGGTTCACGTCGACTCCGGCGGCGGCATGTCGCTACCGTAGCGCCCAGGCGTGGCATGGCATGTGAGCGACGGCCCGCGGCGTCGCGCCAGCGGTGCGGCGGCGCGGGCGGGGCGGCCGCGATGCGCCCGGCCGTGACGCATGCACCCGCGTGCCTGCCCGGTGGATCGACGAGTCGACTCCACGCACCTGCCGGCGACACGGAGTCGCACGCCTGCAGATCACGGAAAAAGCGAACGGCCCGGTTTCCCGGGCCGCCCACCGTGAGACATGTCGAGGCCGCTCAGGCCGCGAACAGCGCGCGCATCTTCTTGAGCGCGTTCGCCTCGATCTGGCGGATGCGCTCGGCGGAGACGCCGTACTCGTCGGCCAGCTCCTGCAGCGTGACCTTCGATTCGCTGTCGAGCCAGCGGCGCTTGATGATGTCGCGCGAGCGCGCATCGAGTTCGGCCAGCCCCTCGCGCAGCACCTCGAGCTGGCTGCTCTCCTCGTCCTCGCGCTCGTAGAGCTGCGACGGGTCCTCGCCCTGCGCGGCCAGGTAGGCCACCGGGCTCGGCGGGCCGTCCTCGTCGCCGTCGTCGGGCATGTCGAAGCCGATGTCGCGCCCCGAGAGCCGCGACTCCATCTCCAGCACCTCGCGCTCGGAGACGTTGAGGTCGGCGGCGACCGCACGCACCTCCTCGGCGTTCATCCAGCCCAGGCGCTTCTTGCTCTTGCGCAGGTTGAAGAACAGCTTGCGCTGCGCCTTGGTGGTGGCGACCTTCACGATGCGCCAGTTCTTCAGGATGAACTCGTGCATCTCGGCACGGATCCAGTGCACCGCGAAGGAGACCAGACGCACCCCCTGGTCGGGGTCGAAACGCTTGACCGCCTTCATCAGGCCGATGTTGCCTTCCTGGATCAGGTCGCCCATGCCCAGGCCGTAGCCGTTGTAGCCACGCGCGACGTGCACGACGAAGCGCAGGTGCGAGTGCACCAGCTCGCGGGCGGCGTCGAGGTCGTCGTGGTCGCGGTAGCGGCGCGCCAGGCGCTGCTCCTCGTCCGCACTCAGCACCGGGATGCGGTTGACCGCGCTGATGTAGGCCTCCAGCGAGCCGAGCGGGCTCAGCCCCGTGGCCACGGGAACCGGCAGGTTGTGGGTGACGAGAGCGGTGGCGGCTGTCTGGGTCATGGGGTCTAGGTTAGCAGTCGGGTCATTGGACTGCTAAAGGGTCCGGAAGTTCCCGAGCGTTGCGTTAATGGAACGACGAGGGGCGCAGCATGCCGATCGGCCCGTCGACCGCGCGTTAAGCCGGCCTTGAGGGCCTGAACCCCAACCATGCGGGCGCCGGCCGCCGCTTTCCAGCCCAACCGATGGCATGGCAGCGGCCGGACGGGCCTACACTCCGGGCGGCATGACGCGAAAATCCCGAGCCACCTCCTTCGACATCGCCTTCCGCGCCGGCGTCTCCCAGGCGACCGTCTCGCGCGTGCTGCGCGGCAGCCCGCTGGTGAACGAGGAGACCCGCAAGCGGGTCGAGGCCGTGGCCCGCGAGCTCAACTACAAGGTCGACCGCCGCGCCTCGTCGCTGCGCACGCAGAAGTCGGGCACGCTGGCCCTGCTGCTGTTCGAGGACCCGACCCCCGACGACTCGCACATCAATCCCTTCTTCCTGTCGATGCTGGGCTCGATCACCCGCGCCTGCGCGCGGCACGGGCAGGACCTGCTGGTGTCCTTCCAGCAGCTGTCGGACGACTGGCATTCCGACTACGAGGACGCCATGAAGGCCGACGGGCTGATCCTGCTGGGCTATGGCGACTACGAGGAGTACCGGCACAAGCTGGATGCGCTGGTCGAGCGCGGCACGCATTTCGTGCGCTGGGGCAACGTGGCGCCGGACCAGCCGGGCGTGTCGATCGGCTGCGACAACGTGCACGGCGGCCGCCTGGCCGGCGAGCACCTGCTGGCCTGCGGGCGGCGCCGCATCGCCTTCCTCGGGCATGCTTCCAGCCACTACCCGGAATTCCTCGACCGTTTCGAGGGCTGCAGCCAGGCGCTCGTCGCGGCCGGCCTGGCGCCGCTGGACCGGCGCCTGCAGGTCGACGCCGAAACCAGCGAGGAAGCCGGCCACGCCGCCGCCCTCGCCCTGCTGGCGCGCGGGCAGCCGTTCGATGCGGTGTTCGCGGCCAGCGACCTGATCGCGATCGGCGCCATGCGCGCGCTGGCCGAGGCGGGCATCCGCGTGCCTGAACAGGTCTCCATGGTCGGCTTCGACGACATCCCCATGGCGCGCTTCGCGGTGCCGCCGCTGACCACGGTGGTGCAGGACACCACGCGCGCCGGCCAGCTGCTCGTGTCGACGCTGATGCAGCTGGTGCGCGAGGAGCCGGCCGAGAGCGCCATGCTGCCCGCCTCGCTGGTGGTGCGGCGCAGCTCCTTCATCTGCGGCTGAGGGCGGGGCCTGCGCATTCTGCGACGCCGCTCTCGCCGGCCTGGGGGCTTTCCCCCATGCGCCGCGGCCGGGCCGGCGCCAGCATCCGGGCATGCCGCCCGACGCCGCTTCCATCGCCCCGCGCCCGACCCGCGAGAACGCGGGCGGGGAGATCCGTCCGGTCGTGCTGTATGAGGACGCGGCGGGACGCCTGATCGTGGTCGATGCGCAGCGCCGGGCGGCGCTGGCGCAGGACGCCGGACCCCTGCTGCGCATCGGCCGCGCCCGCGTCGTGCTGCGCCACCTCACCGGACCGGTGGCGGCGCGTCTGGCCCAGGACGGGCATGCGACCGTCGAGGGCCCGGACGCGCTCAACGTGCTGCTGGCCTTCGCCAGCAGGCTGGACCGACATCCGCCGGCCGCGCTCAGCGACGCGCCAGGCGTGCCATCGCGTCGGCCAGCGCCTCGCGCAGCGCGGGCTCGGTGATCGCCCCGTCCAGCACGTACACCTCCACGCCGTGCGCGGGCACCGTGGCTTCCAGCACGCCGTCCACCTCGACGGCGCCGCCGCCCAGGCGTGCCCGCCAGGTGCCGCGCTGGAGCAGGCGGTCGATCCGGAACGTGGCGGGCGCGTCGCCCTTGTTGAGCAGCACCAGCGCGGTCTGCGCGACCTCGCGCGTGGACAGCGCGCGCAGGAAGGCGGCGCGGTCGCCCTGGAACTCCAGGTTCACCTGCAGCCCGCGCTGCAGCGCGGGCGTGGCCTGGCGCACGCGGGCGATGCGGCGCAGTGCGTGGTGGATGCGGTGCGACTTCGCCGCCTCGATGCGCGCCTGGCCGAAGTAGTTGCGGTTGCCCGCGTGCTCGGCGGTGCCGCGCTCGAAGCCGGTTTCCGAGCCGTAGTAGATGACCGGGATGCCGCGCGCGGTGAACAGGAAGTTGTGCGCGTCGATGAAACCCTCGTCGCGGGCGTCCAGCCGCGCCATGTCGTGGTTGTCGTAGAACGTCATCAGCTCGTACGGGTTCGCATACGGGCCGTCGGTGAGGTAGAGGCGCTCGGCGACCTTCTCGTAGCCACCGCCCTTCCGGCCGAACACCTCCTGCAGGCGCTCCTTGAGCGGGAAGTCGAGCACGCTGATGCCGCCGTTGCGCGGCAGCGTGTGCTGCGCGATGGTCGCCGCGTCGTGGTCGAAGGCCTCGGCGAACATGAAAAAGCCCGGGCGCTTCTCGCGGATGCGCTCGGCGAATTTCTGCCAGAACGCATGCGGCATCCACGGGATGGTGTCGATGCGGAAGGCATCGGCGCCCTGGTCGATCCACTGCGAATAGGCGCCGACGAAATACTCCAGCACCTGCGGGTTGTTCTCGTTGACGTCCGAAAGCTGCGCCAGGCCCGGCCGGGTGTTGTACCAGCGGTGCAGCGGGTTGTTCGCAGGATCGAGTTTCGACGGATGCAGGTTCTGGTGGTCGGCGACGAGCCTGCCGTCGCGGTCGTAGATCTCGCCGAATTTCGGCTGGTCGACCGGCATCGTGTAGGCAGGCGAGCCGTGGTTGGCCACGATGTCGAGCACGGTCTTGAGCCCGTGCGTCTTCAGGCCGGCGGCCAGGCCGCGGAAGTCGAGGTCGCGGCTGGGCAGGTGCTCGTCCAGCGTCCAGAAGTTCACGCCCCAGTAGCCGTGGTAGCCGGTCTTGCCGCGGTCGGTGTGCATGCCGCCCCAGCGCACGGGCTCGCCGCCGGTGAAGGCCTCGTCCGGGTTGTCGACGATGGGCGTGATCCATACCGAGGAAAAGCCCATGTCGGCGATGTAGGCGGCGTTGTCCAGCAGGCCTTTGAAGTCGCCCCCGAGGTAGCCGATGTTGTCCGTGCGCCCCTTCGGCGCGCCGGGCGTGGGGCGGTCGAACGTGCGGTGCCTGCCGCCCTGTTCGCGGTGGTCGTTGGACGGGTCGCCATTGACGAAGCGGTCGGTCAGCACGAAGTACACCGCGTCGCTGGCGAAGGGCTCGGCGGTGCCGACCAGGTCCCGGGCCTTGACCTGCGCGCGGCCCTGCGCGGACGCCGCGCCGGCGGCGGCCAGCAGCGCGAGCGCCAGGGGAGCGATCCGGCGCGCGAAGCTCATGCCGAAGCCTCCATCGCCCGGCCGTGCAGGCGCGGCTCGCGCACGCGCAGCACGCACAGGCCGGCCACGATCATGCTGACCCCGCCGATGACGAGCGCATAAAGCGGCTGCGTGCCGAAGAACAGCTTCAGCAGCACCCCGAGCAGGCTGGCCGCGACCAGCTGGGGGATCACGATGAAGAAGTTGAAGATGCCCATGTACACGCCCATCTTCTGCGCCGGCACGCTGTCGGAAAGCAGCGCATAGGGCAGGGAGAGGATCGAGGCCCAGGCAAAGCCCACGCCCACCATCGACAGCAGCAGCCACTGCGGGTCGCGGATCACCGCGAACGACAGCAGGCCCAGCCCGCCGAGCGTGGCATTGACCAGGTGGCTCACGCGCAGACCCCAGCGCCTGACCATCCGCGGGATCAGGATGGCCGCGAGCGCGGCGAAGCCGTTGTACGCGGCGAACAGCACGCCGACCCAGTTGGCGCCTTCGTTGTACGCCGCGGAGGTCGGATCGTCGCTGCCGAAGTGCACCCCGCTGACGGTGGCGGTGGTGTAGATCCACATCGAGAACAGCGCGAACCACGAGAAGAACTGCACCACCGCGAGCTGGCGCATCGTGGCGGGCATGTCGTGCAGGTCGTCCATGATGTGCCCGAACGCACCGGTGCCCGCCACCACCGAACGCAGCAGCAGGGCGATGCCATAGGCCAGCAGCAGGGCGAAGAAGATGTAGAGCTCCTTGGCCCAGCCGTAGGCCGCGACGGCGGCCACGCCCGCCGCGCCCGACACCAGCCACGGCAGCGCGCTGCGGCGCAGCGCAGCCGCCGCACGGGGGCGGCGCGCGAGCACCGGCGCCTCGTCCCAGGCATTCAGCGTCTCCGGCGGGTATTCGCGCGTGCGGATCACCGTCCAGAGAATCGCCAGCAGCAGCACGACGCCGCCGAAGTAGAAGGCGTAGCGCACCGTGTCGGGCACCTCGCCGGCCCCGGCGGTGTTGGCCACGCCCGCCTTCGCCAGCAGCCAGGGCAGCAGGCTCGCGATCACCGAGCCCACCGCGATGAAGAAGCTCTGCATCGCATAGCCGGTGGGGCGCTGCCTCACGGGAAGCTGGTCGCCGACGAACGCGCGGAACGGCTCCATCGAGATGTTGATCGACGCATCCAGCACCCACAGCATGCCCGCCGCGACCCAGAGGGCCGGCGAGTTGGGCATGACGAACAGCGCGAGGGTGGCGAGCACCGCGCCGGCGAGGAAGTAGGGCCGCCGCCGGCCCAGGCCCGTCCAGGTGCGGTCGGAGAAGTAGCCCACGATCGGCTGCACGAGCAGCCCGGTGAGCGGCGCGGCGATCCACAGGACGGGGATCTCCTCCATCTCCGCCCCCAGGGTCTGGAAGATGCGGGAGACGTTCGCGTTCTGCAGCGCGAAGCCGAACTGGATGCCGAGGAAGCCGAAGCACATGTTCCAGATCTGCCAGAACGAGAGCTGCGGCTTGGTCGAGGTGCGGGTCATCGGTGCTCCGGGGGTCCGCACCTGTCGGGCGGCATGGCGAGTGTGCGGGCCGCGCCGCGAGAATGCGGTGTGCGATGCAGCATGGCGCCGGCCCGGCCCGCGGCGGAAAGCCGCGGTGGCGCGATGGTAGACAGCGCACGCTCTGCACAAATTCCGCTGCAAACGTATTCAACGCGGTGCGGGCGCAGCATGGCGGCATGCTGCGGCGCCTGCGCGGAGGGGTCCGCGGGCGGTGCGAGCAGTTCGATGACGAGCAAGCAGTGGTGGCGTGGCGCGGTGATCTACCAGATCTACCCGCGCAGCTTCCTTGACACCAACGGCGACGGTATCGGCGATCTGCCCGGCATCATCGAGAAGCTCGATTACGTGGCGGGCCTGGGCGTGGACGCCATCTGGATCAGCCCGTTCTTCAAGAGCCCGATGGCCGACTTCGGCTACGACATCGCCGATCCGCGCGCGGTCGACCCGATGTTCGGCATGCTGGACGATTTCGACCGCCTGCTCGCGAAGGCGCATTCGCTGGGGCTGAAGGTCATGATCGACCAGGTGCTCAGCCACACCTCCGACCAGCATGACTGGTTCAGGGAGAGCCGCCAGAGCCGCGACAACGCGCGCGCCGACTGGTACGTCTGGGCCGACGCCAGGCCCGACGGCACGCCGCCCAACAACTGGCTGTCGATCTTCGGCGGCGTGGCCTGGCGCTGGGAGCCGCGGCGCTGCCAGTACTACCTGCACAACTTCCTTTCCAGCCAGCCGGACCTGAACTTCCACAACCCGGCCGTGCGCGAGGCGCAGCTGGACAACCTGAGGTTCTGGCTCGACCGCGGCGTCGACGGCTTCCGCCTGGACTCGATCAATTTCTGCTTCCACGACGCGCAGCTGCGCGACAACCCGCCCAAGCCCGAGCACCTGCGCACGGGCCGCGGCTTCGCGGCCGACAATCCCTACGCCTTCCAGTACCACTACTACAACAACACGCAGCCGGAGAACCTCGCCGTGCTCGAGGACGTGCGCGCGCTGATGGACCGCTACCCCGACGTGGCCGCGCTGGGCGAGATCTCCTCGGAGGACTCCCTGGCGACCATGGCCGAGTACGTGCGCCCGGGCCGGCTGCACATGGGCTATTCGTTCGAGCTGCTCACCGACGACTTCAGCGCGGCCTACATCCGCGGCACGGTCGAGCGCCTGGAAGCGTCGATGGCCGACGGCTGGCCCTGCTGGGCGATCAGCAACCACGACGTGCGCCGCGCGGTGACGCGCTGGGGCGGCGATGCGGCCGGTGACGCGCTCGCGCGCCAGCTGGTGGCGCTGGTCTGCTCGCTGCGCGGCTCGGTCTGCCTGTACCAGGGCGAGGAGCTGGGCCTGCCGGAGGCGGACGTGCCCTTCGAGCTGCTGCAGGACCCCTACGGCATCGCCTTCTGGCCCAACTTCAAGGGACGCGACGGCTGCCGCACGCCCATGCCCTGGGACGGCGGCGCGCAGGCCGGCTTCACCGAGGGCGCGCCCTGGCTGCCGGTGGCGGCCACGCACCACCCGCGCAGCGTAGCCAAGCAGGAGGCCGACCCGCAGTCCGTACTCAATGCGGTGCGCGCCTTCCTGCGCTGGCGCCGCACGCAGCCGGCGCTGGTCGAGGGCGACATCCGCTTTCTCGATACGCCCGAGCCGGTGCTGGCGTTCGTGCGCGAGCACGAGGGTCAGCGGTTGCTGGTGGCCTTCAACCTTTCGGCGGCACCGGTCGACTGCCCGCTCGACATCCGCTGCGGTGTCGTAGTCGATGCGCCCGGCATCGAACAGGGCGCATTCAACTGCGGCCGCCTGCTGCTGCCCGCGCATGGCGCGTTTTACGCCACGCTGGGCTGAGCCGGTGGGATCAAGCGTTCGTGGCGCAGTGACGCGCGATGAACGCCTCGTGCGTCGGCATCGCCTCCACGCACTTGCCGATCACGCCGCGCACGTTGGCGAGGTAGTCGGCGATCTTCTCCTCCGGATACACGTCGACGAGCGCGTGGTAGCCGCGCGGGTGCACGCGCTGGCCGTGCATCACCTGCACCCAGCTGGGCTCGGCGAACAGCTCGTTGCCCTCGCGGAAGACGCGGCCGTTGCTGCGGAACAGCTCCATGCGCTGCGTGACCGACCCGGGCACCTCCATCGTGCGGCAGTAGTCCCAGAACGGCGTGTCGGAGCGTTCGGTGGCGTGGTAGTGGGTGATCAGGAAGTCGCGGATCGCGTCGAACTCGACATCCGAATGCCGGTTGAACTCGTCGATGTCGGCCTGCTCGAAACCGGCGGACGGGAAGAACGCCGTCAGCCGCGCGATCGACGACTGGATCAGGTGGATCGAGGTGGACTCCAGCGGCTCCATGAAGCCGCTGGCCAGGCCGATGGCGACCACGTTGCGGTTCCAGAACTTCCTGCGCTTGCCGGTCACGAAGCGCAGCGTGCGCGGCTCGGCCAGCGCCTCGCCCTCGAGGTTGGCCATCAGCGTGGCGGTCGCCTCGTCCTCGCTGATGAAGCGGCTGGAGAAGACGTGCCCGTTGCCGACGCGGTGCTGCAGCGGGATGCGCCACTGCCAGCCCGCCTGCCGCGCGGTGGAGCGCGTGTAGGGCGTGATCGGCCCGCCGTGCGCGCAGGGCACGGCCACGGCACGGTCGCAGGGCAGCCAATGGGTCCAGTCGACGTACCCCGTCTTGAGCGCCTGCTCGATCAGCAGGCCGCGGAAGCCGGAGCAGTCGATGAACAGCTGGCCTTCGACGACGCGACCGCCGTCGAGCGTCACCGACTCGACGTGGCCGTCCGTGCCGCGCAGCGACACGTCCACCACCTTGCCCTCGACGCGCTCGACGCCACGCGCCTCGGCGTAACGGCGCAGGAAGGCCGCGTAGAGGCCGGCGTCGAAATGGTAGGCGTAGGCGATGTCGGCGAGCGGCGAGTTCGGGCGGTCGGTGACCGCGCGCATGAATTTGTTGTGGCGGCTGGCCCAGGTGGTGATCGAGTACTCGTCCAGCGGCGCCGCCTTGCCGGCCTGGTGCATCTTCAGCCAGTACTGGTGGAAGGGCACGAGGCCGAGGTCCTGGCCGATCTTGCCGAAGCCGTGGATGTAGCTGTCGCCCACCTGCCCCCAGTCGACGAACTCGATGCCGAGCTTGAACGAGCCCTGCGTGGCGCGGACGAACTCGGTCTCGTCGAGGTCGAGCGCCTGGTTGAACAGCTTGATCATCGGAATCGTGGCCTCGCCGACCCCGACGGTGCCGATTTCCTCCGACTCGACCAGGCGGATCGAGTAATCGCGATTCAAGACCTTCGACAGCGCCGCCGCCGTCATCCAGCCGGCGGTGCCGCCGCCGACGATCACCACCTGAGTGATGCGATCCGACATGACTGAGTCCACTCCCCGTCCGGCCGCCGCGTCTGGGGCCGCCCCCGCGCATTCTCGCCGCAGGTCGGCGCCCGCCGCCGCCGTCGGGGCTGCTGGAAACGTATTCATCCGCGCCGCCCTCGGTGCCGCGCTGGCGGCCGCCGCGGCATCGGCGGGCGCGCAGGAAGCGCGCCTGGCCGACTGCGATGCGCCGGCGCATGCACGCACGCTCGCACCCGCCAGCCACGCAGCCACCGACGCGCGCGCCTACTGGCTGGATGCGCGCACGATCCAGTGGCCCGGCAAGCCTGCCGGCGGGCGTTACCGGCTGGCCCACTCCTCGCGGGCGGGCCTCTCTGCAGCGGCCGGCCTCGCGCTGGCGGGTGCGGAAGGCTCGATTGGCCTGCAGGCGTCGCCGCATGCGTCGAGCACCGAAAGCGCCGAACGCTTCCGCTTCGTGGGCGACGGCGCGCGCCTGGCGATCACCGCGGCCGATGCCGCGCGCGTCCGCGAGCGCATTGCGCACCAGTGGCTGCTGGTGCAGGAAGATGCGTCCGGCCGTGTGCTCGACGCCACGGGGCTGCAGTGGCCCGGCTTCCTCGACGATGCCTTCGCCGCCGCCGGGCAGGCCGAGCTCGGGCTCCACGTGGACGACGCGTCCACGCGCTTTGGCCTCTGGGCGCCGACGGCGCAGGCCGTGGCCGTTTGCCTGTACGCGGATGGCGTCGGCAACGCCACGCGCATCGAGCCCCTGGGTCGGGACGCTGCCACCGGCACGTGGAGCGGCCAGCTCGCCGGCGATCTGCGCGGGCGCTACTACACCTTCCTCGTCGACGTCGTGGTGCCGGGCGTGGGCCTGGTGCGCAACCGCGTCACCGATCCCTACTCGGTCAGCCTCACCACCGATTCCAGGCGCAGCTACGTCGCCGATCTCGACGACCCGGCGCTGGCACCGCCCGGCTGGCAGGGCCACGCACGGCCGGGGCCGCCGGCCTCGAACGTGGACATGGCGATCTACGAACTGCACGTGCGCGACTTCTCGCGGGACGATGCCAGCGTGCCCGCGGCGCATCGCGGGAAGTACCTGGGCTTCACGCACCCGGAGTCGGCCGGCATGCGCCACCTGCGCGGCCTGCGCGATGCCGGGCTCACCGACATCCACCTGCTTCCGGCGTTCGACATCGCCACCGTGCCGGAGGCCGGCTGCGTCGCGCCCGCCATTCCCGACGCGGCGCCCGACAGCCCGGCGCAGCAGGCCGCCGTGCAGGCCGTGGCCGCGCGCGACTGCTTCAACTGGGGCTACGACCCGTACCACTTCAACGCACCCGAAGGCAGTTACGCCACCGACGCGCGCGATGGCGCGGTGCGCATCCGCGAGTTCCGCGCGATGGTTCAGGCCCTGCACGCGGCCGGCCTGCGCGTGGGCATGGACGTGGTCTACAACCACACCACGACGTCCGGCCAGGCCGAAACCAGCGTGCTGGACCGCATCGTGCCGGGCTACTACCACCGGCTCGACGCGAACGGGAAGGTCGAGCGCTCCACCTGCTGCGAGAACACCGCCACCGAGCACCGCATGATGGCGCGGCTGATGGCGGACTCGATCGTGCTGTGGTCGAAGCACTACGGCATCGACTCCTACCGCTTCGACCTGATGGGCCACCAGCCGCGCCGGGCCATGGAGGTCGTGCAGCAACGGCTCGCGTCCGCGCTGGGCCGGTACGTCCCGCTGATCGGGGAGGGCTGGAACTTCGGCGAGATCGCCGATGGCAGGCGATTCGTGCAGGCCGCGCAGGGCCGGCTGGATGGCACCGGCATCGCCAGCTTCAGCGACCGCGGGCGCGATGCCGCACGTGGCGGCGGCTGCTGCGACTCGGGCATCGACCTGCTGAAGCAACAGGGCTGGCTCAACGGCCTGGTCTACGCGCCGAACACGCACGCGGACCCGCGGCGCCCGCGCGCGGACCTGCTGCACGCCGCCGACCTCGTTCGCGCCGGGCTGGCCGGCACGTTGCGCGACTACCGCACCCGCTTCGCCGACGGACGCACCGCCACGCTGTCCGAACTCGACTACAAGGGCCAGCCCGCGGGCTTCGCGAGCCAGCCCACCGAGGTCGTGAACTACGTCGAGAACCACGACAACCTGACACTGTTCGACCTCAACGCCCTGCGGCTTCCGGCCGGCACCTCGCGCGAGGAGCGCGCACGCGTGCAGGTGCTCGGCGCGGCGCTGGTGATGCTCAGCCAGGGCGTGGCCTACCTGCATGCCGGGCAGGAGGTGCTGCGCAGCAAGTCGCTGGACCGCAACTCCTTCGACTCCGGCGACTGGTTCAACCGCCTCGACTGGACCCATGCCGACAACGGCTTCGCCGCCGGCCTGCCGCGCGAGGCCGACAACGGCCGCGACTGGCCGCTGCTCGCGCCCGTGCTTCGCGATGCCTCGATCAAGCCCGGCAGGCGCGAGATCGAGTGGACGCGCGATGCCGTGCAGGACTGGCTGCGCCTGCGTGCCAGCACGCCGCTGCTGCGCCTTCGCAGCACGGAGGAGGTGCAGCGGCGCCTGCGATTCCTCAACATCGGGCCTGACCAGGACCCGACGGTCGTCGTCGGCCACCTCGATGGCGGCGGCCGCGCCGACGCCGGCTTCAGCGAACTGCTGTACGCGATCAACGTCGCGCCCGACGCCCGCGCCGTCGCCCTGCCGACCGAGGCCGGCAAGCACTGGGTGCTGCACCCGGCGCTGCGCACGGGCGCCGATCGCCGCGCGCGCGAGGCACGCCTCGGTGCCGATGGCCGCCTCACCCTTCCCGGCCGCACGGCCGTCGTCTTCGTGATCGAGTGACCCGCCGATGAGCCTCCTGCGCCTGCGCTACCTCACCCTCGCCGCCCTCGCTCTCGTCGCCGGGCCCGCGGCCGCCGCGACGGTTGCCAGCGTCGAATCCCCGGACGGGGCGATCCGTGTCGAGCTCGACCTCGACGACGGCCGCATGGGCTACCGCGTCCTCCGCGGGGGCAGGCCGCTGATCAACACCTCGCGGCTGGGCTTTCTGTTCCAGAACGCCGAGCAGATCCAGCGCGATCTCGCCTTCACCTCGCAGGCCACCCGCACGTTCGACGAGACCTGGGAGCAGCCCTGGGGCGAGCGGCGCCTGACCCGCAACCACTACAACGAGCTGCGCGCGCGCTTCACCGAGAAGATCAACGGCAGGCGCGCGCTCGACGTCGTGTTCCGCGTGTTCGATGACGGCCTGGGCTTTCGCTACGAGTTCCCCGACCAGCCGCAATTCAGGGACGTGCGGATCACCGAGGAGCTGACCGAGTTCGACCTCGCGCGCCCGGCGACCGCCTGGTGGATTCCCGCCGGCGAATGGAACCGCTACGAGTACCTCTACAACACCACGCCGCTGGCCGAGGTCGGCCGCGCGCATACGCCGATGACGATCCGTACCGACGACGGCGTCTACGTCTCGTTCCACGAGGCGGCGCTGGTCGACTACTCGGCCATGTGGCTCGCGCGCGTGGAGGGCCGCCGGCTCAAGGCCCAGCTCTCGCCGGGCGCGGACGGTTACAAGGTGCGCCGCACCGCGCCGTTCCATACGCCGTGGCGCACGCTCACCATCAGCGACCGCGCCGGAGGGCTGGTCGAGTCCAGCCTGATTCTCAACCTCAACGAGCCCAACGCGCTCGGCGACGTGAGCTGGGTGGTGCCGCACAAGTACGTGGGCATCTGGTGGTCGCTGCACCTGGAGACGCAGAGCTGGGTGACCGGCGCGAAGCATGGCGCCACCACCGCGGAGACGAAGCGCTACATCGACTTCGCAGCCAAGCACGGCTTCCGCGGCGTGCTGGTGGAGGGCTGGAATCCCGGCTGGGACGGCCAGTGGTTCGCCAACGGCTGGGGCTTCGATTTCACCAAGGCGACGCCCGACTTCGACATCGAAGCGCTCTCGGCCTATGCGAAGTCGAAGGGCGTGCACCTGGTCGGCCATCACGAGACCGGCTGCGCGGTGAGCCACTACGAGCGGCAGATGGGCCGCGCCTTCGCGATGTACGCGCGCCTGGGCGTGGACGCGGTCAAGACCGGCTACGTCTGCGATGCCGGCCAGGTCGAGCGGCAGGACGCCACCGACGGGCCGGTGCTGCGCGAGTGGCACGACGGCCAGTGGATGAGCAACCACCACCTGCGCGTGGTGCGCGAGGCCGCGAAGCATCGCATCGCGATCAACGCGCACGAGCCGATCAAGGACACCGGCCTGCGCCGCACCTACCCGAACTGGGTGGCGCGCGAAGGCGCGCGCGGCATGGAGTACAACGCCTGGGGCAACCCCGGCAATCCGCCGGAGCACGAGGCCATGCTGGTGTTCACGCGCCTGCTGGCCGGCCCCATGGACTTCACCCCGGGCGTGGTCAGCCTGAAGGGCCGCAACGGCCAGGTCTTCCATTCCACCCTGGCCAAGCAGCTGGCGCAGTACGTGGTGCTCTACAGCCCCATCCAGATGGCCGCCGACCTGCCCGAGCACTACGAGCGGCACATGGACGCCTTCCAGTTCATCAAGGACGTGCCGGTGGACTGGGAGGACACGCGCGTGATCAACGGCGAGCCCGCCGATTTCGTCACCATCGCGCGCAAGGAACGCGGCGGGGACGACTGGTACGTGGGCGCGGTGACCGACGAGAACGCGCGCAGCCTCACGCTCCCCCTCGACTTCCTCGACAAAGGTCGCCGCTACGAAGCGCAGATCTACCGCGACGGCGAAGGCGCGGACTGGAAGACGAACCCGCATGCGTTCGCCGTGGAGAAAAAGCGCGTCACCCGCGGCGACACGCTGCGGCTCCGGCTGGCGCCGGGTGGCGGGCAGGCGATCCGCCTGCGTGCGCTGTGAGCCACGGTGCCTGGCCATCCACCGGCCGATCCGGGCCTGAGGAGAGACATCCGATGAGACGATCCATCACGACAGCGAGGAAACCGACGACCGCGACGGCGACGGGGTGAACGACGCCCTCGACGACGCGCTCGACGACGTGCGCGTCCTACGGCCGCAATCCGGCGCGCCGCTATCCCGTGCTGTACATGCACGACGGGCAGAACCTGTTCGACCCGGCGCTGGCCTGTACCGGCGTGGACTGGGACGTGGACGGCGCGATGACGCGCCTGGTCGACGAAGGGCGCGTGCGCGAGGCCATCGTGGTCGGCATCTGGAACACGCCGCTGCGCTTTCCCGAGTACATGCCGCGCAAGCCGCTGGACGCCGCCACGGCCTCCAGCAGCTCGACGGTGCGGGGGTCGTCCGGATGCGGCGCGAAGTCGAAGTGGCAGACCGTGCCGTGCATGCGCCCGCTGGCGTCGATGAGCGGCACGCCGCAGTAGGAGCGGAAGACCGGCTGCTTGGGATGCCCGTCCACCCGCGCGTCGTCCTGCGCGTCGGGGACCACGAAGCGGTCGCCGCCGTCGCGCACGAAGACGCAGCAGGACGCGGCCACGGGAATCGACTCCCACGCGCTCCTGCGCCGGGTTCTCGCGGTCGAAGAACACCACGTTGTGCAGCATGTCGCCGTCGAAGCGGAACACCGAGGTGAACCGGTGCGGCACGAGGCTGTTGAGCAGGATCACCGCGCCGCGCAGGTCGCCTGCGGCCAGCGGGCTGCGCACGCGCTCCAGGACCGTGCTGATCGGCATCGTTGCGTCCTTCGTGGTCGCTTCGCGGCGCGCCAGGCTACGCGCCCCGGATCAACGCGTCGTCCAGGCGTTCAGCGCAGCTCGAGCGTGACCGCGTCCATCACCCGCGGCGCGTCCGCGCTGCCGCCGCCGAAGCTGTGCGAGCCGGGCGCGGCTGCGATCGCGCGGTAGCCGGCGTCGAAGTCCCAGGTGGT
>JBMOOW010000182.1:0-1641 GCA_049323195.1 Pseudomonadota bacterium | reverse complement strand
GATCGGGCAGGATCACCGGAACTCCGTTGCCATCGCACAGCTGCTGCGCGCAGGCCGCCGCGCGCAGGCGCGGGCTGGCCTGCAGCAGGATGTGATAGAGCGCGTTCTGCTCCAGCGAGCCGCGCACTGCGGCGCTGCCGGGGCCGCGGGCCCACACGCCGACGTCCTCGCCGCCGTGGGTCTCCGATTTCGCCGGCACCAGCGCTTCCTGCATGTAGTCCGGATCCTCGGTGTCCACGTGGGTCAGGTCCGGACGCCCATTGCGGGCGGGGCGCACGCCTTCCATCCAGTGCTCGAAGCGCTTGGGGCCTTCCGGCTGGCGCGAACTGGCGCCGACGTAGCCGGGGCCGTTGGCATAGCTCAGCGTGGTGTAGGGCAGGCCGGTGGCGTCGCGCGCCAGCTGGGTGGGATCGCTCTCCTCGCCGCTGCCGCCCTTGACCTTGCCCAGGATCGGATTGCCGCGCGCGGGATAGCCGGCAAAGGTCATGGTGTGCGAGTGGTCGGCGGTGACCAGGATCAGGGTGTCCTGCGGCGAGGTCATCTCGCTGGCGACGCGCACCGCGTCGGAGAAGGCGATGGTCTCGTCCAGCGCGCGGAAGGCGTTGCCGGAGTGGTGGGCATGGTCGATGCGGCCGCCTTCCACCAGCAGCACGTAGCCGTCCGGGTTGCGCGCCAGGCGGGTGATCGCAGCGCGGGTCATCTCCGCCAGCGAGGGTTCGCCGGCGGGGTCCTGCGGGCGGTCGTGTTCGTAGTGCATGTGGTCGGGCTCGAACAGGCCCAGTAGCGGCTGGTCGGTCGGCGCGGCGCGCAGCTGCGCCGCGTTCCAGACGTAGACGCCGCCCGGATGGCGCTGCTGCCACTCGGCGATCAGGTCGCGCCCGTCCAGGCGCGCGCCGACCTTGTCGTCGTACTCCGGATCGCGCTGGCTGGCCGGCATCAGATTGCTGCGGCCGCCGCCCATCAGCACGTCGGGGCCGGTGCCGTACGGCGATTCCACCATCTGCCGGGCGATGTCGAGGCAGCCTTCGGCCTGTGCCTCCGGCGGCAGGTCGGCATCGCTCTCCCAGTTGCGGTCGGCGCTGTGACTGAAGGTGGCGGCCGGGGTGGCGTGCGTCACGCGGGTGGTGGTGACCACGCCGGTGGCCATGCCGGTGGAGGCGGCGAGTTCCCATAGGGTCAGCAGCGGGGTGGCCAGTGCCGCCTTGCAGTCGCCACGCGGCGCGCTCTGGCCGATGCTGAGCACGCCCAGCCGGGTCTTGGCGCCGGTGGCGATCGCGCTCATGGTGCCGGCGGAGTCCGGGGTCTGCGAATTGGTGTTGTAGGTCTTGCTCAGCGCGGTGTCCGGGAAGGTTTCCCAGGCCAGGCGATTCTCCTCGCCGGGCATGCCCTTGCGTTGCCCCTCCAGGATGCGCGCGGCGGCCACGGTGGTCAGGCTCATGCCGTCGCCGAGGAATACGATCACGTTCCTGGCGCGGCCGTTCATGGCGCCGCGCTCCGCGGCCTGGGCGGCGCCAGCGCGGTACCACCATTGCGGGGTCTCGCCGTCCGGATGCTGGATGGCGGGCACGTCCACGTGCAGCGTGGCGGCCTGGGCGCCGGCCGGGGCGGCGGCGTGCGGGAGCGGGCCGGTGCTGGCGCAGG
>JBMOOW010000181.1:0-31191 GCA_049323195.1 Pseudomonadota bacterium | reverse complement strand
TGTTCCGGCGCCTCAAGGGCTTTCGCCGCATCTTCTCTCGCTTCGAGAAACTCGACGTGATGTTCGTCGGCTTCATCAGCTTTGCACTGATCGCCGATGGGCTGCGTTTGTGTTAACAGGCCCTAGCCAAAGATGGACTCTGGTCCCTACCTTTCCGGGCCAGGAATCTTCCTGCTGCGGCGTCAGAGAACGCTCGCACCTTCCTGGTCCACCAGAGAGAAGCACCTCGCGCACGACAGCGCGCGAGACGCTGTTGCTATTGGATACACAACACCCGAGGCAACGTCGATGGATCCCGCGCTCGCCGGGGGACGACCGTGCGGCGCCGGCGCGCGCGCAGTATCCGTGGATCCCCGCGTTCGCGGGGATGACGGTGGAGACGTCCGGGCGTTACATGCCCGTTGGGGCGATAGAAGCCACTGGGTCCCCGCCTTCGCGGGGACGACGGGGAAGGGCGACGGCGCGAGGGCAAGGTCCATGGATCCCCGCGTTCACGGGGATGACGGCCTGACGGGCCAGCGCGCTACAGGGCCAGGTGCGGCCGGACGGGATTCGCTGCCCCTCCGCGGGCGATGACCCCGGGGACGAGGGACGGGAAGCAAGCGTCAAGCCCCCCGGGCACTCCCGCCGATGCGGCCCGCGGCGGTTTACCCCCACCTCAAGTCACCGCCCAACCTGCCGTTAACCATCGCGTATCCCATGCCTGGACGGTCCGCCATGAGCGAACTCGCCCTACCTGCCAACCTCGGCATCGAGCACGTCGGCGACCTGCAGCAGGCGCTGCTGCCGCTCCTGGAGGCCGACGACGCGGTCACGCTGGCGGCCGGCGCGGTCGAGCGCGTGCATGCCGCGGGTCTGCAACTGCTGCACGCCTTCGTGCGCGACCGCGCCGGCGCCGGGCGCCGCACCGTGCTGGACAGCCCATCCCCTGCCCTGGTCAACGCCGCGCGCCAGCTCGCGCTGGCCACCGGCCTGGGCGTCGAGAACCAGAACGTTTCCGGAGACAACGCGTGAGCGCGCAACTGCTGATCGTCGACGATTCCACCTCCATGCGGCAGATGGTCGCGTTCGCCCTGACCTCGGGCGGCTACAACGTCAGCGAAGCGGAAGACGGCCAGGCCGCGCTGGACATCGCGCGCACGCGCCGCTTCGATGCCGTGGTCACCGACGTCAACATGCCGCGCATGGACGGCATCGAGCTGATCCGCAACCTGCGCCAGCTGCCCGACTACAAGTTCACTCCGCTGCTGATGCTCACCACCGAATCCGGCCCGGAGAAGAAGCAGGAAGGCCGCGCCGCGGGCGCCACCGGCTGGCTGGTCAAGCCCTTCGATCCCGAACAGCTGCTGGCCACCGTCCGCAAGGTCCTCGGCTGAGCCACCGGAGCCCGTCGCCATGGACATGAGCCGGTTCTTTGCCGCGTTCTTCGAGGAAAGCCGCGAAGGCCTGGACACGATGGAATCGGGCCTGCTCGGCATGGAGGCGGGCCGCTCCGACGCGGACACCATCAATGCGATCTTCCGCGCCGCACACTCGATCAAGGGCGGTGCGGGCACGTTCGGCTTCAGGTACATCAGCGACTTCACCCACGTGATGGAGACGCTGCTGGACGAGGCGCGCGCAGGCAAGCGCCACCTCGACAGCGCCGCCACCAGCGTGCTGCTCACCTCGGTGGACGTGCTGCGCGGCATGATCGAGCACGCCGAGCACGGCAGCCCGCTCGACCAGCCCGCCATCGACGCCAGCAAGCGCGAGCTCGACACCCTGCTCACCGGCGCCCCGCCCGCCGCCGCGCTCGTGGCGGCCGCGCCCGCGCCGTCCGGCCCGGACCACTGGCGCGTGGTGTTCCGCCCCATGCCCTCGCTGTTCATGAGCGGCAACGACCCGGTGCGGATCATGCGCGAGCTCGCCGAGCTCGGCGCGCGCGAGGTCGCCTGTCTCGACGATACGCTGCCGCCGTTCGGCAGCTTCGATCCGACCACCGCCTACCTAGGCTGGACCTTCGAACTGCCGGGCACGGTCAAGCGCGCGCAGATCGACGACGTGTTCGCCTGGATCGACGACCAGTGCGACCTCGTCATCGACGCCGTCGAGCCCGAGCCCGCCGCGGTCGCCGCGCCCGTGGTGCAGGCCGACGCCGCACCGGACGTTGCCGCCGACGGCATGCCCGCGCAGGCGCAGGCCGCGTCCGGTGCGCGCGCCGAGGCCGACAGCTCGATCCGCGTCGCGGTGTCGAAGGTCGATGCGCTCATCAACCTCGTCGGCGAGCTGGTCATCACGCAGGCCATGATCCAGCAGCGCGCCGAGGCGCTGGACCCGGTGCTGCACGAGCAGCTGCTCGCCGGCATCGCGCAGCTCGAGCGCAACTCGCGCGACCTGCAGGAAGCGGTGATGGGCGTGCGCATGCTCCCCATCGACTTCGCTTTCAGCCGCTTCCCGCGCATGGTGCGCGACCTCGCCTCGCGCCTGGGCAAGAAGGTGCGCCTGAAGACGCTGGGCGAAGGCACCGAGCTCGACAAGGGCGTGATCGAGAAGATCGTCGATCCGCTGGTTCACCTGGTGCGCAACTCCATCGACCACGGCCTGGAGCCGCCCGAAGAGCGCCGCAGGGCGGGCAAGGACGAGACCGGCACGATCACGCTGGCGGCCATGCACCAGGGCGGGCATATCGTCATCGAGGTGACCGACGACGGCCGCGGCCTCGACCGCGAGCGCATCGTGGCCAAGGCGCGCGAGCGCGGCCTGCCGCTGCCGGAGAACCCCGCGGACGCCCAAGTCTGGGATCTCATCTTCCATCCCGGCTTCTCCACCGCCGACAAGCTCACCGACGTTTCCGGGCGCGGCGTGGGCATGGACGTGGTGCGCCGGAACATCCTGGCCCTCGGCGGTTCGATCGACATCGCCAGCCGCGCGAATGCCGGCTCGACCATGACCATCCGCCTGCCGCTCACGCTGGCGATCCTCGACGGCATGACCGTCGCGGTGGGCAGCGAGGTCTTCGTGCTGCCGCTGAACGTGGTGGTGGAATCGCTGCAGCCGCGCGAGGACGAGGTCCGCACCATCGGTGGCGGCGACCGCGTGCTGCGCCTGCGCGAGGACTACATTCCGGTGCTCAGCCTCGCCGAGCAGTACGGGCTGGGCCCGGGCACCTGCGCGGTGCTCGACACCCCGCCCATCGCGGTGGTGGTGGAGAGCGAGGGCCGCCGCATCGCGCTGGAAGTCGACGAACTGCTCGGCCAGCAGCAGGTCGTCATCAAGAACCTCGAGACCAACTACCGCAAGATCGCGGGCGTATCGGGCGCGACGATCCTGGGCGACGGCCGCGTCGCGCTGATCGTCGACGCCGACGGGCTCGCGCAGAAGGCGCGCCTGCGCCGGGCCGCCTGAACACACGGAACGCATCCATGAGCACCGACACCCAGCTCGACGCCGAAACCGCCGCCGCCGTGGCCGCGCACGAGTACCTCACCTTCACCCTCGGCGACGAGGAGTACGGCGTGGACATCCTCAAGGTGCAGGAGATCCGCGGCTACGACCAGGTCACGCGCCTGCCCGGCGCGCCGGACTTCGTGAAAGGCGCGATCAATCTTCGCGGCCTGATCGTGCCGGTGGTCGACATGCGGCTGAAGTTCCGGCTATCGCAGGCCGTCTACGACGAAACCACGGTGATGATCGTGCTCGCCGTGGCCGGCCGCACGATCGGCGTGGTGGTCGACGCCGTCTCCGACGTGATCCGGCTGGATCCCGCGCAGCTGCGCGCCGTGCCGGACCTGGGCTCGGCCATCGACCGCAAGTTCCTCACCGGCCTGGGCGTGGTCGACGAGCGCATGCTCATCCTGCTCGACATCGAGCGGTTGATGACCAGCGAGGAGATGGGCCTGGTGGATCGCGCGCTGGCCGCCTGAGCCGCCGCCCGCACCACCGCGCGCGTCAGCGCCGGGGCCTCACCCTGCGCGGAACCGCTGCCGCGTGCCGCGCTTGCGCTTTGCCTCCGAACCGGGACATCGCCCGATCGAGGGTGCGCGCGCTGCAGAACTGCTCCGCTGCCGTCAGCAGGAGTGCCCTGCGGCCCTGTCGACCGCGGGGGCCAGCATCCGGTTGTGCCGCTGCCGCGGCGCGGTGACGCAATGCCAGCGTGGCCATCGCACGCACGCGCTGGCGCAGCGCCAGCCGGTGCCTACGCTGGCGCCAGCGGTGCGGCCGCTCTGCCGGTCTCGCCGAGCATCGGCCTGCATGCCTCGTCCGCGCTCGCAAGCGCGCGATGCCGGCCGCGACCGATCATCGTGGCCGGCGACTAGGCCGGCACGGCCGCGCCCCGCAAGGCGACGCCGCGCGCCGGGCCCAGGCGGAACGCGGACACCGCTGCCACCAGCTGCGCCGCCTGCTGCTCCAGGCCGTGCGCGGAGGCGGTGGCCTCCTCCACGAGCGCCGCGTTCTGCTGCGTGCCCTCGTCCATGTGCAGCACGGCCTGGCTGACCTGCTCGATACCCACGCTCTGCTCCTGCGAGGCCGCGGCGATGTCGGCGATGATCGTGGACACGCGGCGCACCTTGGCCACGATTTCCTCCATCGCCTGGCCCGCGGCCGCCACCAGCGCCGAGCCGTCCGCGACGCGCTCGCCCGAGGTACCGATCAGCCCGCGGATCTCGCGTGCCGCCTGCGCGCTGCGCTGGGCCAGCGCACGAACCTCGCTGGCGACCACCGCGAAGCCACGCCCCGCCTCGCCGGCACGCGCGGCCTCGACCGCGGCATTGAGGGCCAGGATGTTGGTCTGGAAGGCGATCGAATCGATGACCCCGATGATGTCGCCCATCTGGCGCGAAGACGCATTGATGGCGTCCATCGTCTCGACCACCCGCCCGACCACGCCGCCGCCCTGCAGCGCCGCGTGCTCGGCGTCGGCCGCCAGCCGGCTCGCCTCGGCAGCACTATGCGCGTTCTGGCGCACCGTGGCGGTGAGCTCTTCCATGGTGCCCGAGGTCTCCTCCAGCGCCGCGGCCTGCTGTTCGGTGCGGCGGGCGAGGTCGGCATTGCCCGCGGCGATCTCGCCGGCCGCGGCATTCACCTCGCCACTGCCCGCGCGGATGGTGCGCACGATGGCCTGCAGGCGCTCGGCCGTGCGGTTGGCGTCCTCGCGGATCGCGCCGAACTCGCCCTGGAACTCGCGTTCGATGCGGTGGGTGAGGTCGCCGTCGGCCAGCGCCGCGAGCATGCGTCGCACCTCCGACAGGCCGCCCTGCGTGGTGTCCACCAGCCCGTTCACGCCCTCGGCCAGCTGCCGCAGCACGCCGGCCTTGTCGTCCACGCGCACGCGCTGGTCGAAGACACCGGCGGCGGCGGCATTGACGACGGCGTTGACCTCGCGCTCGATCGCCGCCTCGGCCGTGGCGTCCCGCCATTCCACCACCGTGCCCACGCGCGCGCCGTCGGCATCGCGCACCGGGCTGATCAGCAGCGAGAGCACGCGACTGCCGAAGCGCAGCCGCGCCTCGTGCACGCCGGTGAGGCGGTCGAGGATCTCCACCTGCTTCTCGGGCCGCACGTGGAAGCGATCGATGCTGCCGCCCTCCACCTGGTCGGCGTCGAAGTCGGGCAGCACCTGGCGGATGTCGTCCTGCGCCTCGCGCAGCAGGGCACGCACGGCGGGATTGAGGTAGATGATCCGGCGGTCGCGGTCGGCGATCATCACGTTGGTGCGTACCGAGTCCAGCGCATGGCGTATGCGCAGCCCTTCCTCGTTGTCGAGCTTGAGCTGCTGCAGGTCGAAACCGAGCTTGATCTGCATCGACTTCACCGCCTGCGCCAGGCTACCGAGCGCATCGTCGTGGTCGATGTCGATCGCGTCGGTGAAGTCGCCATTGGTCATGCGGCGCACGGTGTCGGCCATGGCCTGCAGGCGTCGCTCCAGCCCTGCCCGCGTGCGCAGGGCCAGCAGGCCGATCGCGGCGAATCCGGCCAGAAGCGCCAGGCCGCCGGGCGAGGTCGGCGCCAGTCCGCCGCGTCCGCCCAGCCACAGTGCGCCGAGCCCGAGCGCGAGGCTGCCCGCGAGCAGGCCGGTCACCTGCGCCACCGGGCCGGGCCGCAGCCTGCGCAGCAGGCGCGCCAGCGGCCGCATCGACACCACGCGCCCGCGCTCGATGCCCAGGCTCCCGTCGCCGCTCGCCAGCCGCGCATAGGCTGCGGCCGCGGCGTCGATCTTCGCCCGGGTGGCCTTGCGCCGCAGCGACATGTAGCCGGCCAGGCGGCCGCCCTCGTAGCAGGGCGTGGCATGTGCCTCCACCCAGTAATGGTCGCCGTTGCGGCAGCGATTCTTCACCAGCCCCACCCAGGGGCGCCCGGCCTTGAGCGCGGCCCACAGGTCGGCGAAGGCCGCCGGCGGCATGTCGGGGTGGCGGATGATGTTGTGCGGCTGGCCGACGAGCTCGCTTTCGGAAAAGCCGCTGATCTCGATGAAGTCGCGGTTGACCGACTGGATGAGGCCGCGGTCGTTGGTGCGGGAGACGATGATCGTGGCGTCGGAAAGGGGAACTTCCTTGCCGGTGACCGGGAGGTTCTTGCGCATCGTCTGCCGCCGCTTCACATGGTAATCACGCGTAACGGCGGGCCCGCCCCTGCCTGAACAGTGACCCGCTCGGCTGCCGACGAACGGTCGGCGTCACAGTATCGGCATGCGCCGATGCGGTTGCCTCGCCCCCGGAACGCGAACGCCCGGGGCTGCGACGCGGCAGTACCGGGCGTCGGGAAAGCTGGCGACGACGGCGGGCCTGGGGCGACCCGGCCGTCAGAGCGAGAAGTTCAGGCGCACCTTGCCCTTGCCGCCGCCGGGCTCGAACTGCCACTGCTTCACCGCACGCACGGCGGCCTGCTCGAAGGTGCGCGTGGGCTTGGCATTGACCACCGACACCTTCGCCACCTTGCCCGTCGGATCGACCTCGAACTCGACCTCGACGAAGCCGGTGGTGCCCGAGCGGGCGGCTTCGGGCGGGTACTGGGGTTCCACGCGCTTGATCGGCTTGAGCTCGCCGGCCTGCGCCGGCGCGGCGGCGGCCAGGGCCACGGCGATCGCGAACACGACGGAACGGAACATGGGGTTCTCCTGGAAAGCGGACACGCGACGCCCGCTGGCGTCGTATTTCCCGCATCGGCCGCCGGCAGGCGTTCTTGAGCAAGCGGGCATCGAGCCACCCGGCCGATGTCGCCGTTCATGACCGCGGTCGCAGTTCGCCGGCGGCACGCGCCCGGCACTCGCGCACGGGCGAACAGCGACGCCGCACGGGCGCGCCGCTAAAGATCGGGTCGATTGCGCCGATGACGGATCAGTCGACCCCGCATGGGGTCCTCGTCCGAGGCTGTCATGCAACTCAAGAACCCGTCGCTCCTCGACCGGCTCCTGGCGCCGGCGACCCGCCTGATGGCGCGGTTGCGATTCCTCCAAAAGGCCATGGTCATCGGCGCCGCGTTCATGATCACCTGCGCGGTACTGGGATCGCTGCTGTTCGCGAGCATGCAGCGCGAGATCAACGCGGTCACGCGCGCGGGCTCGTCGACCGAACCGCTGGCGGCCATGCACCGCGCGATGGACGCGATGCAGCGCCACCGCGGCGTGGTGGTGCGCCAGGCCTTCGGTGCCGCGGCCAAGCCGGGCGAGATCCAGCAGCTGCGTGCCGACGTGGAGCGCGAACTGGGCGCGGTGCTGGCCTGGCAGGAGGCGAACTTCGGCGACCACGCCACCGACAAGGCTTTCGCCAGCACGCGCGCGGCCTGGTCGGCCGCCACCGGCAAGCATGCCGATGCCAATGCCGCCATGGCCGCCCATGCCGAGGCGCTGCGCCAGGCGCGCCTGCTGCTCAAGGTGTTCGAGGCCGAGACCGGGCTGGGCCTGTCGAGCGACCCGGCCATGTACTACCTCGGCCGGTCGGTGACCGAATGGCTGCCCATGCTGTCGGAATACGCCTCGCAGCAGCGCGGCGTGGCCACCCGCGTGCTGGGCGAGGGCTCGATCTGGGCCGAGGACCGTGCCGCCTTCGCCGTGGCCGAGACCATGCAGGCCTACCTGGGCGACCGCATCCGCCTGGACATGGACCAGCTCGAGCGCGTGGCGCCCGAGTACGCCAAGCGCGTGGACGGACCGATGAATGCCGCCACCGATGCGCTCAAGTCCCAGGCCGCGCTGATCCAGTCGGCGGTGCTCGATGCCGAGGTGCCGAACATGCCGATCGCGGTCTTCGCCGAGCGCACCGGCAACGCGCGCAAGGCGATGACCGCCGTGGTGGAAGCCGCCACCTCCGCCCTGCGCGACGCCGCCGCCGAACGCGTGGCGGCCATGCGCCGGCAGCAGGCGATGGTGGCCGCCGCCGTGCTGTTGGCCCTGCTGCTCTCGGCCTACCTGTTCGTGGGCTTCAGCCGCAGCACGCGCGCCTCGCTCAACCAGATCAAGAACGCGTCCGAGCTGCTGGCCGCCGGCCAGTTCCCCGACCGCGTCGGGGTGGAGAGCAGGGACGAGCTGCGCGTGATCGGCGACTCCATCGAGCAGGCCGTGGCTTCGTTGCGCGGCTTCGCCAGGGCGCAGCAGGACCTGTTCGCCTCGCACCAGGCCGGCAACATCGACGAGCGCCTGGACACCGAGCGCTTCCCCGGCTCCTACGGCGTGATGGCCGACGACCTCAACACGCTGGTCGCCTCGCACATCGCGGTGCAGCAGCGCATCGTGGAGATCGTGGCGCAGTACGGCCGCGGCGACCTCTCGCAGGACATCGAGCGCTATCCGGGCCAGAAGGCGCGCATCACCGAGGCGATGGACGCGGTCAAGGCGGGCATGCTGCGCGTCAACGGCGAGCTCAAGTCGCTGGTCGACGCCGCGGTGGACGGCGACTTCTCCAGGCGCGGCGACGCGCAGGCCTACGAGTTCGTCTACCGCGAGATGGTGGAAGACCTCAACATGCTGATGGAGAGCGCCGATCGCGGTGTCTCGGAAGTGGGCGCGCTGCTGGCGGCGGTCTCCGACGGCGACCTCACCCGCCATGCCGACGAGAACCTGCCCGGCCAGTTCGGCGAGCTGGCGCGCAATGCCAACCGCACGGTGGCGCAGCTGTCGGGCATCGTCGGCCAGATCCGCCAGGGCAGCCAGCTGATCAACACCGCCGCCGTCGAGATCTCCTCGGGCAACAACGACCTGTCGGCGCGCACCGAGCAGCAGGCCGCATCGCTGGAGGAGACGGCCTCCTCGATGGAGGAGCTCACCTCCACCGTGCGCCAGAATGCCGACAACGCGCGCCAGGCCAACCAGCTCGCGATGGGCGCGGCGGGCGTGGCCCAGCAGGGCGGCACCGTGGTGAGCCAGGTGGTGGAGACGATGGGGGCGATCAACGCTTCCAGCCGCAAGATCGTCGACATCATCAGCGTGATCGACGGCATCGCCTTCCAGACCAACATCCTGGCGCTCAATGCCGCGGTGGAAGCCGCGCGCGCCGGCGAGCAGGGCCGCGGCTTCGCCGTGGTCGCCGCGGAGGTGCGCTCGCTGGCGCAGCGCTCGGCGCAGGCGGCCAAGGAGATCAAGGCCCTGATCACCGACTCGGTGGACAAGGTCGGCGAAGGCACCCAGCTGGTCGACCAGGCCGGCCGCACCATGAGCGAGATCGTCGACAGCGTGAAGCGCGTGGCCGACATCATCGCCGACATCGCCGCCGCCTCGCAGGAGCAGAGCGCCGGCATCGAGCAGGTGAACCAGGCCATCCTGCACATGGACGAGAGCACCCAGCAGAACGCCTCGCTGGTGGAGGAATGCTCGGCGGCGGCGCGCTCGCTGGAGACGCAGGCCGTCCAGCTGGTGGAGACGGTCGCCGCCTTCCGCCTGGATGCGGCGCAGGCCGAGGTCTCCGCCGCGCTGGCCCGCGTGGCCGAGCCGGCGCGTGCACCGGCACCGCGCCCGCGCGAGCCCGCCGCCGCGGTGGCGGTGGCCACGCCCCGGCCGCGCCGTGCCGCGACGGCGCCCAACGAGCAGCACTGGCAGGAGTTCTGACCGGCTCGCGCCGATGCAGGGGAACCCCACCGATCGCCGGCCCCGTGCCGGCGATCGCGTTTACGCCCCACGAAAGCGTGACAGCCACAGCGGAACCGGGACCTGCTGGCGCAGGCGAACGGCAGCCCCATCAAGCACGGCCGCTTGGCGCCGTTAATGCGTTGGCCGGAGCCCCGCGTCCCGGCAGCCCGCCCCCCCTTGGCGACCCCGAGGCTTCCATGCCGCTGAATGCCCCCTCGCATGCGCACGAACCCGCCGGCATCGCCGCGCAGGCTGCGTCGGATGGCCCGTTCGCAGCGGCGGCGGCGGAGGAATTCGGCGACCTCGTGGCCCTGGCCGCGCGCCTGGCCGATGCCCCCATGGCCTGGCTGCTCGCGCTCGATATCGACGAGCGCCTGCGCGTGGTCGCGCGGCATGGCGCGGATGCCGCCACCGACCCGCACTGCGCCGCGCTGTGCGCGCCGGTCACCGTCGAAGCCCCGCGCCTGACGGTGCCCGATGCCTGCCAGGACCCCTGCTTCGATTCCGAGCCGCTGGTCCAGCGCCACCCCGGCGTGCGCTTCTTCCATGCGCAGGCGCTGTTCGCGCGCGACGGCAGCCAGCTCGGCATCCTCGCCGTGGCCGACACCGCGCCGCGCGAGTCCTGCGGCCGCGAGCTGCTGCGCGCCATCGAGCGCCTGGCCGGCATCGGCGAGCGCCTGCTCGAGCGCCACGATCTGCTGCGCCGCAACCGCATCGCCACGCAGATCATGCAGGCGACTTTCAGCGCCGTGGTGGTCACCGACGAGCACGGCCAGATCACGCTCGCCAACCGCGCCGCCGAGACCCTGTTCGGGCTGCGCGCGCGGCGCATGCAGGGCATGCCGGTGGATGTGCTCTTCCCCACCTACCTGCAGCCCGATCCCGTGGCCGCCAGTACCTGGCTGCACGGCGAGGACCTGGATGCGGTGCTTCGGCGCGAGCCGCACTACCACCTGCGCACGCTCGGTGCGAAGGACGACGTGCGCACCCTGGAGGCCACGCGCTGCAGCTGGCGCCTGGGCCATGGCCATGGCCGCGCGATCATCCTGCGCGACGTCACCGACGACCTGGAACAGCAGGCCACGCTGCGCCAGATCGCGCTCTACGACGCGCTGACCGGCCTGCCCAACCGCGCCGCCATGGCCGAGACGCTCACCGCGCGCCTGGAGGCCACCGACACGCCGCTGGCGCTCGCGCTGCTCGGCCTGGACAACTTCAAGACCATCAACGACACGCTGGGCCATGCCGCGGGCGACGCCGTGCTGCAGGCCACGGCGTCGCGCCTGCGCGCCTCGATGCCCGCCGGCGCGACGGTGGGCCGCTTCGGCGGCGACGAGTTCGCGCTGCTGTTCACCGACACCGCCGAGGGCGCGATCATCGCCCACCTGGGTAACGTACTCCGCCAGGTGGGCGAGCCGCTCGACGTGTCGGGCCATCCGATCCACCTGGAGGCCTCCATCGGCCTGGCGCTGCGCGAGGATGCCGTGCTTCCCGACGCGCCGGCCTCGGCCAGCGAACTCATCGCGCGTGCGGATCTGGCGCTGTACAAGGCCAAGGCGCGCGGCGGCCGCCAGGTCTGCCGCTACGACCTCGGCATGCGCCGCGAGGTGATCGACCGCCGCATGCTCGAGGTCGAGCTGCGCCGCGCGCATGCCCGCGGCGAGTTCGAGCTGCACTACCAGCCCCAGATCGACCTCGCCACCGGCCTGACCTTCGGCGCGGAGGCGCTCCTGCGCTGGCGCCATCCCGAGCGCGGCCTGCTCCCGCCCGCCGCCTTCCTCGACACGCTCAGCAACAGCGCGCTGGCGCTGGACGTGGGCCGCTGGATCATCGCCCAGGCCTGCCGCGACGCCGCGCGCTGGCCCAAGGTGGCCGGCCGCGACATCGCCATCTCGATCAACCTCTTCCCCGGCCAGGTGCACGAGACCGACCTCGGCCGCGACGTGGACCAGGCGCTGGATGCCACCGGGCTGCCCGCCGAGCGCCTGGAGCTGGAGATCACCGAGACGATCGCGCTCAAGCCCGACGACAGTGCCTCGCGCGCGCTGGCCGGCCTGCGCGAGCGGGGCGTGAAGCTGTCGTTCGACGACTTCGGCACCGGCTTCGCCTCGCTGTCCATGCTGCAGCGCTTCCCGATCGACCGCGTCAAGATCGACCGCTCCTTCGTGCGCGACATGCTCGACAACCGTGGCGATGCCGCGATCGTGAAGTCCATCGTGCTGATCTCGCGCAACATGGAGCTGCACGTCACGGCCGAAGGCGTGGAGAACCGCGAGCAGGCCGAGCTGCTGCGCGGCATCGGCTGCGACTCGGCCCAGGGCTACCTGTACGCCCCCGCGCTCGCGCCCGCGGCCTTCGAGCGCTGGCTGGCCGAGCAGTCGCAGGATCCGGCCCATGCACCCTGGCGGTGCGGGGCGGGCTGATGGCCGAGCTTGCGCCCGCCGGCCTCGTCGACCGCACGTTCCCGTTCGAGCGGCGCGATTTCGAGCGCGTTCGCGCACTGATCCACCAGCGCGCCGGCATCAGCCTGGCCGACCACAAGCGCGACATGGTCTACAGCCGCCTGGTGCGCCGCGTGCGTGCCGGCGGTTTTTCCAGCTTCGCCGCCTACCTCGACGCGCTCGAGCACGGCGACGGCGGCGAGTGGCAGGACTTCATCAACGCGCTCACCACCAACCTCACCTCCTTCTTCCGCGAGGCCTACCACTTCGATGCGCTGATCACCCAGCTGCGCGAGGCCGCCGCGCGCGAGGGCACCGCGCAGCCGCTGCGCATCTGGTGCGCGGCGGCGAGCACCGGCGAGGAACCCTGGTCGCTCGCGATCACCGCCTGCGAGGCCTTCGGCACGCTCGCACCCCCCGTGCGCATCCTCGCCACCGATATCGATACGCAGGTGCTGGCGACCGCGGAAGCCGGCATCTACGCCCTCGACCGCATCGAATCGCTCGGCGACGAGCGCAGGCGCGCCTTCTTCCAGCGCGGCACCGGCCCCCACGCGGGCATGTGCCGCGTGCGCCGCGAACTGCGCGAACTGGTGAGCTTCCGCCCGCTCAACCTGCTGGACCGCCACTACGGCATCGCGCCCGGCCTGGCCGCGATCTTCTGCCGCAACGTGATGATCTATTTCGACAAGCCCACCCAGTACCGGCTGCTGCAACGCATGATGCCGCTGCTCGCCGCCGACGGGCGCCTGTATGCGGGCCATTCGGAGAGCTTCAGCCACGCGGCCGACCTGCTGACCGGCTGCGGCCGCACGATCTACCGGGCGCGGTCGCGATGAACACCGCGGCCGCCCTCGCCACCGGGCCCGGCGCCTATTTCGACGAGGCGCTGCAGACCCGTGCCTTCCGCGTGCTGCCGGCCGAGTACCGCGTGACCGACCAGCCCATCGCGCTGGTCACGCTGCTGGGCTCCTGCGTGGCCGCCTGCCTCTACGACCCCGCCATGGGCGTGGGCGGCATGAACCACTTCATGCTGCCCGATACCCAGCCGGCCAGCATGGCGCAGCGCGGCGACGGCAGCGCACGCTACGGCGCGCATGCCATGGAACTGCTGATCAACGACCTGCTCAAGCGCGGCGCGCGCCGCAACCGCCTGCAGGCCAAGGTCTTCGGCGGCGGCAACGTGCTGCGCGGCTTCACCAGCGACCCGATCGGCACGCGCAACGCGCGCTTCGTGCTCGACTACCTCGCCGCCGAGCGCATTCCGGTGCTCGCGCAGGACCTGGGTGACGTGCATCCGCGCAAGGTCTGCTTCTTCGCCAACAGCGGCCGTGCGCTGGTGCGCCGCCTTCCCATCACGCGCGACGAGGAGATCGTACGCGCCGAGCGTGCGCTGTACGGCCGGCTCACGCGGGCGCCGGTCTCGGGCAGCGTGGAGCTGTTCTCGTGACCGCGCCGGGCGAGCCTGCGCCTGCACGGCCCGTGCGCGTGCTGGTGGTCGACGACTCGGCGCTGATCCGCCGGCTGATGAGCGAACTGCTGCCGGCCGACGGCGACATCGAGGTCGTCGCCACCGCGTCCGATCCCTTCATCGCCCGCGAGCGCATCAAGCAGCTCAATCCCGACGTGCTCACGCTCGACGTCGAGATGCCGCGCATGGACGGCCTGACCTTCCTGCAGAACCTCATGCGCCTGCGGCCGATGCCGGTGGTGATGGTGTCCACGCTCACCGCCGCGGGCGCCCAGGTCACGCTGGACGCGCTGGCGCTGGGCGCGGTGGATTTCGTCACCAAGCCCGCCGTCGACGTGGCCAGCGGCATGGCCGCCTACGGCGAGCTGCTGCGCGCGAAGGTGCGCGCGGCGGCGCAGGCGCGCGTCGCCTGGATACGGCCGCGCACCGCGGACGACCGTGCTCCGGTGGCGATCACCGGCTACCGCACCACGGAACGCCTGATCGCCATCGGCGCGTCCACCGGCGGCACCGAGGCCATCCGCACGGTGCTCGAGGCCATGCCGGCGGACGCACCGGCGGTCGTCGTCGCCCAGCACATCCCCGCCGGCTTCAGCCGTGCCTTCGCCGAGCGCCTGGACCGCCACAGCCGCATGACCGTGCGCCATGCCGAGGACGGCGAGCCGATCCTGCCGGGCCATGCCTACGTGGCCCCCGGCGGGCAGCACCTGCGCGTGCAGCGCAGCGGCGCGCGCTGGCTCTGCCGCGTCGCCGCCGACGCCGCGGTGAACGGCCATCGCCCCAGCGTCGACGTGCTGTTCGAGTCGATCGCTGCCCACGTCGGCGCCAATGCCTGCGCGGCCCTGCTCACCGGCATGGGCGAGGACGGCGCACGCGGCCTGCTCGCACTGCGCCGCGCCGGCGCCGCCACCTTCGCGCAGGACCAGGCCAGCAGCGTGGTCTGGGGCATGCCCGGCGCCGCCGTGGCACGCGGCGCGGCCGGCGAAGTGCTGCCGCTCTCGCGCATGGCCGAGCGGCTCCTGCACGCCACCGCGCGCGAGCCCGCTTTAGCCAACGCCGACGCCGTTCGCTAAAGCGCCCCGTCGTGCTGCCGTTATCGCAGGTGAACCTCTTGCAGAGAGCTCCGATGGACTCCCGCGTACTCATCCGCCTTGCCGCTCCGGCGGTGCTCACGCTCGTCGTCATGCTGGCCGTCGGCCTGCGCTGGCCCGCCGCGGTGACCTGGGGTGCCCTCGTCGCCATGGCCGCCGCCTGGGGCGCGTTCGCCTGGTCGGTGAGCCGCCTGGGCGGCCGGCAGGTCTCCAGCCTGCGCGAGCAGATGCGCGTGCTCGATGAGCTGCGCAGCTTCGTCAGTACCGAGATCAGCGGCAGCAAGCACGAGATCGACCGCACCCGTGACCTCGTCCGCGAGGCCGTCGGCAAGCTCGGCACCAGCTTCGAGGCGGTGAACCGCAAGTCGCGCGAGCAGAGCCAGGTGGTCGCGCGCCTGATCGACCGCTCCGACGCGGGCAGCGGCGTGGACGTGCATCGCTTCGCGGTGCAGGCCAGCCAGCAGATGGAGCAGCTGGTGGAGGCACTGGAAGCCGTCTCGGGCCAGAGCAGCCACACGGTGACGCACATCGACGCCATGGCCGAGCACCTGGACGGCATCTTCGCCCTGCTCGAGGACGTGAAGTCGATCGCCGACCAGACCAACCTGCTCGCGCTCAACGCCGCCATCGAGGCCGCGCGCGCCGGCGAGGCCGGCCGCGGCTTCGCGGTCGTGGCCGACGAGGTCCGCAACCTGTCCGAGCGCAGCACCGCCTTCAACGAGCAGATCCGCAAGCTGGCCCATTCCTCGAAGGACGCCATCGCCAAGGTGCGCGACACCGTCAGCACCATGGCCAGCCGCGACATGGACCGCGCCCGCGCCGCACGCGGCGAAGCCGCCGCCATGCTCGAGCGCGTGGAGGGCATCAACCGTTCGCTGGGCAACGGCATGCGGGAGATCTCCGACTGCGGCCGCAGCATCGACGGTTCCGTCGCCGAGGCCGTGCGCTCCCTGCAGTTCGAGGACATCGCCACGCAGGCCCTGAGCGCCGCCAACGTGCACCTGGAGCGCCTGGCGTCGATCAACCGCGAGGCCGTCGCGCTGCAGGAGCTGCTGCACCGACCGCATCACGATGCCGACGTGCAGCGCGCGCTCTCGCAGATCGCCCAGCGCATCGCCGGCATGCGAGGCGAATGGGAGAAGCCACCGCACAAGCCGGTGATGCAGCAGTCGATGGACGCGGGCAGCGTCGAGCTGTTCTGAGCCACGACCTTTGGGGGGCTGCCCGGGCAGCCCCGAAGCCGCCGCGCCCCGCGTGGCGGCTTCGTCGTTTCCGGGGCCGCATCGCACGCGGCGTGGCCACTGCCGCAGCGCATGGCAGACTCGCGGCATGGAGCCTGCCGCATCGCCCGACGACCTCGACGACCTTGCCACGCAACTCGCCCGCCAGCACGAGGAGCTGCGCACCCTCGCCCGCCGGCTCATCACCGTACAGGAGGACGAGCGCGCGGCGCTCTCGCGCGAGCTGCACGACGACATCGGCCAGTCCATCACCGCGATCAAGCTCTCGGCCGTCGCCCTGCTCGGCGAGGCCGATCCGCGCTACGTGCGCGAGGTGGCGCAGGAGATCGTGGCCATCGCCGACCAGACGGTGGCCAAGCTGCGCGACCTCTCGCTGCTGCTGCGCCCGCCTCAGCTCGATGCACTGGGGCTGGAGGCCGCGCTGCGCTGGCAGGCCGGCGCCCTGTTCCGTGGCGATGGGCCGGCGCTCACGCTCGACGTGCCGCCGCTGCCCTGCCGCCCGCCGCGCGCGGTGGAGCTGGCCTGCTTCCGCATCGCGCAGGAAGCGCTGACGAACGCGCTGCGGCATGCCCATGCGCGCCACGTGCTGCTGCGCCTGGACTGCGACGACACGACGCTGCGCCTGCACGTGGAAGACGACGGCCGTGGCCTCGCGCCCGACCGGCGCGACGGCCTGGGGCTGATCACGATGCGCGAGCGTGCCGAGCAGTTGCGCGGCACGTTCGCCATCCGTAGCAACGGCCGCGGCACGGCCATCGACGTCGAACTGCCGCTGGATCCGGCCTGACCGCCGGCCGAGCGCGTCGCTGTGCCCGGTTGCGCAGGAGCGCTGGACGCCGCCCCGCGTGCGCCGTGCGGGGCGATCGGGTGCGGCAGGCGCGGACGAAGGTGAGCGCGGCCTGCCTCAGCCGTGCCGCATGCGCGCCCATGCGGCCAGGAACACCGCCGTCGCGGCGGCCACGTTGAGGCTCTCCACCGCGCCGGTGCCCGGGATCGACAGGCGCAGGTCGCAGGCCTGCGCGAATGCGCGGTCCATGCCCTGGCCCTCGGCGCCCATGACGTAGACCAGCCGTGGAGGAAGCGACGCCGCGAACACGTCCCCGCCGCCGTCGACGACCGTGGCGGCCAGCGCGAAGCCCGCGCCGCGAAGCTGCGCGAGCGCGTTGTCGGCGCGGCCCAGGCGCACCAGCGGCACGGCCTCCGCGCCGCCTTCGGCCACGCGGGCGGCGGCACCCGAGAGCGCGAGCGTGGAGTCCTTCGGCAGCAGGATCGCGCCCACGCCGAAATGCGCGGCCGAGCGCAGGATCGCGCCGAAGTTGTGCGGATTGCCCACGCCGTCGAGCCAGAGCGCGCAGCAGGGGCCGGCGGGCAGGTCGCGCAGCCAGGTCGACAGCGGCATCGGGGCCTCGCGCAGCACGTCGGCGACCACGCCTTCGTGGTGCGCGCTGGCCGCGAGCTTCTGCAGATCGCCCTCCTCAACCACGCGATAGCCGATGCGATTGGCCACGCACCACTTCAGCAGCGGCTGCAGCGCGGGAATGCGCGCCTCGGCCAGGTAGAGCTTGCGTATGGCCTGCGGGCGGCGGGCGAACACGGCGCGCACGGCATTGAGGCCATGGACGCGCAGCTCCTCGCTCTGCGTGCGCGCCGCCGGCACGTCCTCTGCGCGACCGGGCTCCGGCGCGGCGCCGCTGCGCCTGCGTTCGCCGTAGGGGCCGGCGGCGTCGCGGCGCGGCGGGCGGTTCCAGGGGCCGGGCGGGCGATTCATGGCGGCATCTCGGGCAGCGGGCAGGCGATTGTCGCCGATGCCATGCGCGGGCCGGAAAGTCCCTGGGTCCCCGCCTTCGCGGGGACGACGGGCGGGTGCTGCCCGGCACAGCTCGCAGGCCCCACCCGCACGACAGGTCTGGGCACGAAGCCACGATCACCGCCAAGACCCCGTCGCCCCCGCGAAGGCGGGGGCCCAGCGGCTTCAACCGCTCGGTTCACCGCTCGCGCCACGCGTGGCCTTCAGCTCGCGTCGTGACTGCCTTGGCTGCCCCGCCTCAGGCATGCCCACCCGCCTGCGGCGTCATCGTCTCCAGCCGCTCCAGCTCGCGGCCCGTGGCTTCCGGCGACTTCGTGTACTTCGCCAGCAGCAGGTAGAAGGCGGGGATCACGAACAGCGAGAGCAGCGTCGAGAACGACACGCCGAAGATGACCACGATGCCGATCGTCGCGCGGCTGGCCGAGCCCGGGCCGCCGGCGAGCACCAGCGGCACGGCGCCGACCACGGTGGCGATCGAGGTCATCAGGATCGGCCGCAGGCGCACCGCCGAGGCCTCGACGATGGCCTGGCGGATGGAGCGGCCCTCGTCGCGCAGCTGGTTGGCGAACTCCACGATCAGGATGCCGTTCTTCGCCGCCAGGCCGACCAGCATCACGATGCCGATCTGCGAGAACAGGTTGAGCGTGCCGGACGTCGCCCACAGGCCCAGCAGCGCGCCCAGCACGCCCAGGGGCACCGTGAGCATGATCACCGCCGGGTGCACGAAGCTCTCGAACTGCGCGGCCAGCACCAGGAAGACGATCAGCAGCGCCAGCGTGAAGGTCAGCACGACCGCACCGCCGGCGGCCTGGAACTCGCGCGACTCGCCCTTCCAGTCGATCTGCGCCTGGTCGGGCAGTTCCTCTTCCACCACGTGGTTGAGGAAGGCGATCGCATCCCCCATGCGGTAGCCGGGCGCCAGGCCCGCCGAGATCGTGATCGCGCGCAGGCGGTTGAAGCGGTTGAGGCTGCCGGGCTCGGCGAGCTCGCGCAGGCTCACCAGGTTGGCCAGCGGCACCAGCGACCCGTCGCGTGCGCGCACCTGGATCCGGGACAGGTCGGCGGGCGACGCGCGCGCCGCACGATCGGCCTGCAGGATGACGTCGTACTCCTCGCCGTTCTGCACGAAGGTGGTGACGCGGCGGCTGCCCATCATCGTCTCGAGCGCGGTGCCGATCGCGCTCACGCTCACGCCGAGGTCGGCCGCGCGCTGGCGGTCGATCTCCACGCGCATCTGCGGGCGGGTTTCCTTGTAGTCCGAATCCACCGAGAACAGCTGCGGGTTCTGCTCCATGCGCGCGATCACGCGGTCGCGCCACTGCGCCAGCTCCCCGTACTCCGGGCCGCCCAGCACGATCTGCAGCGGCTGGCCGCGGCTGCGTACCAGCCCCGTGCGCACCGACGGATTGGCGCGCACGCCGGTGAGCGCGCCGAGTTCGCGGCGCAGCTGGCTCACCACGTCGTCCGTGCTCACGTCGCGCTTGTCCCAGTCCTGCAGGAACACGATCACCTGGCCGGTGTGCATCTCCTCGCTCGCGCCGAAGCCGCCGGGCACGCGGGCGTTGGCACGCTGGATGGGCTTGCCCGAAGCCGCGTCGCCCGTGTGCCGTGCCAGGATCTGTTCGACTTTCTGCACCTGCGGCACGGTGTAGTCGAAGCCCGCGCCCTCGGGGCCCTGCACCGAAACGAAGAACGCGCCGCGATCCTCCGGCGGGGCAAGCTCGGAAGGCACCAGCCGGAACAGCAGCACGCTGGCCGCGAAGGCCGCCAGCATCGCCAGGATGAACAGCCAGGGGTGCCCGACGCTGCGCTCGAGCAGCCCGCGGTAGCCCGAGGCCAGGCGCTCGAGCCCGCGATTGACGATGCGGGTGACCGGGTTCGACTTCTCCTCGCTGTGCGGGCGCACCAGCAGCGAGGACATCATCGGCGTGAGCGTGAGCGCGACGAAGGCCGAGATCGCCACCGCGCCGGCCAACGCCACCGACAGCTCGCGGAACAGGCGCCCGGTATTGCCCGCCATGAAGCCGATGGGCAGGAACACGGCGACCAGCACCGCGGTGGTTGCGATGACCGCGAAGGCCACCTGCTTCGTGCCGCGCGAGGCGGCCACCAGCCGCGGTTCGCCGAGGTCGGCGCGGCGCTGGATGTTCTCCAGCACCACGATGGCATCGTCCACCACCAGCCCGATGGAGAGCACCAGCGCCAGCAGGGTGAGCAGGTTGATCGAGTAGCCGAAGGCGTAGAGCGGGATGAAGGCGGCGATCAGGCAGACCGGCACCGTCACCGCCGGGATCAGCGCCGCGCGCAGGCTGCCCAGGAACAGCCAGATCACCACCAGCACCAGCATGATCGCCTCGCCCAGCGTCCAGTACACGCGGTTCACCGCCGCGTCGATGAAGGTGGTGTTGTCGAAGGCGACGAAGATGCGCGTGCCCTCGGGCAGGCTGGGCTGGATCTGCAGGGCCAGTGCGCGCACGTCACGGGCGACGTCGAGCGCGTTGGCCTGCGAGGTCTTGACGATCCCCAGGCCGATGTTGGGCTCGCCATTGCTGCGGAAGTAGGCGCGGCGCTCGGCGGTGGCCAGCTCCACGCGCGCCACGTCGCCCAGGCGCACCACGTAGCCGTCCGCGCCCCTGGCCAGTGGGATCTGCGCGAAGTCCTGCGGCTGGCGGTAGCTGCGCTCCACGCGCAGCGTGAAGTCGCGCGTTTCGGACTCGATGCGGCCGGCGGGCAGCTCCACGTTCTCCGAGCGGAGCGCGCCCTCGATGTCACCGGAGGTGATGCCGCGCGCGGCCATCGCGTCGCGGTCCAGCCAGATGCGCATGGCATAGCGCTGCTGGCCGCCGATGCGGACCTGCGCCACGCCGTCCACCGACGAGAGCCGGTCGACCACGTAGCGGTCGGCGTAGTCCGTCAGCTGCAGCGTGTCCATCCTCGTGCTGGACATGTTGAGCCAGAGGATCGGGTCGGCATCGCTCTCGACCTTCTCGATCTCCGGCGGATCGGCCTCGTCCGGCATGCGGTCGGCCACCCGGCTCACCGCGTCGCGCACGTCGTTCGCGGCTGCCTCGATGTCGCGCTCGAGGGTGAACTCGATGCTGATCGCCGACCGCCCGTTGACGCTGCGCGACTCGATGGACTCGATGCCCTCGATGCCGGCCAGCGCGTCCTCCAGCACCTGCGTGATCCGCGTTTCCACCACGCCGGCGGATGCGCCCGGATAGGTCACGTCCACCGAGACGACCGGCGGGTCGATGGCCGGCAGCTCGCGCAGCGTCAGCCGCGTGAAGGCCATCAACCCGAGCACGATCAGCAGCAGGCTCATCACCGTCGCGAAGACGGGCCGGCGGATGGACAGCTCGGACAGGCGCATGGCTCAGGCGCCCTGGGCGGCGGGCTTGGCGGCCTTCGCGGCGCCGTCCTGGATCTTCTGCCCCGGTCGCAGCTTGCCCACGCCGTCCACGACGATGCGCTCGCCGGGTTTCACGCCTTCCAGCACCTCCACCTGCCCGCCCGCGCGCGTGCCCAGCTTGACGTCGGCGCGCTCGGCCTTGCCGTCGCCGGTCACGCGGTACACGTAGGAATCGTTGCCGGCCTGCACCACGGCGATCTCCGGCACCAGCAGGGCCTGGCGCTCGGGCCGGTGCACGCGCACCTGCAGCAACATGCCGGGCTTGAGCACGCGCCCGGGGTTGGCGAACTCCCCTCGCACGGTGACCGCGCGCGTGGCCGGGTCGATGCGTGCATCCACCGTCGCCACCGTGCCCTCGAACGTGCGGCCCGGGTAGGCCGCCGCGGTGGCCTCGATGGCCTGCCCGGCGCCGACCTGCGCAAGCTGCGTTTCCGGCATCGGGAAGTCGACGTGGACGCGGGAAACGTCGTCCAGCGTGGTGATGACCGTGCCCGGCGAGACCAGCGAGCCCGGGCTGACCTGGCGCAGGCCGAGCACGCCCCCGAAGGGCGCGCGGATCACGCGGTCGGCGATCTGCGCGCGCACCTGCGCCACGCGGGCGCGGGCGGCGTCGCGCGTGGCGCGCTGGGCGTCGAGCTGCGAGCGCGCGATGAGCTGCTGCGCGGCGAGTTCGGACTGGCGCCGGTAGAGCCGGTCGGCCTCGTTCGCGGCGGCCACGGCCTCGTTGAGCGCGGCCCGCTCGGCCTGGCCGGTGAGCGTCACCAGCGGCGCACCGGCACGCACGCTCTGCCCGCTGTCGAAATGCACCGCCTCGACCTTCTCGCTCACCGCGGCGGTGACGGTCACCGACTCGCGCGCACGCACCGTGCCCAGCGCCTGCAGCGTGTCGGCGAAGGGCTGCATGCGCAGCACCTGGGTGGATACCACCGCCGGGCGGTCGCCACCGCCGCCGGGACCCTGCGCCTGTGCGGCCTTGTCGCGATCGCAGGCGGCCAGCAGCAGGCTGGCAAGGCAGAGAGCGACGAGGCCTCGACGTGACATGGGCGGCGTGCGGTGCGGGGGATCGGCGATTCTAGCCAGCGCCGGCGCGCGGTCCCGTGTCGATGGTCCTGCGCGGCCCGTGCCTGCATGGACCTCAGCGTTGCAGCGAAGGGGTCAACCGGGCCTGCGCGGCGGCCCGGAACGAAGACGCCGGCGCGGGGCCGGCGTTTTCGCGTCACATGGAGTGGCCGATCAGCCTTCCCACTGCCCCAGCGCCGCCAGGCCGTTGTCGCGCGCACGCGCGAACACCGTCTCCTGCGCCTTCCCGTAGTTGCCCTGCATGTCCTGCGCCCAGAGCTTGAGCGCGGCCTGCTGCATGGCACGGCCGTAGGAGAACGACAGCGGCCACGGGTGCGGGCCGGCCTTGTTCATGGCGTCCAGGTGCGCGGTGGCGTCCTCGTCGGACTGGCCGCCCGAGAGGAACACGACGCCCGGCAGCGTGGCCGGCACGGTCGACTTCAGGCAGCGCAGCGTGGCCGCGGCCACTTCCTCGCGCGAGGCCTTTTCGGCGCTCTCGGTGCCATGGATGACCATCGACGCCTTCAGGATCGTGCCCTCGAGCATCACGTTGAACTCGTAGAGCGAGCCGAACAGCGAGCGCAGGACGACCTCGGTGACTTCATAGCAGGTGTCGATGTCGTGCGCACCGTCCATGATCACTTCCGGCTCGACCATCGGCACCAGGCCCTGCTCCTGGCAGAGGGCGGCGTAGCGGGCCAGCGCGTGGCTGTTGGCCTCGATGGCGGTGCCGGTGGGGATGTCCTCGCCGATGTTGATCACCGCACGCCACTTGGCGAAGCGGGCACCCAGCCTGTAGTACTCCTCCAGGCGCGCGCGCAGGCCGTCGAGGCCTTCGGTCACGACCTCGCCCGGGAAGCCGGCCAGCGGCTGCGGACCCTTGTCCACCTTGATGCCGGGGATGATCCCGTTGGCCGTCATCAGGTCGGCGAAGCGCGTGCCGTCCCGGGTGCTCTGGCGCAGGGTCTCGTCGAACAGGATCGCGCCGGAGATGTACTGGCCGAGGTTCGGCGTGCTGAGCAGCAGCTCGCGGTAGGCGCGACGGTTCTCTTCCGTGTTCTCGATGCCCACGCCGGCGAAGCGCTTGGCGATCGTGTTCGTCGACTCGTCGATCGCGATGATGCCCTTGCCCGGGGCGACCATCGCCCGGGCGGTCTCGGCAAGCTGTTCGATGCTCATTCGGAATCCATGCGCGCAGGGAGGGGGCCGGCATTATACCGGCCGCCCTGCATACGATTTCAGCCGCCGGTTCGGATCTTTTCCGGGGCGGCCGGCCGGGCCTAGCAGGCTGCTGAAAAACCCACCGGAATCAGCAGCCGCCAGTCGTCCCAGGCAATCGGCGCGAGCAAATTGGTGAAAATTTGACCACTGAGGTGACGCTTCGGCGCCTTGGCGGCCGGATTCGGCGTGCTTTCCGCGCTTTTCATGCCGTTTTCCCGTTCTGCAGGCACAACTGTCCCAGGGTTCGCATGCGGACCAGGTTGTAGGCGGCCATGTTCAGCACGAAGATCTGGTCCACTTTCTCCAGGCCTCGCACCAGCACCTGCCGAATACTGCCAATCGACTTGGCCCAGCCAAAGCCCTGTTCGATCAGCTTGCGCTTGGTTTGCGAGATCGCGTAACCCTCGCTCGCCGCGATGCTGTCGGGCACCGCCGACCGGCGGTTGCTGGCGTTCTGCGCCACGTGGGGCGTGACCTTCATGTCCTGCAGTGCTTCGATGAACTCGGCCGCGTCGTAGCCCTTGTCCGCGCCCAGCGTCAGCGCACCGTCCGGGTTGACCTGGCGTGAATCGTGGATCATGGCCTTGGCAGCCTCGCGCTCAGCGTAGCCATCGGCATGGGTCACCCGCGCATTGGCGATCAGCCCGTGACGGTTATCGGCCAGCGTGTGGCCCATGTAGCGAAGCTCGCTGGCGGTATTGCCCTTGCGGTACAGCCGCGCATCCGGGTCGGTCGTGGATGCGTGCGTGTCGTTGCTGCGCGACTGGCCGTGGAAGTCGGTGCCATCGCCATCGCCATCGTCATCGCCATCCTTGCGCACGAAGCTCTTGTGCCCGGCCCACGCCTGGATCAACGTGCCGTCCACGCTGAAGTGTTCTCCCGACAGCCAGCCCTTGGCATCGGCCATCTCCACGACCTCGTTGAACAACGCCACCACAACATCGTGCTCGATCAGCCGCTCGCGGTTCTTGGTGAACACCGTCGGCACCCACACCGCATCGTCCATCGACAGGCCGATGAACCAGCGGAACAGCAGGTTGTACTGCACCTGCTCCATCAACTGACGTTCGGAACGGATGCTGTAGAACACCTGCAGCAGCATCGCCCGCACCAGTTTCTCCGGTGCGATGCTGGGGCGACCGCCTTTGTGGCCGGGCTCGTACATGCGCTCGAACAAGCCGTCCAGCCGCTGCAGCGCGGCATTGACCATCTCCCGCACCGGGCGCAGCGGGTGACTGGCCGGGACGAAGTCCTCCAGTCGCTTGACGGTGAACAACTGCTCGCTGAAAACGTCTGCGCCGCGCATGGGATCAGGTGATGTTGTGACTCGGGTAGTCTATGACGGGAGTAGGTATTTCAGCAGCCTGCTAGAGCTCGCCCAGGCCCTCGGCCTGGCCGCCCGGCCCGATCTGCAGAAGCCGCAGGGTATTGGTCGCGCCGTGCTGCTGCATGATCTCGCCACTGGTGAAGATGATGCGGTCGCCCTCCTCGAGCAGGCCGCGGTCGAACAGCATCTTCGCCGCGGCCCGCGCAGCCACGCCCGCCGTCATGCCCGTGGTTTCGAAGGGCAGCGCGGTGACGTCGCGCATGAGCGCCATGCGCCGCCGCGCGGCCTCGTCGCCGGAGAGCGCGATGATCTGCGCCGGCGCACGGAAACGCGAGAGAAAGCGCGGCGTGCCGCCGGATTCGGTGATCGCCACGATCGCGCGCACGCCGATATGCTCGGACAGGAACATGGCCGCCATCGCGATGGCCTGGTCGGCGCGGTCGAGGTTGCGCGGCGCCGCCTCGAAATCCGTGTCGTGCGCGAACTGGCGCTCGGCGCCGAGGCAGATGCGCGACATGGCCTCCACCGCCTTCAGCGGGTACTTGCCGGCCGCGGTCTCCTGCGAAAGCATCACCGCGTCGGTGCCGTCGATGACCGAATTGGCCACATCGAGCACTTCGGCGCGGGTCGGGATCGGGCTGTCGACCATCGACTGCAGCATCTGCGTGGCGGTGATCACCACCTTGTTGCGCGCAAGCGACTCGCGGATGATCTTCTTCTGCAGGCCCGGCAGTTCGGCATCGCCGATCTCCACGCCGAGATCGCCGCGCGCCACCATGACCACGTCGCTCGCGTCGACGATCTCGCCCAGGTTCTCGATCGCCTCGGCGCGCTCGATCTTCGAGACCAGCGCTGCATCGCTGCCGGCCTCGCGCGCGATGCGCCGCGCGTCGTGCATGTCCTGCGCATTGCGGCAGAAGGAAACGGCGATGAAGTCGACGCCGATCTGCGCGGCGACACGGATGAGCTCCTCGTCCTTCGGCGTCAGCGCGCCCAGCGACAGCCCGCCGCCCTGCTTGTTCAGTCCCTTGCGGTTGGAGAGCACGCCGTCGTTGAGCACGGTGCTGACGATGCGCTCGCCCTCCACCCGATCGACCTGCAGCTGCATCATGCCGTCGTCGAGCAGCAGGACGTCGCCGGCCTCCACGTCGCCCGGCAGGCCCAGGTAGCTCACGCCGACCTCGTGCTCGCTGCCGGCCGGCGCGTCCTCGCGCGCGACCAGGTCGAAGCGGTCGCCGGCCTTGAGCTGCACGCGGTCGTTCTCGAACTTCTCGATGCGGATCTTCGGGCCGGGCAGGTCCGCGAGGATGCCGACCTCGCGCCCCACCCGCTGCGCCGCCGCGCGCAGCGCCCCGGCACGCGCGACCTGCGCGGACGGATCGCCGTGCGAGAAGTTCAGGCGGACGCAGTCCACGCCTGCCTTGAGCAGCTCGTCGAGCACGCCCGGCGCGTCGGTGGCCGGGCCGAGGGTGGCGAGGATCTTGGTGCGACGCGTGGCGTGGCTCATGCAGCAACGGCTCCCTGGAAGGCCCCGAACGCTAGCACGGGCCACGCGGCGCGCGCGTGGCATTCGATTTCAGGCGGCCGTACGGGCCTTCAGCGCCGCCACCGCCGGCAGCTCCTTGCCCTCGAGGAACTCGAGGAAGGCGCCGCCGCCGGTGGAGATGTAGCCGACGCGGTCTGCGATGCCGTACTTGTCGACCGCCGCCAGCGTGTCGCCGCCGCCGGCGATGGAGAACGCCTCGCTCGCGGCGATCGCCTGCGCGAGCGCCTCGGTGCCCTTGCCGAAGGCATCGAACTCGAACACGCCCACCGGGCCGTTCCAGACCACGGTGCCGGCGCTGCCGACCAGGCCCGCGTACTGCGCGGCCGTGCGCGGGCCGATGTCGAGGATCATGTCGTCCTCGCCCACCGCGTCCACGGGCTTCACCGTCGCCGGCGCGTCGGCCTTGAACTCCGGCGCCACCACCACGTCCACCGGCAGCGGGATCTCCGCGCCGCGTGCGCGGGCCTGCTCGATGATCTGCTTGGCGGTGTCGACCAGGTCATGCTCGACCAGCGACTTGCCGACGCCATGGCCCATCGCCGCGATGAAGGTATTGGCGATGCCGCCGCCGACGATCAGCTGGTCCACGCGCGAGACGAGGTTGCCCAGCAGTTCGAGCTTCGTGCTCACCTTGCTGCCGGCCACGATCGCCAGCAGCGGGCGCCTGGGATGCTCCAGCGCCTTGGCCAGCGCGTCGAGCTCGGCCATCAGCAGCGGGCCGCCGCAGGCAACCTTGGCCTGGCGGATCACGCCGTGCGTGGACGCCTGCGCCCGGTGCGCGGTGCCGAAAGCGTCCATGACGAAGACGTCGCAGAGATCGGCATAGGCCTGTGCCAGCGCCTCGTCGTCCTTGCCCTCGCCCACGTTCATGCGGCAGTTCTCGAGCATCACGATCTGCCCCGGCCGCACGGCTATGCCGCCGACCCAGTCGCGCACCAGCGGCACCTCGACGCCCAGCAGTTCGGACAGGCGGGCCGCGACGGGCGCGAGCGAATCCTCCTCGCTGAACACGCCTTCCCTGGGGCGCCCCAGGTGCGACATGACCATCACCGCCGCGCCCTTCTCGAGTGCCATGCGCAGCGTCGGCAGCGCGGCCTGGATGCGTTGCTCGGAGGTGATGCGCCCATCCTTGATGGGCACGTTCAGATCCTCGCGGATCAGCACGCGCTTGCCGGACAGGTCCAGGTCGGTCATGCGGAGGAGGGTCATGGCGGGGCTCTCGTGAGGGGCGCGAAGCCGCGTATTGTCGCTGTTCGCGCATCAGCGCGCAGGCGCGGTGCGCAGCAGGCGCAGCGCGATGCCGGCCACGATCGCCGCGCCGAGCAGCAGCACGCCCCAGAGCAGCCAGGTCGACCGATCGCGGCGTGGCCGCAGGGCCGCGTCGCCGGCGAGCAGGCGCGGCGCGCCGGGTACGGCGGCCGGCGGCCATGCGCCTGCGCCCTCCCTGCGGCGCAGGTCGGCCAGCAGCGCGTCGAGCGGGGCGTCGGTGCGGCGCGCCTGCGCGCTGCCCGCCACCAGGCGGTACGGCGGCCGACCCTGCGCGACGAAGACCAGCTGTCCCGGCCGGTAGCCCAGGCGCAGCACGGGAGGCACGGGCGGGGGCGCGTCCGCCAGCAGGCGCCACTGGCGGTCGCGCACCGGGCCTGCCAGCACGCGCGGTGCCGACTGCGATACGCGCCCGTTCGATTCGAGGCGGTACGCCGACCACGCGGCGCGCTCGCGCCAGGCGGCGGACGCGGCGTCGCGGCTGGACAGGCGCCAGCGCACGGCGGCGTTGCCCGCGAGCGCGGCGTCGACCTGCTCCACCGGCAGGCGCCCCGGAAAGGCGAACCGGAACTCGCGCGGCGAGGCCGCCGTGGCGGGCAACGATACTCAGCGCAGCGGTGCCGGCGTGGCCTGCTCGACGACCACGGCGACCGTGGCCGGCACCGGCATCGCTCCGGCGGTCTCGAACGTGAGCCTCAGGAAGCGCGCCTTCACCGGCGGCTCGAAGCGCACCGTGCGCTGCGTGATGCGGCGCCCGTTGCGGGCGAGGTCGACCAGCCGCCCGCGGTGCGCGACGCGCCACCAGGCGTCGAGGTCGTCACCGGCCTCCACGCGCGCGATGCCACGATCGATCGCCGCGCCTCCGGGCAGATCGAACTCGACGGCCGACACCGGTGCCCGCGCGTCGCGCAGGTCGACGATCCATGTGTCGACGCTGGCCGCCTCCTGCGCGTCCAGCACCTCCACGCGCTGGAGCCGCCCGGTGGCATCGGCTTCGGCCAGCACCCGCAGGCGCGCCGCGCCGACGGAGCCGGCAGGCAGCGGGAACACGGGAGCCTCGACGCGTCGCCGGCTGGGCGAGGCCTGCGGCGGCAGCAAGGCCGCGGGGACGGCGCGGCCGTCGGCATCGAGCACGGCGACGTCGCCGAAGGCGGGGTCCTGCACATGCCGGTAGACGGAGGCGTCCAGCTCCACGCGGTAGGCGCCGGCGCGCGGCACCGCCAGCGCGAGCGGCCATTGCCAGGCGTAGTCCGCGCGTGGCGACGCGTCCGCCAGCAGCGGAACGCAGGCCAGCAGCAGGGCGCATGGACGGATCATGCCGGCTCCTCCGCGGCGTCGCGGCGCGGCGGCACCGGCGCGATGTAGCCCACGGCCACGCACAGCAGGCCGAAGGCGATGAACGAGCCGATACCCAGCAGGTTGCCCAGGTACTGGCGGTCCACGAGCACGAGCTTGGCCAGCACCAGCGCCATCAGCACCGCGCCGGCCTGCCAGATCCCGCGATCGCCATGCCGCGATCCGCGGATCCACGCCGCCATGCCGATCACGCTCCACAGCAGGGTGAGGCCGGTCTGCACGAGGCCCGTGGAGAACATCGCGCCGCTCCACGGCACCCCGCCCCAGTGGTGCGTCGCGCGCAGCACGACGGTGGTGGCGAACACGAACGCCGCGAGGGCGAGGGCGCGGCGCGCGTCGAGCCCGCGTTCCGCCGCCCAAGCCCCCAGCAGCCCGAGCGCGGCCAGCTGCGACAGCTCCAGCGGGTTCAGCAGCGGCAGCTGCGGCAGCGGCGCCGTGCCCCCGGGCAGGAACAGGCCGACGACGAAGCCGATGCCGAGCACCGCGGCGAGCGCATCGGAAAGCACCCCGCGCCAGTGCCCGAAGGCATCGCCGAATGGCCAGCCGGCGAGGCGCGGCCGGCGCAGCACCAGCGCCGCGACGGCCAGCCACGGCAGCAGGACGAACGCGAAATGCCAGGCGCCACCGAGGCCCGCTTCGCTCGCCAAGGCCTGCAGCGCGGCGCTGAGTACGGTGGACGAGGCCGCGACGAGCCCCGCATGGGCGAGCCCCTGCAGGCCGGGGCCGGCGGCGCGAAGGCGCAGCAGAACCCGCGCCCCCACGACGGCGAACGCGATCCACGCGACGGCCCCGAGCCCCGCGAACGGCGCCGTGCCGTCCACGGCGTCGCCGAGCGCGAACAGCAACGGCACCACGAAGGCCGACGCGGCAGTCAGCCGCACCCCGTGCGCAGGAATGCGTGCGCTCGCCTCGGCGGCCGCCCATGCCACTGCGAGCGCGAGCAGCATCAGCGCGTCGGCAACACGCGACGCCGGCACGAGGCGCGCGATCTCGACGCCCGCGGCGACCAGCAGCCATGCAACGGACACCGCGTACGCCCAGCCGGCGAGGTCGTCACGCTTTCCACGCCAGGCCGACAGCGCCGTGGCGAGGCCGCCGAGGGCGACCAGCATCGCGGTCACCAGCGGGCCTTCGAGCCAGGACAGGCCACGCTCGACGTCCATGAGCCCGTCGGCGGCAAGCACGCCCGCAACCAGTTGCAGGCCGATGCCCGCGATCAGGGGCAACCGGCGGCCCTGACGCAAGGCCAGCCACACCAGGCCCGCGCCTTCAAGCGCGAAGATCGCCGCGGTGGCGCGGGCCGACAGCGCGAGCGGAACCGCCAGCGTCGCGAAGCCCACCGCCAGCACCGCGTAGGGCGCGACCAGCGCGGCGAAACGCTCGCGCCCCCGCAGGCCCGCGGCCAGCGCCGCGTAGATCGCGGCCAGGCCGAGCGCATTGAACGCCAGCGGCATGCGCGCGCCGTCCAGCAGCCCCGCCTGCAGCGAGAACGCCACCAGCGGCGTGCCGAAGATGAGGCAGCCGTCCAGCACGCGGCGCTGCGCCGGCGCGCGCGCGGCCGCGTAGAGGATCGGCACCGCGAGATACATCGCGAAGAACAGCAGCAGGAAGGGCTCGGTGCTGGCGAACTGCTCGGGCCGGTAGCGCAGCACGCCCCACAACGTGCCCACGCCGAAGGTGAAGCCGAAGCCCAGCACGTTGAGCAGCCGCCAGGGACGGCACCACGCGATCAGCACGACGCCGGCATTGAGCACGGCGTAGTAGCCGAACAGCGCGACGTGGTTGCCCTGCCCGGTCGACAGCCACAGCGGTGCAAGAAAGCCCGCCAGCACGCCGAGCACCGCGAGCGCCAGCGACTCCTGCCGCACCGCGAGCACGCACAGGCCCGCCACCAGCACCACGCTGCCCGCGAAC
>JBMOOW010000180.1:0-1721 GCA_049323195.1 Pseudomonadota bacterium | reverse complement strand
CGCCGGCAGGCTGAGCCCCGCCTGGAACTGCACCATGTTCTTGGCCATGACCACACCCCTCCTTGTCAGGTGGGGTCAGCATGGAATGGCCGCGTATCATGGGATGCGACAGGTGGGGAATCAGGAGACCCGATGCGTCATCCAGCCACGTACATCCTTGCCAGTTCACGCAACGGCACGCTCTATGTGGGGGTGACGTCGGATCTCGTCACGCGTATCGAGCAGCACCGTGCCGGGGCGGTGGCTGCTTTCACGCGGGTGCACCGGGTCCATCGGCTGGTCTGGTATGAACTGCACGAGTCGATGGAGTCGGCCATCCTTCGCGAAAAGCGCCTCAAGAAGTGGAACCGGGCGTGGAAGGTCAGGCTCATCGAAGAGATGAACCCCTACTGGAACGATCTTTCGGGTTGCCTCTGACGGGGTAAAGTCGCTGGGTCCCCGCCTCCGCGGGGACGACGGGTCCAGGATCGACGCTGACGCATGCCCCTCTACCGCTACAAAGCCCTCAACCCCCGCGGCGAGATGCTCGACGGCCAGATGGAAGCCGCGAGCGTCGAGGAGGTCGTGCAGCGGCTGCAGGGGCAGGGGCATCTGCCGGTCGAGGCGCGGCCGGCGAGCGAAGGCGGCGGCCCGGCGCTCTGGAAGGGGCTGCTCAAGCCCAAGCCTTTCGCGGGCCCGCGCCTGGTGCAGTTCACCCAGCAGCTCGCCACGCTGCTGGGCGCCGGCCAGCCCCTGGACCGCGCGCTGTCGATCCTGCTCGAACTTCCCGATGATGAGGCCGCGCGCCGTACCGTCGCCGACATCCGCGAGGCCGTGCGCGGCGGCGCCTCGCTGTCGACGGCACTGGACCGGCAGCACGGCACCTTCTCGCGGCTGTACGTGAACATGGTCCGCGCGGGCGAGGCCGGCGGAAACCTGCACGAGACGCTGGCGCGGCTGGCCGATTACCTCGAGCGCGCCCGCGCGTTGCAGGCGCGCGTGGTCAATGCGCTGATCTACCCGGCGATCCTGCTGGTCATGGTCACGCTGAGCCTGCTCTTCCTGCTGGGGTACGTGGTCCCCCAGTTCGCGCAGATGTACGAAAGCCTGGGCGCGGAGCTGCCCGTGTTCACGCAGGTGATCCTGGCCCTGGGCAACTTCGTGCGCGACTTCTGGATCGTGCTGGTCGCCCTGCCGGCGCTGGCTACGTGGTGGCTCGAGCGCAAGCGGCGCGATCCCGCCTTCCGGCTCGCCTTCGATGCCTGGCTGCTGCGACGCCGGTTCGCCGGCATGCTGGTGGCGCGCATCGAAGTGGCGCGGCTGGCACGCACGCTGGGCACGCTGGTGCGCAATGGCGTGCCGCTGATCACCGCGCTCGGCATCGGTCGCAACGTGCTGGGCAACCGCATGCTGGCCGACGACGTGGAGAAGGCCGCCGACGAGGTGAAGAACGGCGTCGCGCTGTCCACGGCGCTGGGCCGCGGCAAGCGCTTTCCCCGCCTGGCGCTGCAGATGATCCAGGTAGGCGAGGAATCCGGCGCGCTGGACACGATGCTCATCCGCACCGCCGAGACCTTCGAGCAGGAAACCTCGAACGCGCTCGACCGCATGCTCGCCGCGCTCGTGCCCATCGTCACGATGGTGCTGGCCTTCGTGATCGGCATCGTCATCCTGGGCATCCTCATGCCCATGTACGAGCTGACGGGGCAGATTGGGTGAGGATGGCCTGCTTGCGCGGCACT
>JBMOOW010000179.1:0-32691 GCA_049323195.1 Pseudomonadota bacterium | reverse complement strand
CGCTGCCGCCTGGGTCACGGGCGCCTGCGGCTGGCTGCGCGCCTGGCGCCACTGGCGGGCGTACTCGCGGACGAGCGACGCGGCCTCCCGCGCCTCGATGGCTTCCAGCTCGGCGGCAGCCGGCACGCGCAGCACGCTGCCGCGGCGCAGCTGGTTCATGTCGCCGCCGATGAAGGCCTGCGGATTGGCGCGCAGCAGGCCGACCATGGTCTGCTCGGCGCTCACGTCCTCCGGCGTCACGCGGGCCGCGATGGCCGACAGGGTGTCGCCCGCACGGACGCGGACGCTGTCGGGAGCCGCCGGCATGGCCGCCGCCGGCGCGGCCGACGGCATCGCAGGCGCCGCCGCGGCGGCCGGTGCCGGCGCCGGTGCCGCGGACGCCACCGGTGCGGGCGCCTGCGGGCGCTCCACCACGGGCGGGGCCTGCACCTGGGGGGCCTGGACCGGAACGGCCGGCTGGGCCGCGACGGAACTGGGCGTGGCCACCAGGGCCGAGTACTCGCGCACCAGCCGCCCCTGCCCCCAGTCGACCTCGATCAGGAAGGTCAGCATGGGTTCGGTCACCGGCCGCGTCGTGGTCACGCGGATGACCGGGCGCCCCTGGGCGTCGGCCGACGTGGCGAAGCGCAGGTCCGCGACGGCACCGATCGGCGGTTCCAGCCCGATCCGCGTGAACGTCTCGGGCGAGGCCAGCGCGGCGCGCAGGGCCTGCAGTTCCGCCGGGTCGCTGCTGATGACCGGGATCTCGGCCACCAGCGGCTCACCGGGCCCGGACAGCACGCGGATCTGGCCGAGCCCGAGCGCGGACGCGCTGGCGCTCGCCAGCATCAGCGCCAGCGCGCAGGCGGATCGCATCAATGGCCGTGCAGGCATGTCCGGTCCCCTCGTTCCGGCGTGACTCTAGCCGCCGCGCGCCGGCGGCGGCAATGCATCACTCCGCGATGACCAGCTCGGCGAGCTGCACCGCGTTCAGCGCCGCACCCTTGCGGATGTTGTCGGCGACCACCCACAGGGCGAGGCCGCGCGGATGCGAGATGTCCTCGCGGATGCGGCCGACGTAGACCGGATCCTGGCCCGATGCATGCGTCACGGGGGTGGGATAGCCGCCGGGAGCGCGCTCGTCCACGACCTCGACGCCCGGCGCCGACGCGAGCAGTTCGCGGGCACGCTCGGCCGTGATCTTCTCCCGCGTCTCGATGTGCACGGCCTCGGAATGCCCGTAGAAGACCGGCACCCGCACCACGGTCGCGTTCACCTGGATCGAGTCGTCGCCGAGGATCTTGCGCGTCTCCCAGACCAGCTTCATCTCCTCGGTGGTGTAGCCGTTCTCGAGGAAATCGCCGCCGTGCGGGATCACGTTGAACGCGATCTGCACCGGATAGACCTCCGGCTGCGGATCCTGGAAGTTCAACATCCGGGCGGTCTGCCTGCCCAGTTCCTCGAGCGCACGGCGTCCGGTGCCCGACACCGACTGGTAGGTCGCGACGTTGATGCGCTCGATGCCCGCCTCGCGGTGGATCGGCGCGAGCGCGGCCAGCATCTGCATCGTCGAGCAGTTCGGATTGGCGATGATCCCGCGCGGGCGGTTGCGTGCCGCGTCGGGATTGACCTCGGAAACGACCAGCGGGACGTCGTCGTCGTAACGGAAGGCGGAGGAGTTGTCGATCACCACCGCGCCCGCGGCCGCGAACTTGGGCGCGTATTCCTTCGACACGCTGCCGCCCGCCGAGAACAGGGCGATGTCAACACCGGCCGGATCGAATGTGGCGAGGTCCTGTACCACGTACTCGCGTCCGGCGAAGTCGACCTTGCCGCCGGCCGAGCGCTCGCTGGCCAGCACGTGCAGCTCGCCGACGGGGAAGGCGCGCTCGGCAAGGATCTTGAGCATGGTCTCGCCCACCGTTCCGGTGGCACCGACGACCGCGACAGTGACGTTCTTCTTCATGGGAATTCCCGTTTGACCGTGCCGCAGGTCGCGGCGGCGGATTGCGCAATGATGGGGGCGGCGCGCCGCGGAATGAAGCGGCCGCGCGGATCCGGGCTCGGCGGCGCAGCCGGACGCGCAGGACGCGCGAGGGGGGCGGCTGGCCGCTACCGTTTCCCGACGTCGCCGCACTGCGCGCGATGGCGCAGCGCCTGGTCCATCAGCACGAGGGCGACCATCGCCTCGCAGATCGGCGTCGCGCGGATGCCCACGCAGGGGTCGTGGCGGCCGGTGGTGACCACCTCGACCGCATCGCCATGGACGTCCACCGACCCCACCGGCAGGCGCAGGCTCGAGGTCGGCTTGAAGGCCACCGATACCCGCAGGGCCTGCCCGGTGCTGATGCCTCCCAGCACGCCGCCGGCGTGGTTGGAGGCGAACGCCGGACGGCCGTCGCGCCCCGGCGCCATCGCGTCGCGATGCTCGCTGCCCCGCTGCGCGATGCTCGCAAAGCCGTCGCCGATCTCCACGCCCTTGACCGCATTGATGGACATCAGCGCTGCCGCGAGTTCGGCGTCGAGCTTGCCGTACACCGGCTCGCCCCAGCCCGACGGCAGGCCATCGGCGATCACATCCACGCGCGCGCCGACGGAATCGCCGGACTTGCGCAGCGCGTCCATGCGGGCCTCCAGCTCCGCCACCTGCGCGGCATCGGGCCAGAAGAACGGGTTGGACTCGACCACGCCCCAGTCGGGCGCGTCGATGCCCGAGGCCGGGCGCAGCTCGCCCAGCTGCGAGAGAAAACCCCGTACCCGGACGCCGTGGCGCGTGGCCAGCCACTTCTTCGCGATCACCCCGGCCGCCACGCGCATGGTCGTCTCGCGCGCGCTGGACCGGCCGCCGCCACGCGGATCGCGGATGCTGTACTTGGCCTGATAGGTGTAGTCGGCATGGCCCGGCCGGAACTGCGCGGCGATGGCCGCGTAGTCCTTGCTGCGCGCGTCGGTGTTGCGGATCAGCAGCGCGATCGGCGTGCCGGTGGTGACGCCCTCGTACACGCCGCTCAGGATCTCGACCTCGTCCGCCTCGCGCCGCTGCGAGGTGTGCCGGGTGCGCCCGGTCGCACGGCGCTCGAGGTCGTGGCGGAAATCATCGGGGGCGAGCGCGATGCCCGGCGGGCAGCCGTCGACCACGCAGCCGATCGCGGGACCGTGGCTTTCGCCGAAGGTCGTCACGCGCAGCAGGTGGCCGAAGGAATTCATGCCGTCAGCGCGCGGGCTCGCGGGCGTCGGCCAGCTCGCGGATGCGCGCGTGGTGCGCGACCAGGTCCGCGCGCTCGACGACGAAGATGCCCATCTGCCCGACCTTGAACTCGACCCACGCCAGGTGCAGCTCGGGCAACAGCGCGGTCAGCGTTCGCTCGGCCTCACCGACCTCGCAGATCAGCAGGCCGTCCTCGGTCAGGTGCTCCGGCGCGTCGCGCAGGATGCGCAAGGCGAGGTCGAGGCCATCGTCGCCCGCGCGCAGGCCCAGTTCCGGTTCGTGCGAATACTCCGGCGGCAGCGCGTCGGTCTCGGCATGCGTGACGTAGGGCGGATTGGTGACGATCAGGTCGAACACCTGGCCCTTCAGCGCCGAGAACAGGTCGGACTTCACGAACTCGACGTTGTGCGCCTGCAGGCGCTCGCGGTTCTCGTTGGCGAGTGCGAGCGCGTCGTCGGAAATGTCGACGCCCACCACCTCCCAGTTCGGCTGGTAATGGCCCATCGCGATGGCGATGCAGCCCGAGCCGGTGCACAGGTCCGCGGCGCGCTGCACGTAGCGGTCGCCCAGCCATGGCTGGAAGCCGGCGGTGATCAGCTCGGCGATGGGCGAGCGCGGCACCAGTGCACGGGAATCGCTCTTGAACGACAGGCCGGCGAACCAGGCCTCGCCGGTGAGGTAGGCGGCGGGCACGCGCTCCTCGATGCGGCGGCGGAACAGCGCCATCACGCGCTCGATCTCCGCCTCGGTCAGGCGCGAGGCGCCGTAGACGGGGCTGAGGTCGTGCGGCATGTGCAGCGCGTGCAGCACGAGCTGGGTGGCCTCGTCGAGCGCGTTGTCGTAGCTGTGGCCGAACGTCAGGCCGGCCTCGTTGAACAGGCTGCCACCGTGGCGGATGAGATCGATGATCGAGACCTGCTGGAAGGTCGGGAGGCCTGCGGTCATGACGGCGGCTTGCGGGGGCGGCCGGCGATTATAGCGGCGCCGCCGGTATCATCCGCCGCCACCGCGCGCAACGCCGGAGTTCCACGCATGTTCAACCGCACCACCCTGCTCGTCCTGGCCGCCGCGCTCGCCGCGGGGCTGGGCCTGTTGGCCGCACGCTTCGTGTTCAGGCCCGACCCCGCGCCCGCGCAGCCCGCCATGCAGGCCGTGCGCCTGTTCTCGCCGGTGCGCGAGCTGCCCGCCTTCGCGCTGCGCCAGTCCGATGGCACCCAGCTCGTGCCCGGCGAGCTCAAGGGCCACTGGACGCTCGTCTTCCTGGGCTTCACCCATTGCCCGGATGTCTGCCCGACCACCCTGGCGGAGCTGTCGCGCGCGCAGAAACAATGGGAGGCGCTGCCCGAACCGGTGCGCCCGCGCGTGCTGTTCGTCTCCGTGGACCCCGAGCGCGACACGCCCGACCGCATCGGCGAAAACGCCCACACCTTCCATCGCGACACCTTGGCCGCCACGGCCGACATTCCGGCCCTGGAGCGCTTCACGCGCTCGCTGAGCCTGGTATTCGCCAAGGTGCGGCCCGAGGGCATGCCCGAAGGCCAGTACACCATCGACCACAGCGCCACGCTTGCCGTGCTCGACCCGCAGGGGCGCATGGCCGGCATCGTGCAGCCGCCGCTGGATGTTCCGGGTATCGCGGCAGATCTCGTGGCTCTCACGGAGACCGCGCGATGAGCCTCGTCACCCGCCTGACCTATGCGCTGCCGCACCGCTGGCTGTCGTCGATCGCGCGTTCGCTGGCCTACTCCAGGCACCCGCGCGTGAGCCGTTGGCTTATCGACACGGTGACGGAGAAGTTCGGCGTCGACCTCGAGGAGGCCGCCGAGGCCGACCCGCGCGCCTACCCCACGTTCAATGCCTTCTTCACCCGCGCGCTCAGGCCCGGCGCGCGCCAGCCGGACCCGGACCCGCGCGCGCTGCTGATGCCGGCCGACGGCCGCATCAGCCAGTGCGGGCCGATCCGCGCCGGCGAGATCTTCCAGGCCAAGGGCCGTTCCTTCACCGCCGCCGAGCTGCTGGCCAGCGAGGACGACGCGCGCGCCTACGCCGACGGCCTGTTCGCCACCGTCTACCTCTCGCCCAGGGACTACCACCGCGTCCACATGCCATGGACGGGCCGGCTGCGGCGCACGGTGCACGTGCCGGGCCGGCTCTTCAGCGTCGGCCCCAACGCCGTGCGCCTGGTGCCCCGCCTGTTTGCACGCAACGAGCGCCTGGTCTGCCATTTCGAGACCGACTTCGGGCCGATGGCGGTCGTGATGGTGGGCGCGCTGCTGGTCTCGGGCGTGGAGACGGTATGGGGCGGCGTCGAGATCCCGCAGTATGGTGACCGCGTGCTGGAGAAGCGCTACGACGGCGCGGGCATCGAGTTGAAGCGCTTCGAGGAGATGGCGCGGTTCAACTACGGGTCGACGGTCATCGTGCTGCTGCCGCCGGGCGTGGCGGAACTGGCACCGGGGCTGGGCGAGGAGGTGGCCGTGCGCCTCGGCCAGCGGCTCGCGACCGTGTACGGTTAGGGCGCGCCGACAGGCGGGCCATCGAGCCCTTACGACCGGCGTAGGATCGGCCCTTCTCCGACACAGGGACCCGTCATGCGCCTGCCCGCCGTGCTCTTGCTCGCCTGCATCGCCTCCGCCGCCCATGCACAGGGGCCCGTGCGCATCGTCGCGCCGGCCGCCCGGCCGGCGCCCGCGCCCGCCGATCCACGCACCGTCGGGATCATCGTGCAGGGCGGCCTGGAGCCCGGCTGCGACGATGCGGGCAACGCACCCGAGCGTCGCGGCGCAGTCGCGATCGGACCCAAGCAGGACGATCCCCGCAGCCCCGTGGGCGTGGCCGCGCGCCCGGGCGACGACAACGATCCGAAGGCACGCGGCGGCGCGCTGGCGATCGGGCCCAAGCAGGACGACCCCCACAGCCCCGTGGGCGCGGCCGCTCGCCCGGGCGACGACAACGATCCGCAGGCACGCGGTGGCGTGCTGGCGATCGGCCCCAAGCAGGACGACCCGGGCCGACCTGGCGCCAGCGTTCGGACCGGCCGCCAGGACGGAAACGCAGGCAGCTTACGCGGGCCCGGCGTGCTGGCCATCGGCCCGAAGCAGGACGACCCGCGCAGCCCGGCCGCCACGGCCGCGCGCCCGGGCGACGACACCGACCCGAAGGCGCGTTGCGCGCCCCGGGCGCGCTGAACGCCAGCCGCGGCCTCAGCCGCGGCAGCCCTCGAGCCGGAGCGTCTGCCCGGGACGGATGACCTTCCCGTCATCGAGCTGGTTCGCACGCGCGAGTTCGGTCACGCGGCAGTCGAACTTGCGCGCGATCGACGTGAGCGTCTCGCCCGCCTGCACGCGGTAGTCGCGCTGCACGGCCCGGGCAGCCGGTCGTACGGCCGCGCTCGGTACCTGGCCGGCCGGGGCAGCGTCCTCCGCCCCGATGTCGCCAGGCGCGACGGTCGGCGCCGGCGATCCCGCCGGGGGCACCGGGAGGAGCCCGCTGGCGCGGACGATCGCGCGCGAGGGGTCACTCATGACCAGCGTGCGCGCCAGGTCCGCACGCGCACCGTTCGTGCACCAGCGGTTGTAGAGCCCCACGATGCGCGTGGTCGCCTGCAGCGTGGTGCCGGCAGGCAGCAGCTGGTCGGCCTCGTAACGCGGGTTGAGATTGCGCAGGGCGCGCATGTAGCCATCGCGCGAGCCGCTGTTGCCCAGGCAGATCGTGAGCTGGTAGATCGAGCTCGGCTGCGCCAGGCGCAGGGCCGTGGGCCTGGCGTCCACCTTCGGCCAGGTGATGCCGTACTCCTTCGGATGCAGGAACAGCCAGGCCGCGGCGATCACCATCGGCACGTAGTCGCGCGTCTCGGCGGGGAACTGGTTGTAGACCGATTCGTCCCAGAAGCTGCGGCCTCCGCTCTCGCGGTAGACGCGCCCGGCCCGGCCCTCGCCCCCGTTGTAGCCGGCCAGCGCGAGTTCGATGTTGCGGTTGAGCTCGCGCATGCGCTCGTTCAGGTACTCGGCACTGGCCATCGCGGCGGCGCGCGGGTCGTAGCGGGTGTCGAAGCCCGAGCCGTCGTTGCCCAGGCCGAAGCGTCGCCCCGTGGCCGGCATGAACTGCAGCGGGCCCGCCGCGCCGGCACGCGAGGCGGCATGCACGCGCCCGTTGGATTCCTTGGCCAGGATGCCGAACAGCAACGCCTCGGGCAGGCCCGCGCGCTCGAACTGCGGCCACATCAGATGCCGCATGGTCTGGTAGTTCTCGTAGCTGTTCATCAGCGGGCCGCGCATGTCGGTGAGCCAGCGACGGATGCCCTGCTGCACGGCGGGGTTGAACTCGACCATGCGGTCGAAACGGTGATCCTCCGACAGGAGCGCCGCGGCGCGCGCGGCTTCCGGCACGTCGGCGGCGATCCCCGCATGCGCGGCGTGGCCGTCCGAGGCCTCGTCCTCGTCCAGTTCGACCTCCCCGTCCAGGCCCTGCTTGAGCAGGCGCTTGAAGGGGGTGACCATCGACACCACCTGGCAGCCGCGCTGGCGCGTGCAGTCGGCGATCACGTCCTCCATGTCCTCCAGCGCCTCGTCGGCCTCGTGGCGGGCAGCGGGATCGGCATTGCGCGAGGCCGCCATCGCGCGTGCATAGCGTTCCTCGGCCGCCTTCATGCGCGCGCCGAGGGCATCGACCGCCGCCTGGTCGCGTTTGGACAGCGCCGCGGCGGACAGGGGAACGAGAGCGAGCGCGCCGGCCACGGCGAGCGCAAGCGGCCGTGCAGGAAAGGAGGCGAGGTTCATCGGCGTCCTGGACAGCGGGGGAGGCCGGAGCGTAGCCCTCGCCGCTTCGTCGCGGCAAGGAAGGCCTCACGCTTTCGAAGGCTGCGCGCCGGCGTGGTTAGAATCCGGTCACCTTTCCGGTGATGCGCGATGATCCCGTCGATCCTGCTCGGCAAGACCGCCACGCCCGACCGACGCGCCGTCGAGCTCGCCGCGCGGATGGGCAACCGCCATGGGCTGGTGGCGGGCGCGACCGGCACGGGCAAGACCGTCACGCTGATGACGCTCGCCGAGGGCTTCTCCCGCATCGGCGTTCCGGTGTTCATCGCCGACGTGAAGGGCGACGTCGCCGGCCTGTCGATGCCGGGCACGCCGACGGAGAAGCTGCAAGCGCGGATCCGCGCACTGGGCATCGACGATCACTCGCCGGCCGCCAACCCCGTCGTGTTCTGGGACCTGTTCGGCACGTCCGGCCATCCGGTACGCGCGACGGCGTCGGACATCGGTCCGCTCCTGCTCGCGCGCATGCTCGAGCTCAACGAGACGCAGACGGGCGTTCTCGAGGTCGCGTTCCGCATGGCCGACGAGCAGGGCCTGCTGCTGGCCGATCTCGAAGACCTGCGTGCGGTGCTCGCCAGCGTGGCGGAGCAGCGCAAGCAAGTGTCGGCGCAATACGGGCTCGTGAGCGCGCAGTCGATCGCCGCGATCCAGCGCGCGCTGCTTCGGCTGGAATCCGATGGCGGCCATCACTTCTTCGGCGAACCCGCGCTCGAGATAGCCGACCTGATGCGGACCACGCCGGATGGCCGTGGCCTCATCGGCATCCTCGCGGCCGAGAACCTGGTGCTCAAGCCGCGGCTGTATTCCACCTTCCTGCTCTGGCTGCTGTCCGAACTTTTCGAGCAGCTGCCCGAGGTGGGCGACCCCGACCGGCCCAGGCTCGTCTTCGTCTTCGACGAGGCGCACCTTCTCTTCGACGACGCGCCGCCCGCGCTGCGCCAGCGCGTGGAGCAGGTCGTGCGCCTGATCCGCTCCAAGGGCGTGGGCGTCTACTTCTGCTCGCAGTTTCCCGATGACGTGCCCGGCGAGATCCTCGGCCAGCTGGGCAACCGCGTGCAGCACGCCCTGCGCGCGTTCACCCCGCGCGACCAGAAGGCCGTGCGCGTGGCCGCCGAGACCTTCGTGCCGAATCCTTCGCTGGACGTCGAATCCCTGCTGCCGCGCCTGGCGATCGGCGAAGCCCTGGTGTCCACGCTTTCGGCCGACGGCGTACCCTCGCCCGTCGAACACACGGTGATCGCACCTCCGCGCTGCCGGATGGGTCCGGTGACGCCGTCCGAGCGCCACGACGTGCTCGCAGGCAGCCCGCTGCATGGGCGCTACGACCAGCCGCTCGATCGCGAGTCCGCGGCCGAAGCCCTCGCACGGCGCGCGTCGCCAGCTGCGGACACGCCTGCACCTGGCCCGGCGCCGCGCCGTGGGGGACGCGAGGGCCTGGTGGAAACGATGGCCCGGCAGGCTGCCCGCACCGCGGGCAGCCAGATCGGTCGACAGATCGTTCGCGGCTTGCTCGGCAGCCTGCTGGGCGGACGCCGCTGACTTCCATGGAGAACCCGATGACCCGTCTCACCCTGCTCGCCGTTCCCCTGTTGCTGTGCATCGCCTGCTCGCGCGAGGAGCCCGCATCGGCGCCGGAGCCCTCGCCGGCACCCGCGACCACCGAAACGCAGCCGTCGCCGGCCCCCGCCCCCCTCGCGCCTGCCGCCGCGCCGGCCCCTACGGACCCCGCGGCCGAATTCGATACCGGCGCCTTTGCCGGCACCTTCACGGGCGGCGGCCTGCGGCTGGAACTGCATGCCGATGGCAGCTACGGCCTCGAGGGGCCGGAGGGCGTCAGCCAAGGCAGCTGGACGCACGAAGCGGCGACGGGCTCCATCCGTCTCGACCCCGGCAGCAAGACGGCGCAGGACCGCGTTTTCCGCATGAGCGGCGCGAACACGCTGGCCGACGGCTCGACCACGCTGACCCGCCAGGCCACGCCCTGAACCCATGGGCCGCTGGCGACCGCCTCCCGAGCGCAGCACGGCGCTCATCACCCGCGCGGGCTTCGAACGGCTCAAGACCGAGCTGGACGATCTCTGGCGCGTGAAACGCCCTGAGATCGTCCGCGCCCTCGCCGCTGCGGCAGCCGAGGGCGACCGGTCGGAGAACGCCGAGTACACCTACCGCAAGAAGCAGCTCGGCGAGCTCGACCGGCGCGTGCGCTACCTCAGCAAGCGCGTCCCGTCTTTGAAGGTCGTCGAGGACGTGCCGGCCGATCGCGAGGCGGTGTTCTTCGGCGCAACGGTCGAGCTGGAGGACGTGGCCAGCGGCGAGGTCACGCGCTATCGGCTGGTCGGCCCGGACGAGGCCGACCCCGCGCGCGGTGACATCTCCATCGACTCGCCGCTCGCCCGGGCGCTGCTCAAGAAGCGCATCGACGACGAGGTCGACGTGCAGCTGCCCGCCGGCCCGCGTCGAGTCGCGATCGTCGACGTGGCCTACGCCTGATCGAGCACAGGAAACGCCGCGCGGCCAGCCGACGCCGGCTGCGGTGGCAGCGCCTCGCCGTAGAGGTCGTGTTCGTCGCTGCCCATGATCTCGACGTCGACGAACTGCCCCGGGCGCAGGCCCATCTGCCCGCCGTTCTGGATCTGCACGAGGCCGTCGATCTCCGGCGCGTCGGCCTTCGAGCGTGCGATCGCGAGCTCGCCGTCGACCGCGTCGACCAGGCAGGTCTGCACCGTGCCCACTTTCGCCTCCAGCCGCGCCGCCGAGATCTCCGCCTGGCGTTCCATGAAGCGCGCCAGGCGCTCCTGCTTCACCTCGTCGGGCACCGGGTCCGGCAATGCGTTCGCCGCGGCGCCGTCCACCGGGGAGTATGCGAACGCGCCCACGCGGTCGAGCTGCGCTTCGTCGAGGAAGTCCAGCAGATCCTCGAACTCCTGCTCGGTCTCGCCGGGAAAGCCGACGATGAAGGTGCTGCGGACGGTGAGGTCCGGGCACATGCGCCGCCAGTTCTGCACGCGCTCGAGCGTCTTCTCCACCGCACCCGGGCGCTTCATCAGGCGCAGCACGCGGGGGCTGGCGTGCTGGAACGGGATGTCGAGGTAGGGCAGCACCTTGCCTTCGGCCATCAGCGGGATCACGTCGTCCACGTGCGGATACGGGTAGACGTAGTGCAGGCGCGACCACACGCCCAGCTGCGACAGCCCCTCGCACAATGACTTCATGCGCGTCTCGTAGGCGCGCCCGCGCCATTCGCGCGGCGCGTAGCGCAGGTCGACACCGTAGGCGCTCGTATCCTGCGAGACGACGAGCAGCTCGCGCACGCCGCCCATGACCAGCTTCTCCGCCTCGCGCAGCACCTCGTCGACCGGTCGCGAGACCAGGTCGCCGCGCATCGAGGGGATGATGCAGAAGCTGCAGCGGTGGTTGCAGCCTTCGGAGATCTTCAGGTACGCGTAGTGCCTGGGCGTGAGCTTGATGCCCACGTCGCCCGCGGGCAGCAGGTCCAGGAACGGATCGCGGCTGGGCGGCACCGCGGCATGCACGGCCGACATCACGCTCGCGTAGTCCTGAGGGCCCGTGATCGCCAGCACGTCCGGATGCGCTTCGCGGATCACGTCCGCGCGCTTGCCGAGGCACCCGGTGACGATCACCTTCCCGTTCTCCGCCATCGCCTCCCCGATCGCGTCGAGCGACTCGGTCACGGCGGCGTCGATGAAGCCGCAGGTATTGACCACCACGACGTCGGCATCGTCGTAGGTCTGCACGAGGTCATAGCCTTCGACGCGCAGCTGCGTGAGGATGCGTTCGGAGTCGACGAGGGCCTTCGGGCAGCCGAGGCTGACGAAGCCGACGCGGGGATTGCGCGGCGCGGAGATGTTGGGCATGGCGTGGTGACGGGCTGGGCCGGAAGCGGCCGGGCGGCTGCGGCGGGGCCTGCAGCGAGGCGCGCAGTATACCGGCGGCCCCGCCGGGCGGCCCCGAGCGGCCGTGGCGCGTTCAGGCGCGCCGCTACACTTCCACCAGGAGGAGCCGATGGCCGACTGGATCGAACTTCCCACCCCGCACGGCGGCGTGCGCGCGTGGCACCACCCGGCGGAACGCACGGCCACGCCCCGCGTGGCGGTGGTGCTCGTGCAGGAGATATTCGGCGTCAACGCCCACATCCGCGACGTGGCCGGCCGCCTGGCCGCCGCGGGCCACGAGGTGCTCGCCCCGTCGGTCTGCGATCCGGTCGAGCGTGGCGTGGAACTGGACTACGACGACGCCGGCGTCGCCCGCGGGCGTGAGCTCGTAGCCGCCCTCGGATTCGACCGGGCCGTCGACATCGTCGCAGCCGCGGCCGACCACCTGCGCCCGCCTGCCCGCGCGGTCGCGGCGATGGGCTTCTGCTGGGGTGGCACCGTGTCGCTGCTCGCCAACACCCGGCATGCCCTGCCGGCGGTGAGCTACTACGGCGGCCGCAGCCTGCCCTTCCTCGACGAGCCGCTGCGCGCACCCATGCTCATGCACTTCGGCGAACGCGATCCGATCATCCCGCCCGAGCACGTGGCCCTGCACCGCGCGAAGCTGGCCGGCGCCAGCATGCACGTCTACGAGGCCGGCCACGGCTTCAACTGCGACCGTCGCCCCGACTTCGACGCGCGCGCGGCGATGCTGGCCTGGTCGCGCACGCTCGCCTTCCTCGCGGACCTGCACGCATGAGCTGGGCGCTGCATCCCCAACTCGCCGCCGACACGCACCATGTGGCCTCGCTGGAGCTGTCCGAGCTGCTGCTCATGGACAACCGCCTGCATCCGTGGCTGATCCTCGTCCCGCGCGTGCCGGACGCGGTCGAATGGATCGACCTGCCCGAACGGGAGCGCCACCGGCTGCTCGACGAGGTCACGCTGGCCGGAGAGCTGCTGCGCCGGCTGCGCATGCCGGACAAGCTCAACGTGGCCGCCCTGGGCAACGTCGTCGCGCAGCTGCACGTGCACGTGGTCGCCCGCTTCGTGGACGACGTGGCCTGGCCGAAGCCCGTCTGGGGCGCGGCCCCGGCCGAGCCCTACGCGGCGGACCTCCTCGCCCGGACCCTCGGCGAACTCCGGTCAGCCCTGCCCTGACACGCGGCTGGCCTGCGCGGCTCCGCGCCCCGGCGGGGCGGGACCCACCGAGGGCCGTCGGCGCCCTTGGCGCATACGCCCGTGGCGCTACCGTGCCGCCGCTCAGGTCCGCGGCAAGGTGACGCCGCGCTGGCCCTGGTACTTGCCGCCGCGATCGCGGTAGGACGTCTCGCAGACCTCGTCGGACTGGAAGAACAGCATCTGCGCCACGCCCTCCCCCGCGTAGATCTTCGCGGGCAGCGGCGTCGTGTTGCTGAATTCCAGCGTCACGTGGCCCTCCCACTCGGGTTCCAGCGGCGTGACGTTGACGATGATCCCGCAGCGCGCATACGTGCTCTTGCCGAGGCAGACCACCAGCACGTCGCGCGGGATGCGGAAGTACTCGACGGTGCGCGCCAGCGCGAACGAATTGGGCGGGATGATGCAGACGTCCGACTCCACGTCGACGAAGCTTCCGCTGTCGAAGGCCTTCGGGTCGACGATGGTCGAGTTGATGTTGGTGAAGATCTTGAACTCGCGCGAGCAGCGCACGTCGTAGCCGTAGCTGGACGTGCCGTAGCTCACCAACCGGTCACCCGCGGGCGAGAGCTTGACCTGGCCCGGTTCGAACGGCTCGATCATGCCGTGCTGCTCGGACATGCGGCGGATCCAGCGGTCGGACTTGATGCTCATGCGCGGCTCGGGCGTGGAAAGGGCGGCATTCTAGCCGGCAATGCGGGGGCGGCCCGTCCACGGGGAAGACGGGCAGGCCGGGGGCCGGGGCACGCGTTGCGTCAGAGCAGGGACACCGACAGCGGCCTGGCGACCGTCGGGCGCCGGGCCAGCGCGACGGCCGCCTGCCGCGCCGCCGAGACGAATGCGCGCGCGGATGCCGACTCCGGCGCGGCCACCACCACCGGCGCGCCCGCGTCGCCCTGCTCCCGCACGCGACGATCCAGCGGCAGGCTGCCCAGCACGGGCAGGCCGTAGTCGGCCGACAGCCGCTCCGCGCCGCCGCTGCCGAAGACATGGTCCTCGTGGCCGCAGTTCGAACAGGTATACAGCGCCATGTTCTCGACCAGACCCAGCACCGGCACGTTCACCTTCTCGAACATGCGCACCGCTTTGCGCGCATCCAGCGTCGCCACGTCCTGCGGCGTGGTCACCACGATGGCGCCGGCCACGGGGATCTTCTGCGCGAGCGTGAGCTGGATGTCGCCCGTGCCGGGCGGCAGGTCGATGAAGAGGTAGTCCAGGTCGTCCCAGCGCGTGTCGTTGAGCAGCTGCGTCAAGGCGGAGGTGGCCATCGGCCCGCGCCAGATCATGGGCGTGTCCTGCTCGACCAGCAGCCCGATCGACATCGCCTGCACCCCGTGCGCGCGCAGCGGCTCGATGGACTTGCCGTCGGGGCTGTCCGGCCGCCCCGACAGCCCCAGCATCGTGGGCACGCTCGGGCCGTAGATGTCCGCGTCCAGGATCCCCACCCGCGCCCCGTCGCGCGCGAGCGCCAGGGCCAGGTTGACCGCCACGGTGGACTTGCCCACCCCGCCCTTGCCGGAGCCTACGGCGATGATGTTCCGGACGCCCGGAAGCGGTGAGAGCTGGGGCTGTACTGCATGAGCGGGGGGGCGCGGCACCATCGGCAGCTCCACGGAAAGGCGGTCGCAATTCTACCCGCCGTGCGGGGGGGGCCCTACCCGACTTCATGTACCGAAATCGTGAAGGTGCTTCCCAGCGGACACCAAGTCGGCCTATCGTGTAGGAAGGGGAACAGTTCCTGAACGAGAGCCCTTCCGGCGCTTGCGCCGGAAACCTAGTCCTGTCCGCAAACCCGAGGTTGTCGCAATGCTCCGCCACACCGCACGCGTTTCCGTCCTTGCCGCCTCACTCCTCCTGCTGACCGGACAGGCGGCCGCTCGCACCCCGATTCCCATCGCTGCGTTTGCCAAGGTGCCGGAGGTCCAGTCCGTCTCGATGAGCGCCGACGGCCGGAATCTCGTAGCGATCATCGCCGCGCCCGGCTCGAACAACCGCGAGACCGCAATCGCGACGTGGGATCTCGCCGACCTGTCAGCCGGCCCGACCATCACGCCTTCGGGCGAGCGAATGAAGTTCATCGGGGCATCGGCGCTGAAGGCCAACCGGGTGCTTGCTTTCGCGCGCCAGGAATGGACGGGGGCCCTGGCGGGCTGTGGCGAAGGCAAGTCGACCGGCTCGACCCAGACGTTCGTCACCAAGTCGTACCTGACGGATACGTCGCTCAAGGAGTTCTCGGAAGCATTCGCCGACAAGACGCGCCGTGTCGGCGTGGGTGAGGACATCCAGCGCTGCCTCGAGATCGCGGGCACGGCGAGCCTCGTAAGCACGCTTCCGCTGGATCCCGAGAACGTGATCATCCGCCAGGTGAACGAGCTCACGCTCGGCGGCAGCTATCACCTCTACAACCTCAAGACGGGTGAGACCCGACTGCTTTTCAAGGAGACCGGGCGCTCGTCCCCTGGCCTGTTCGATCCACGCACCGGCAAGGTGCTTACCCGCACCGAGCTCGAGCCCATCGGCGCCAACGAGTTCGAGCAGCGCATCCTGATCCTGGATGAAGCAACCGGCCAGTTCGAATCGCACGAGAAGCTCGCCACGAAGCTGTCGGAGCGGCACTCCGTGGACATCGCGGGGCGCGATGAGGCCACCGGCAAGTACTACGTGCTGACCGACCTCTTCTCCGACCAGGTGCAGGCCTGGATGTACGACCCCAAGGCACGCAAGTTCGACGCCGAGCCGCTCGTCGCGCACCCCGAGTTCTCCATCGACGGACTGGTGTTCGGATCGCGACCGAGCGATTTCAACCAGGTCCTCGGCTTCACGATCGCGGGCGCGGAACCCACCGTGGTCTATGTCGACCCCGGCATGAAGGCCCTGCACGACGGTCTCAAGAAGGCGTTCCCCGGGCAGAATGTCTCGATCAGCGGCTACAACGACGACCGCTCGCGCGTCCTCTTCAGTACGTCGAGCGCCCGGCACGCGCCGACCTATCGCCTGCTCGTCGACCGCAAGCAGGTCGTCGACATCGGCAGCCAGCGTCCCTGGATCAACCCTTCCGACATCGGCGAGCAGCGTTGGATCACCTACACGGCGCGCGACGGCCGGAAGATTCCGGCCATCCTGGACCTGCCCGCCGGCTGGACACCGCAGCAGGGTCGCCTGCCCGCGATCGTGCATCCGCATGGCGGCCCCTGGGCGCGTGATTTCGGCGGCTGGGACGGCTCGGGCTGGGTGCCCTTCCTGACCTCGCGCGGCTATGCCGTGATCCGTCCGCAGTACCGTGGCTCGTCAGGGCTCGGGCGCGACCTCTGGCGCGCGGGGGACGCGCAGTGGGGCCTGAGCATGCAGGATGACAAGGACGATGCTGCGGCCTGGCTGGTCAAGGAGGGCATCGCTGCCCAGGACCGCATCGCCATCTTCGGCTATTCCTATGGTGGCTTCGCCGCTGCTGCGGCGACCGTGCGGCCCAATGGCCCGTACCAGTGCGCCATTTCCGGCGCACCTGTCACGGACCTTGGACGCCTGGGCTCCAGCTGGAGCACCAGTCGGCTGCAGCGCATCCTGCAGGGCCGCACGGTGACGGGCATGGACCCGATCCGCAATGCCGACAAGGCATCCATTCCCGTGCTCCTTTACGTCGGCGATCGCGACGTACGCACTCCGTCCTTCCACGCGAAGAGCTTCTATGAAGCGGTTCGCGGACGAGTGCCGGCGAAGTTCGAGCTTATTCCGAACATGCCGCACAGCATGCCGTGGTATCCCAGCCACCACGAGCGGACGCTGGCACTGATCGAGAACTTCTTGGCGAAGGAATGCGGCCCGGGCGGTCTTTGAACCCGGCTCGAAGGACGACGAGGCCGTGCCCGCCTCGTCGTACACCCCTGGTATCCGCCGCCCAGGGCTTGCAAAGCCTCAGCGGGCGCGGTATATCGCTTAACGCGGCATTAACGCACCATATCGTTCCTTTGGGGGATTCACCACGATGCATTACCAGAAGAAGGCCCGTAGGGGCCTGAGGCTTCTGCCGCTGACCGCTGCGGTCATCGCAGGCCTCTACAGCACCGCTGCGCTGGCGCAGACCGCCGCGCAGGACCAGGACGAAGAGCAGAAGGAGCAGACCGAGCAGACCGCCGAGCAGCCGCAGGAGCTCGAGCGCGTCACCGTGACGGGCTCGCTGCTGCGCCGGGTCGAATACGACACCGTTTCGCCGGTCCAGATCATCACGGCCGACGAGGCCGTCGCAGTCGGCCAGGTCGAAACCTCCGAGTTCCTGCAGAGCTCGAGCATCGCGGCCGGCAGCACGCAGATCAACGGCCAGTTCTCGGGCTTCGTCATCGAAGGCGGCACCGGCGTCAAGACGGTGAACCTCCGCGGCCTCGGCCAGCAGCGCACCCTGGTCCTGCTGGATGGCCGCCGCGCCGGCCCGGCCGGTACCCGCGGCCAGGTCGCCGCGTTCGACCTCAACGTCATTCCCGAGGTCGTGCTGCAGCGCATCGAGATCCTGAAGGACGGTGCCTCGTCCCTGTACGGCTCCGACGCCGTCGGCGGCGTGGTCAACCTCATCACCCGCAAGAACATCGACAGCCCCGAATTCTCCTTCGGCGTCCGCGCCCCGTTCGATGGCGGCGGCGAGTCCTACTCGGCCTCGGCGGCGACCGGCTGGAACTTCGAGAACGGCAGCGTCGTTCTCGCTGGCGAATACTTCCTGCAGGAGCCGCTGCGCGTCCGCGACCGCGACTTCTTCGGGTGCCCTCAGGACTACGTGTTCGACCAGGCCGGCAACCGCATCGATCGCCAGGACCGCTCGATCACCGCGGGCACCCCGCTGTCGGGCTGCAACAACCTCTATGCCAATACGGTGATCGATGCGCTGCGTGGCACGCGCTACATCCCGTCGCCCGATGGCAGCACGATCGGCCTGATCCCGGGCTACCGGCCGCGTACGAACGGCACCTATGGTCCAGGCCGCACGGCGTACTACGAGGACCAGCTGAACTACGACTTCTACGGTGACACCCAAATCATCGACCGGAACGAGCGCGCGACGCTGTTCGCAAGCGCGAACTTCACGTTCGGCGACATCAACTGGGGCACGGAGGTGCTGGCGAACAACCGCCAGACCAGCACCCATCGCTACCGCCAGTTCTTCCCGATCATCGGCGGCGCGACGTCTCCGATCGCGGCGTACCGCTACGCGAACAGCCCGACGTACGTCGCGCCGGTTCCATCGGGTGTTGCGCAGCCGATCATGCCGTTCCGTTCGGACTCCGAGATCGACGTCGACTACTTCTATCTCAACACCGGCCTCGACGGCATGTTCGGGGACACGTGGAGCTGGCAGGTCGATGCCTCCTACTCGCGTTCGAAGGGCACCTATTCCAGCCTCGGCATCGTGGCGTCCCGCTCGGGCGACGTGCGCTTCGACAGCACCGCACCGCGTGTCAACTACTTCGATCCGGGCTTCCTGAACGGCAGTCGCATGAATGAGCTCGAGGCGGCGGTTGGCCAGTGGGACACCGGCCAGACCGTCTATGACCAGACCGTGCTGACCGGCATCTTGTCGGGCGAGCTTTTCGAGCTCCCGGCCGGTGCGGTCGCAGCGGGCTTCGGCGCCGAGTACCGCGAGTTCAGCATCGACGACCAGCCAGGCCAGCTTTCGCGTACCGGTCAGCTTTGGGGCCAGTCGTCCGCACTCGTAACCAAGGGTGACGATGCGGTGTCCGAAGTGTTCGGCGAGATCGAGATCCCGCTGATTGCAGGCAAGCCGGGCTTCGAGCGTGTAACGCTCAATGCGTCGACGCGCATATTCCAGTACGACACGATCGATGGCACCAACGATGTGTGGAAGCTCGGCCTCGGCTGGCAGATGACTCCGTCGTTCAAGCTGCGCGCGACCAGCGGTACGTCGTATCGCGCGCCGGGCCTGTTCGAGCTGTACCTGGGCGACCAGACGGGCTTCGTGGGCCAGCTGGCGATCGACCCCTGCGTCGACTGGGGCAACAGTACCAACGACAACATCCGTCGCAACTGCCAGGCGCAGGGCATTCCGTCCGACTACGCCGGTGGCGCTTCCTCGGCGACGATCATTTCCCGTGGCGGCCTGGGTGTGCTCGAGTCGGAAACCTCGCGCGCATTCACGACCGGCTTCACCTACACGCCCACCTGGGCGGACTTCTCGATCGCGTTGGACTACTTCAACATCGAGGTGGACAATCAGGTCGGTCAGCTCGGCGCGGCCGGCATCCTTGGCGGCTGCTATGGCAATCAAGTCTTCCCGAACGGTTTCTGCAGCCTGTTCGACCGCAACCCTGGTAACCATCCGACCGCGCCGAACGCCATCACTACCGTCCGCAATGCCTACATCAACATCAACAAACAGGTCACCCGCGGTTACGACCTGATGTTCCGGGCGGAGCGCGAATTCGCTGTTGGCAACCTGACGGTGAACGGCCAGTTCACCTACATGACCGAGTCGCTGTATCGCCTGTTCGATCCGTCGATCGCCTCCGGCTTCGACACCGATGACTACCTCGGATCGATCGGTTACCCGAAGGTCGTGGGAAATCTGCGTGCGGCATTCGAACGTGGTGACTGGACGTTCAACTGGCAGGGCGACTACATCCACGGCACGAAGTCGCTCACTCTGAACCCGACGTTCACCTACTTCGGCTTCCCGAATGCGGTGCGCGACATCCGTGCGGAGCGTCAGGTGATCCACACGGTCTCGGTGTTCTACGACCAGCCCAAGTGGTCGCTGCTGGTTGGCGTGCGTAACGTGCTCGACCAGGAGCCGCCGGTTGTTTCCTCGGGCGTCGCCTCGACCTACGGCAACGTCCCGGCTTTCGCCACGCAGTACGACTGGTACGGCCGCTCGCTGTTCGCGCGCTTCAACTACAAGTTCTAAGACGCGCATCAGCTGCAACCAGGAAGCCCGGCGAAAGCCGGGCTTCCTTCTTTCGGGGCCGCCGGCCGGCCGCCTGAACAACCGGCCGTGACGCTCTTCCCCGCCGTATCGGATCACGGTAAAAAGACCCGCAACTGCGCGTGGGCGCAGGGGAACCAAACGTCCTTAGGGGGACCTATGCGCATCAAGATGCTCGCCCTGCTGATGCTGGCCGTCCCGGCCATCGCCTCGGCCCAGAATTCGCCGGTCGGCCGCTGGAAGACCATCGACGACGAGACCGGCAAGGTGATGACGATCACCGAGGTCTACCAGGCCAAGAACGGCACCTATGCCGCGAAGATCGTCGAGGCGGTGAACCCGGCCGCGGCGAAGTGCGACAAGTGCAGCGGCACCAGGAAGGGCCAGTCGACCATCGGCATGAACGTGCTGTGGAACCTCAAGCCCATCGACGGCGGCTGGGGCGGCGGCGAGGGTTTCAAGCCGTCCACCGGCGACAGCTTCAAGGTCAAGAGCGTGAAGCTGGTCGGCAACAAGCTCGAGATCACCGGCTGCAAGTTCATGTTCTGCCGCACCGCCACCTGGCAGCGCGCGAACTGATCCGCGCACCATCGCGATGCACGAGGCGGCCCGGGCAACCGGGCCGTTTCCTTTTGTGCCGGCTGCCGCGGCGACAGCGCGTGCGATACTTGCCGACCCCCATTCTCGCGCCGCATCGCCCATGCCCCGCGACATCCTCGTCACCTGCGCCCTGCCCTATGCCAACGGGCCGCTGCACCTCGGCCACCTCGTCGGCTACATCCAGGGCGACATCTGGACGCGCGCGCGCCGCATGGACGGCCATGCCGTGCACTTCGTCTGCGCGGACGACACCCACGGCACGCCGATCATGCTGGCCGCCGAAAAGGCGGGTACGACGCCCGAGGCCTTCATCGCCGGCATCCAGGCCAGCCACGAGCGCGACTTCGCCGATTTCGGCGTCGCGTTCGACAGCTACGACTCCACCCACTCCGACGCCAACCGCGAGCTCACGCAGTCGATCTACGCCGCGCTGGAGCAGGCCGGCTACATCTCGCGGCGCTCGGTAGCGCAGCTGTACGACGCGGCCAAGGGCATGTTCCTGCCCGACCGCTACGTCAAGGGCACCTGTCCCAACTGCGGCGCGGCCGACCAGTACGGCGACAACTGCGAAAACTGCGGCGCTACCTACGCACCCACCGAGCTGCGCGAGGCCCGCTCGGTGCTCAGTGGCACGACGCCGGAATTGCGCGAGAGCGAGCACTTCTTCTTCGAGGTGGGCAAGCTCGAGGGCTTCCTGCGCGACTGGCTGGCCGGTGACGTGGCATTGCCGGGCGTCAAGGCCAAGTTGCTGGAATGGCTCGACGCCGAGGGCGGCCTGCGCGCCTGGGACATCTCGCGCGATGCGCCCTACTTCGGCTTCGAGATTCCCGGCCACCCCGGCAAGTACCTGTACGTGTGGCTGGACGCGCCGATCGGGTACCTGTCGAGCTTCAAGCTGCTGTGTGAGCGCAAGGGTCTGGAATTCGACCGCTTCGTGCGCGATGCCGACGCAACGGAGATGCACCACTTCATCGGCAAGGACATCGTCAATTTCCACGGCCTGTTCTGGCCCGCGGTGCTGCACGCGGCCGGCCTGCGCGCGCCCACGCGGCTGCACGTCAACGGCTACCTGACCGTGGACGGCGCGAAGATGTCCAAGTCGCGCGGCACCTTCGTGATGGCGCGCACCTACCTCGACGCCGGCCTCGACCCCGAGGCACTGCGCTACTACTTCGCCGCCAAGACCAGTGGCGGCGTGGACGACGTCGACCTCAACCTCGCGGACTTCGTCGCGCGGGTGAATTCCGACCTGGTCGGCAAGTTCGTCAACCTGGCCAGCCGCTGCGCCGGCTTCATCGAGAAGCGCTTCGGTGGCCGCCTCGCCGATGCACTGCCCGACGCGGCGCAGTACGAACGCTTCGTCGCGCAGCTCGGACCGGTGCGCGAAGCGTATGCACGCAACGAAGCCGCCACCGCGCTTCGGCTGGCGATGGCACTGGCCGACGAGGCCAACCGCTACATCGATGAGACCAAGCCCTGGGTGCTGGCCAAGCAGGACGGTGCGGAGGCCGAGCTGCAGGCCGTCTGCACGCAGGGCCTCAACCTCTTCCGCGTGATCGCGGCCGCGCTCAAGCCGGTGCTGCCGCGCGTGGCCGCCGAGTCCGAGGCCTTCCTGCGCGCGCCCGTGGCGGCCTGGGACGACGTCGCCGCCCCGCTTCTGGCGCACGACATCGCGCCCTACAAGCCGCTCTTCACCCGTATCGATCCCAAGCACATTGCCGCCATGACCGAAGCCAGCAAGGACACCCTCCAGCCGACCGCCGCTGCCAAGCCCGCCGGCGGAGAGGCCGCCAAGCCCGCGCCCGTCGCCACGGCCGAGACCGCGCCCGCGGGCACGGCCACGGTGTCCATCGACGATTTCGCCAGGCTCGACCTGCGCATCGGCAGGGTGCTCGAGTGCGGCTTCGTCGAGGGCTCCGACAAGCTCCTGCGCTTTCTTCTGGACGCGGGCGACCTGGGCCAGCGACAGATCTTCTCGGGTATCCGCGCGTCGTATGGCGAGCCCGAAAAGCTGGTCGGCCGCAGCGTCGTGTTCATCGCCAACCTGGCACCGCGCAAGATGCGCTTCGGGGTGAGCGAGGGCATGATCCTGTCGGCCGGCTTCGAGGGCGGCGGGCTTTTCCTGCTCGACGCCGACGAAGGCGCCGCACCGGGCATGCCGGTGCGCTGAGCGCGGACGCCGCGCCCGGCGGTGGCGCATCCAGGGATGCCGCTGCCGCCCGGCCGCACGCGCACGACCGAAGCAGCGCTTTCGATGACACCGAGCCTCGCCGACCGCCTCGACGACCTGCTGCCGCAGACGCAGTGCGGCCAGTGCGGTTTCGACGGCTGTCGGCCCTATGCCGAGGCGATGGCTCGCGGCGAGGCCGACGTGGATCGCTGCCCGCCGGGTGGCGACGCCGGCGCGCGCCGCCTGGCCAACCTGCTGGGCCGCCCGCCCCTGCCCTACGACCGCGCGCGCGGCGTGCACAAGCCGCCGCAGGTCGCGCTGATCGTCGAAGCCGACTGCATCGGCTGCACGAAGTGCATCCAGGCCTGTCCCGTCGATGCCATCATCGGCGGGTCCAAGCACATGCACGTGGTGGTCGACCCGCTCTGCACCGGCTGCGAGCTCTGCGTGCCCGCCTGCCCGGTCGATTGCATCGTCCTCGCGCCGGCGGCCTGAGCCGCGCGGCGCGGGCGATCGCTCAGCGCGCCGCCTTGGCGTTGCACCCCGTGCAGACGCGCTCCACGCGCAGCCCGCGCGACTGCAGTTGCGCGACGAGGCCGTCGCGCCCGACCAGGTGCATGGCACCGACCACCACCAGCACATCGTCGCGCCCGGCCAGCATCGCCTGCAGCTTCGGCAGCCAGGCCTGGTTGCGCGCGACGTTGAGGCGACGATAGGTCTCCGGCGTCTTCGCGCGCATCTCCTCGACCGCCAGGCGCTCCAGCGCGGCCACGTCCGCACCGCGCCAGGCCCGGTGCAACTCGTCCAGGCGTGCCGGCATGTCGTAGCCCTCCGACACGCTTTCCGCGATGGATGCCAGCTGCTCGGACACCGGCGTGGCGTCCATCGCATCGAGCTGCGCGTCGATGCTTTCGAGGCCGCCGGTCGGCTTGCCGGCCTTTTCCGCGCGCAGCATGAGGTGGCGGTCGAGGCCGTCCTCGCCCGAGTAGCCGAGCTTCTGGCCCAGCACGGTGACCAGCGTGATGCTCACCATCCAGGGCTCGAACTGGCCGAGCTGGGCGCCGGGAATGCCGAGCTTCGCCAGTTCGTCGTTGACCTTCGCCGCGACCTGAGGCGACGCCACCTTCGCGAAGGCCGCATCGCCGGGCTGCAGGGCGCGCTGGGCCATCTTCATCGGCACCGACGGGTCGTGCAGCTCGGCCGGGGCGACCTCGAAGACGACGCGCTCGGCGTCCTCGAAGGCACGGTCGATGTCGGCGGGCACCGGGTAGTCGGTCTTCTTCAGCAGGTGGAACGAGCCGAGCAGGTAGACGCTGCTGTCGGCGTCGGACACCTTCCACAGCAAGGGGCGGGGCGCGTCGACCCGCGCCGGCGCGGAGCCGGCCATGGGGATCGCGAGGACGAAGCTGGCGGCGGCGAGGACGAGGCGGCGCATGGACATCTCAGTGGGGGCCGTCATAGGCCCGCTCGCCTGCGCGGATCGCGAGGTCGAGCCGGTTTTCCGGCGGCGGTAGCGGACAGGTGGCGAAGGACGTGAAGGCACAGGGCGGATTGTAGGCGCGGTTGAAGTCGAGCCGGACACGCCCTTGCGCATCGGGCGCGGGCGCGTCGAGGTAGCGCCCCGGACCGTAGCTGCCGTGGCCGCTGGTGCGGTCGGCGAAGACCAGGAACAGGCCGTCCTCGGCTTCCAGCGCCTCGAGGCGGTACTCGCGGCCGTCGCGCCGGAAGACCACTGCGCCGGGGTTCGGCGTGGGCTCGACGGTGCCGACGATGTTCACGATCGGGATCGCGCGCGCAGGGCGATGGGGAACGAAGCGGGCGTCGACCACCCAGTCGCGACCGCCCGGCCAGTACTCGAGGCGCGTGAAGCCGGTGCGGGCGGGGGCGTCGGCATGACGGACGCGCAGCGCGTAGCGCTGGCCGCGGCGGATCACGGTGGCGACGCCTTTGCCCTCGTCGAAGCCGATGCGGCTCGGCCCCTCGGGCGCGTCGTCGGCGCGCAGCATCGTGGTGCCGCGCAGCGGCTTTCCGTCGAGCTGCAGCTGCGCATCGCGGTTGGGTACGAAGCGGATGCGCGGCGGCTCGAGGTCGATCATGCCGAACTGGCCCGGCCCCGCGTCCAGGCGGATGCCGTTGTCGCGGTCGCGGCCGATGTAGTGCGCGCCGGGTTCGATCCAGTGCAGGCCGACCAGCGAGGTCCAGCCATCGGGCGCCAGCAGTTCCTCGCGACGCTGCGCGCGCCATGCGCCCTGGTCGCGCTCGAAGGCCGCGCGCGCGGCAAGCTCGGCGGCGCTCGGCGCCCTCGGCGTGGGTAGTTCGCGCGTGCAGGCGGCGGCCGCCGCCAGCGCGATGCACAGGATCAGCGTCCGCGAAGGAACCATCGATCGATCTCCGCGAGGTCGAAGCGGGCCCAGGTCGGCCGGCCGTGATTGCACTGCCCGGAACGCTCGGTGGCTTCCATCTCCCGAAGCAGCGCGTTCATCTCGGGGATCGACAGGCGCCGGTTCGCGCGCACCGAGCCGTGGCAGGCCATGGTCGCGAGCAGCTCGTCGCGTGCGCTGGTGATGCGACGTGACTCGCCGTGCTCGCGAAGATCGACCAGTACGTCGCGCAGCAGGCGTTCGGCGTCGCCCTGCGCCAGCAGCGCGGGCACGCTGCGCAGCAGCAGCGATTGCGGCCCCGTGCGCGTCAGGTCGAAGCCCAGTTCGGCGAGCGTGGCGGCCTCGCGGTCGGCGACGTCCGCCTCCCGCTCGGCCACCGCCACGGCCACGGGCACGAGCAGCGGCTGCGCGCGCAGGCCTTCGCCGTCGTGCGCGGCCTTGAGCTTCTCGTACACGATGCGCTCGTGCGCGGCATGCATGTCCACCACGATCAGCCCGCCCGCACACTCGGACAGGATGTAGATCCCGTGCAGCTGCGCGATCGCGAAGCCCAGCGGGGGCATGTCGGGGCGCGCGGGATCGGCGGCGGGCATGGCGACGGGCGCGGCCCCGCGCTCGAGCAGCGCGGTTTCCCCGCCTGCGTAGAGTGCCGCATAGGCCGCGCGCGTTTCGGCGACCTGCAAGCCCAGCGGTGCCTGCGGCATCGGCGCATTCCACGCGCCGCCGCCCGGCGGGAGCTGCGCGGCCGGGGACGCTGGCGTCCAGGCCGGAATCGTGGTGCCCGCTCGCGTCTGCGCCAGTGCCTCGTGCAGCGTGCGATAGACGAAGTCGTGGATCAGCCGGCCGTCGCGAAAGCGCACCTCGTGCTTGGCGGGATGCACGTTGACGTCGACGCGGCGCGGGTCCAGCGAAAGGAAGAGCACGTAGGCCGGGTGGCGCCCATGGAAGAGCACGTCGGCATAGGCCTGCCGCACCGCATGCGCGACGCCGCGGTCGCGCACGGCGCGGCCGTTGACGAAGAGGTACTGCTGGTCGGTGCTGGCCCGGTTGTAGGACGGCTCGGCGATCCAGCCCTGCAGGCTCAGGCCGCGGCCGTCGCCATCCACGCTTCCGTGGTCGACGCACAGCGCATGCCGGACGAACTCCTCGCCCAGCGCCTCGTGCAGGCGTTCGCCCGAGAGCAGGTCGCGCTCGCCCTTCCAGCGCCGCGACGGCTTGCCGTTGTGCGTCACGCGCAGCTCCACGTCGGGGCGCGCGAGCGCCAGCTGCCGCAGCCAGTCCTCGATGTGCGAGAGCTCCGTGCGCTCGGCGCGCAGGAACTTCCGGCGCGCGGGCACGTTGTAGAACAGGTCGCGCACCTCGACGGTCGTGCCCTGCGGATGCGCGCGCGGCGTCGGCATGCCGACCGCGCCGCCCTCGACGTCGATGGCGAGGGCGTGGGCGGCGTCGCGCGGGCGCGAGATCAGCGCGAAGCGGCTCACCGACGCGATCGAAGGAAGCGCCTCGCCGCGAAAGCCCAGCGTGGCCACGCCTTCCAGGTCGTCGAGCGTGGCGATCTTGCTCGTGGCATGGCGCCGCACCGCGAGCGGAAGGTCGTTGGGCGCGATGCCGAGGCCATCGTCGCGGATGCGGATCAGCCGGATGCCGCCGTCCTCGAGATCGATGTCAACGCGCCCGGCGCCGGCATCGAGGGCATTCTCGACCAGTTCCTTGACGACGGACGCAGGCCGTTCGACCACCTCGCCCGCGGCGATCTGGTTGATGAGGACGTCGGGGAGTTGTCGGATCGCCAAGGCGGCTCGCTCGCGCGCGGGCGCGTCAGCAGGTTCGGTGCGAACGCGATGATAGCCGCCACAGCGGCCGCGGCGATGCCGGTGTCAGCGCCCGCCCGCCTGCGCGCCGGCCGCCGCCACGGTCGCGGCTTCCGCTTCCAGCCGCGCCGCCAGCAGCGTGCCCGGCGGCGGCTGGCGGGTGAAATAGCCATTCACGCCGTCCAGCACCGCGCGGGCGATGGCGCGCTGGTGCGAGGGATCGACCAGGCGCTGTTCCTCCTCGGGATTCGAGATGAACGCCGTCTCCACGAGCATCGCCGGGATGTCGGAGGTACGGAGCACCGCGAAGTTCGCGCGTTCCACCGTGCGCTTGTGATGCGGACCGATGTGGCCGAGCCCGGACAGCACCTGCGAGGCGGCGTCTTCCGAGGCGCGCAGGTTGCCGCTCTGGGTGAGGTCGAGCAGTACCGACGCGAGCGTGTTCCCCGGTTCGACCTTGACGCCACCGATCAGGTCCGCGGCGTTCTCCTTGTCGGCCAGCCAGCGGGCGCGCTGCGAGGAGGCGCCCTTGGTGGACAGCACGTACACCGACGAGCCGCGCGCGGCGCGGTTCTCGGCGGCGTCGGCATGGATCGAGACGAACATGTCCGCCTTGGCCTGGCGCGCCAGCCGCGTACGCTGGTGCAGCGGCAGGAAGACGTCGGTATCGCGCGTCAGGAAGGCCCTGTAACCCGGGGTGGCATTGATCTGGCGCGCGAGCTCGCGGGCGATGGCGAGCGTCACGTTCTTCTCGCGGCTGCCGTTGAGGCCGATGGCACCGGGGTCCTGTCCGCCGTGGCCTGCGTCGATCGCGATGACCAGCGGGCGCAACGGACGGCCGGCGGCGTCGCGCAGGGACTTCACCGGCGGCGGAAGCGTGACGGCAGCCGGCGCGTCGATGGCCGGCGCCGCGGGCTGCGCGGCAACGCCGGTCGAGGCCGGGGGCGTGGCCTGCACCGAGGGAACCGTCGGGGGCAGCAGCTTCGCCGGATCGTTGGTGACCGGCGCGACGGCGCCTGTTGCGCCGGCAGGGCCCGTCGCCCCCGGCGGCCGGGTCGCCTGCGCGATCGGCTGCGCCTGGCCGACCGCCGTGACCGGCGTCTGGACGACGGCCGACGTGGCAACCGTCTCGAACGTCGGCGTCGCGGCTTCCGTTCGCGGCGTGGGCGCGGCAACGGAGGGCGAGGCGGGGCTGGCGACCGGGGGTACCGGAGCGGTCGACGCCGTCGCCGGGAAGTCACCCGGCCACTCGATCACCAGGCGCATGCCGTTGGGGACCGGCTGCAGGTGCGGGCGCAGCGCGGCCACGGGCTGGGCCAGGTCGAAGACGATGCGCGCAACGCCGGGCTCGGGCTGGCCGAGGCGGACGCCGCGGACGATGCCGGCCGGTGCAGGCAGCGCGGCGCCCCTGCGCAGGCTCGATGCCGGCAGGTCGACGACGAGGCGATCCGGCGTGGCCAGCGTGATCAGGCGGTAATCAGCCGCGGTGTCGAGCGCGATCTCCGCGCGCGTTCCCGTCGCCCCCTGGCTGACCTCGACGCCACGGACCTCGGCCGCTTCCGCGAGGTTCCAGCCCAGCGCCACCAGGAGCGCGGCCCCGAGAAGAATCTTCTGCACCGTGTCGGCCCTCACACGCATGGCGCTAGTCAAGCACCAGCCCGCCCGCAATGCAAGGAGATTTTCCCTTGTTAATCCGAGACCTGGCGCAAGTTCCTCAGTCAACCGTGAAGATCAGGGCGGTGAAGGCGGCCGTAGCAGCCGTTAGCCAGCCATCACCGGCGGGTGAAAGCGCGGTTAGGCGCGCCTCGCGGCCGGAAGGCAGGTGGTCGAGCTCGATCCGCAGGTCCGCCGGTGGCAAGGCGCCCGTGCCCCGCTCGGGCCACTCGACCAGCCACAGGCTCGCCTCCGAGGGATCGAGCCCGAGGAACTCCAGTTCCCCGGGATCGCCGATCCGGTAGAGGTCCAGGTGCCAGGCTTCGCCGCCCGGCACGGGGTAGCGCTCGACGAGCGTATACGTGGGACTGCGGATCGGGCCTTCGACGCCCAGCGCGCGCAGGAGCTCGCGGGCCAGGGTCGACTTGCCAGCCCCCAGGTCGCCGGCCAGGTGCAGGACCGCGGCGGAGGGGCGCGTCGTCGCGAGCGCGCGGCCGAGCGCGGCGGTGGCTTCGGGATCGGGCAGTCGGAGCGTCTTCATGGGTTGGCGAGCCGGCGCAGGTGGGGCATGAGGTCGGAGGCGCGCAGCCCGCGCGCGCCATCCAGGGCGGCGGCGTCGCCGGCAAGTGCATGCAGCAGCGCGCCGGCGCAGGCGGCGTCGAAGGCATCGAGGCCCTGGGCACGGAGCGCGGCGATCACGCCGGTGAGCACGTCGCCCGTGCCGCCGGTGGCCAAGGCGGGCCCGCCGGCGTCGACGACGACCGGACGGCGGCCAGGCGCGCCGACGAGCGTGCCGGCGCCCTTGAGCACCACCACGCAGCCCTGGGCTTCCACCAGCGCGCGCAGTGCGCCCGGGCGGTCGCGCTGCACCTGGCCGATGTCGCGCCCGAGCAGCCGCGCGGCCTCGCCCGGGTGCGGGGTGAGCGCGCAGTCGCCGCGCAGGGCACGCGGCCGCGCAGCCAGGAGGTTGAGTGCGTCGGCATCGACGACCAGCGGCCTGCCGGCCTCGAGCGCGGCGTCGAACAGGGCCCGGCCCCAGTCGCGCTGGCCGAGGCCCGGCCCGACGGCAACGACCTCGGCCCAGGCGAGATCGATCCCGGCCGGCGACGTCATGGCTTCGGGCAGCCGCGCCAGCAGCGGCGCGAAATGCTCGGGCCGCGTATGCACGCGGACGAGGCCGGCCCCGGTGCGCAGGGCGGCCTCCGCCGTCAGCAGGATGGCTCCGGCGCTGCCGGCATCGCCGCCGACGCAGAGCACGCGGCCGTGCATGCCCTTGTGGCTGTCACGCCGGCGTGGCGACAGGTAACGCGGCAGCGAGTCCGCGCCGATCGCACCGGCCGCGGGCTGCAGCACCTCCACCAGGTCGCCGGGAACATCCAGCCGCGCGAGCGAGCGACGGCCGCAGGCGTCCAGTGCCGCCCCGGTGCGCAGCATCAGCTTGGGCAGCAGGAACTCGATGGTCTGCGTGGCATCCACCACCGCGCCTTCAACACCCCGCTCCCCCACGCCGCTGGGCACGTCGAGCGCCAGCACGGGGGCGCCCAGCGTGTTCATCGATGCGATCAGGGCGGACGCTGCAGGCGACGGCGCGCCCGACAGGCCGATGCCCAGCAGCGCATCGACGACGACGTCGGCAGCCGGCAGACGCCCATCGAAGCCGGTCGCGCGCCCCCCGCCGTCGAGGAAGCGCCGTCGCGCCGCACGGGCCTCGGCGTGCGCGGGCTCGCGGTCATCCAGGGTGACCACCTGCACGTCGCGCCCCGCCTCCAGCGCATGGCGCGCGAGCACGTAGCCATCGCCGCCGTTCCCGCCCGGGCCGCATGCCACGAGGATGCGGCGCGCATCGGGCCAGGCAGCGAGCAGCGCGCGCCATGCGGCCTGCCCCGCCCGCTCCATCAGCACGTGCTCGCCGAGCACCGCCCGCGACGCGGACTCGAGCCGCCGCACTGAATCGACATCGAACAGGGCGGCATCGTCGGTCATCGAGCGATTTTATACTGCGCCCACGTGAGCACCGCCGCGCTCTCTCCCGACGTCGACCTCGCCGCCCTGGGCGCGCGGGTGGGCGATATCGCGCGCGCGATGGGGTTCCAGCGTTACGGAATCAGCGGCGTCGAACTGTCCGAGGACGAGGCCCACCTGGCCGACTGGCTGGCGCAGGGCCTGTACGGCTCCATGGACTGGATGGCGCGCCACGGCCTCATGCGCGCACGCCCGGCCGAGCTGCTGCCCGGCACCGTCCGCGTGATCAGCGTCGGCCTCGACTACGGCCGCCGCGACGACGTCGAAGCCTGGGAGACGCTGGCCGATGGCAGCCGCGCCTACGTCGCGCGCTACGCCCTGGGCCGCGATTACCACAAGCTGATGCGCAACCGGCTGCAGAAGCTGGCCGACCGCATCGCCGCCGAAATCGGCCCGTTCGGCTACCGCGTGTTCGTCGACTCGGCCCCCGTGCTGGAACGCGCGCTCGCACGCAACGCGGGCCTGGGGTGGATCGGCAAGCACACATGCCTGATCGACCGCGACGGCGGCTCGTGGTTCTTCCTCGGCGAAATCTACGTGGATGTGCCGCTGCCGGTCGATGCGCCGGCCACGGCGCACTGCGGGACCTGCACGCGCTGCATCGACATCTGCCCCACCGGCGCCATCACGGCGCCGCAGCGCCTCGACGCCCGCCGATGCATCTCCTACCTGACGATCGAGCACGACGGCCCGATCGACCATGAGCTCCGTCCGCTGATGGGCAACCGTATCTTCGGCTGCGACGACTGCCAGCTGGCCTGTCCCTGGAACAAGTTCGCGCGTCGCACCGACGAGCCCGACTTCCGCGCACGCAACGACCTGGACACCGCCACGCTGCCGCAGCTTTTCGCCTGGAGCGAGGAGGAGTTCCTGCAGTGCACCGAAGGCAGCGCAATCCGCCGCAGCGGGCATGCACGCTGGCTGCGCAACATCGCCATCGCGCTCGGCAATGCACCGACCACGCCCGACATCGTCGCGGCGCTGCAATCCCGCATCGAGTGGCCGGACCCGGTAGTACGCGAAGCGGTCGAATGGGCCCTGCAGCAGCACGCCGCACGCGAGGTCGCGACCTCGGGCCTTACCGCCTGACGTTGCATGGGCTCGCAGGGGCAGCGCTGCCCGTGGCCACTTCAGCCAGACAGGTAACTCGACGCCCGCGCACCGCAGGCGCGCCGCGGAGGCCGGTACGTGCGGCGGGTGTCAGGCCCGCCGCAGTTCGGCGACCAGCGCGCGCGTCACCGGGTCATCGGCTTGCGCCTCGCCGCGAACCACCGGCAACAGGCGGTTGGCGATCTGCTTGCCCAATTCGACACCGAACTGGTCGAAGGCGTTGATGTCCCACACCACCGACTGCAGGTAGACGCTGTGCTCGTACATCGAGACGAGCCCGCCCAGCGAATGAGGGGTCAGCGCGTCGAGCAGCAGCATCGTGCTGGGCCTCCCGCCGGGATAGGCCCGGTGCGGGTCGTCGCTGTCCTGCCCGTTCGCGAACGCCTCGCCCTGGGCGAGCAGGTTCGACAGCAGGGCCTGGTGGTTGCCCGCATGGGGTGCATCGGCCTGCGCGACGCCGATGAAGTCGCAGGGCACGCGCAGGGTTCCCTGGTGCAGCGCCTGGAAGAAGCTGTGCTGCGTGTCGGTACCGGGCCCGCCCCACCACACCGGCACCGTATCGACGCCGACCGGAGAGCCATCGCGACGCACCGATTTGCCCAGGCTCTCCATCACCAGCTGCTGCAGGTAGTTGGGCAGCAGGCGCAGCCGCTCGTCGTAGGGGAGCACGGCATGGCTCGCAAGCCGCAGCGCATTGCGGTTCCATACCGCCACCAGCGCGTGCCAGGCGGCCAGGTTGTTTCGCGGGGCGTCACGCAGCACGTGCGCGTCCATCTCGGCTGCGCCGGCGAGCAGTGCCTCGAAGCCGTCCATGCCGATGGCCAGTGCGATCGGCAGGCCGACCGTCGACCACATCGAGTAGCGCCCGCCCACCCAGTCCCACATCGGCAGGATGCGCTCGGCCGCA
>JBMOOW010000178.1:5444-32906 GCA_049323195.1 Pseudomonadota bacterium | reverse complement strand
GCTACCGCTTCAACCGCCGCTTCGACATGGCGGCAATGGTGCCGCGCCTGCTCTATGTCGCGGTCCGTACGCCGCCGCTGCCCTACCGGCTCGTAACGCTGGATGCGTAATGTGGGGAATCAGGTGACACGAAGCTCGACCCCATCGGCTGCCGGCACGGATTCCTTCCTCCGCCGATCCGGCGCCATCGCCCGGCTGCTGAAGGCCCCTGCCGCCTTCGGTCTGGCATCGCTCGTACCGGCGCTGGCCCCGGCGCGCCTGGATGGGCCCATCGCGCAGGCGCTGCTCGGCGCCATCGCGGGTGCCTGGGCCGGGCTCTGGATCGGTCGGCGCCTGCCCGGGCGCGCGGACCTGCGCTGGCTCGTGCCGGCCGTGGTCGTTGCAGCCGGCTTCGCCGCCGGTGGATTCGAGCCCTCGAGGGCCATCCTCGTGGCGGCCGTGCTGCTGGCGATGGCCGCGTGCGCGCGCCTGCTGCCGCGACGCATGGTGGCGGGCGACGCGGAGGAGCCGCGCGCCGTGGCTGCAACGTTCGTGGTGCTCGGCGCCATTTCGCCCCTGCTGGCGCTGGCGGCGTCGCTTGCGGGCGGCGGCCAGGCGACCGTGGTGGGCCTGTCGGTCCTGTCGGGCTGGCCCGGCATCGCGGCGGGCGCGGTCGGCGCATTCGCGGGGGCGCTCGCCTTCGCCGCCGATCGCGGGCACGACCCTTTCGAGACCGCACCCGATCGCCGCGGCGCGGTGCTGGCGACGGCGATCGGCGTGGTCGCCGTCGCACTGGCGCTGTGGGCGCCGCGGCTCGTGCCCGTCGCGGCCGTGGCCGCGGTGGCCTACGCGGCCAGTGGCCGGCCGCGCATGCTGGGCATGGTGGCGGGCGTGCTCGTCGCACTCGTCGCCGGGGCCGCGCAACTGCGACCCGACGCACTGCGCGAAGCCTTCGGTGGATGGACGCCGGCGGCGGTCATGGCGCTGCTCGCCGCAGGGCTGGCGGTGGCCTTCGTCGCCAGCCTCGTGGTCTTCCAGCGCGACCGCCTGCGCGCGCGCCTGCGCGCCGCCACAAGCCACCTCCTGACGCTTGCCGATAAGAGCCCGGGCCTGGTGGCGACGCTCGACCGCGAGCTGCGCCACCGTGCGAGCAACCAGGCCTACCAGGCCTGGACCGGCCTCTCCGCCGACGCCCTGCCGGGCCTGCCGCTGGTCGACGTGCTGGGCCCGGATGCCACCGCGGCCATGCGCACCAGCCTGCAGCGCGCCCTGGCCGGCGCCTCGCAGCAGCTGCAGGCGGAAGCGCGCGGGCGCGTGCTGGACGTGCGCCTGGAACCCTGGTTCGGGCTCGACGGCGCGATCGCCGGCGTGCACCTGCTGGCCGAGGACGTGACCTGGCGCGGGCAGCATGAGCGCGACATGCGCTCGCTGCTTGCCGCCGCGCCCGAGCCCACGCTGGTGCTCGAGGAGAACGGGCTGATCCTCCTCCACAACCAGCACGCTCTGGACCTGTTCGGCGTGCGGTCCGGGGAGCTCGTGGGCACGCCGCTGACGGCCTGGCTGGCGGAAGTGCCGCAGGGCGACGCAGCGGAGCACGGCGGCATGCGCGCCAAGCGCCGCGACGGCAGCGTCTTCCCGGTCGAGCTGCGCCTGGGCTCGATGCCGGGCGAACATGGCGGGCGCTCGGTGGTCGCCCTGCGCGACCTGTCCGCCCAGCACGCGCTGGAGGAGGCCGCACGCGCCGCGCGCGAGCAGGCCCAGGCCACGCTGGACTCGATCAGCGATGCGCTGGTCGTCTGCGACCAGGCAGGCACCATCACCGCGTTCAATCCGGCCGCCTCCGAGCTCACGGGCTGGTCGCGCGAGGAAGCGGTCGGTCGCCGGCTGGAGGACGTGGTGAGCCTGGTCGAGCCCGCGCGCGGCATGCCGCAGCCTTCGGTGCTGCGCGAGGTGCTGCGCACGGGCCGGCCCATGCGCCTTGAAGGCGAGCGCGAACTCCTGCGGCGCGACGGCACGCAGCGCCCCATCGAGGAATCGGCCTCGCCCCTGTACGACCGCGAGCGGCGGGCAGTCGGCGCGGTGCTGATGTTCCATGACGTGACGCACGTCCGCGAGCAGGCGCAGGCGCTCTCGCACATGGCCCAGCACGACCACCTCACCGGCCTGCCCAACCGCGTGCTGTTCCAGGACCGCCTCACGCAGGCGCTGGCCACCGTGGGGCAGGGCGGCAAGGGCGCGGTCCTGTACATGGACCTCGACAAGTTCAAGCCGATCAATGACACGCTCGGCCACCCGGTCGGCGACAAGGTGCTGCAGGAAGTCGCGCGCCGCCTGCGCGAGTGCGTGCGCGCCGACGACACGGTAAGCCGCCAGGGCGGCGACGAATTCGTCCTGCTCCTGGTGCGCCTGGCCGACCCGCGCGACGCCGCGCGCGTGGCCGAGAAGCTGATCCGCAGCATCGAACAGCCCATCAACCTCGACGGCCACGAGCTGCGCGTGGGCGCCAGCGTGGGCATCTCGCTGTTCCCGCAGGACGGCCGCGACGCGCGCACGCTGATGAAGCAGGCCGACACCGCGCTCTACCACGTCAAGGAATCCGGGCGGGGCCGCTACAGCTACTTCACCTACCAGATGGGCGAGCACGCCGACGCACGCATGCGCATGGAGCACGACCTGCGCCTGGCCCTGATGTCGGAAGACTTCGTGCTGGACTACCAGCCCGTGGTCGATGCGCGCGACCGGCGCTTCCGCGCGGTGGAGGCGCTGCTGCGCTGGCGGCGCATGGACGGCACCGTGCTGCGGCCCGAGACCTTCCTCTCGGCGGCGGAGGAGACCGGCCTGATCCTGCAGATCGACGAGTGGGTGATGCGCAAGGCCTGCCTGCAGAACGCCGCCTGGCAGCAGGCCGGCCTGCCGCACTGCCCCGTCTCCATCAACGTCTCGCTCGTGCGCTTCGATGCGGCGCGCCTGCTGGGGCAGATCGACGCGGCCCTGGGCGAGGCCACGCTGGATCCGCAGTGGCTGGAGGTGGAGTTCCGCGGCGAGCAGCTGTTCCCCCTGGGGCAGGCCGGGCGCAGCCTGGTGGCGGACCTGCGGGCGATGGGGGTCAAGGTCGCCGTGGACGACGTGGCCAGTGCGCAGGCCAGCGTCGCCCAGCTCATCGACTTCGGCTTCGACGCCTTCAAGCTCGACCTCGCCGTGGTGGGCGCGCTGGGCGAAGACGAGCGCGCTCGCCGAGGCGGTCTGCCGCAGTGGCACAGCCCTGGGCTGCCCGGTGATCGCCAAGGGCGTGGAGAGCGAGGCGAATCGCGACCTGCTGCTCTCCTGGGGCTGCGACGGCATGCAGGGCGCGCTGTTCTTCCCGCCCGTCGCCTCCGACCTGCTGCCGAGCATGCTCGACCCCTCGCAGCCGACCTCGCTCGCCCGGCGCGCCTGAGGGCGCCCGGGCCGCGCCTGGAAGCTCGATTCGGCCGGGCGCCCGGCCTGCCGGCGCGGGCCGGTTGCCGCGCCGCCGACCCGGACGGCCGGGCGGGCCACCGCAGGGCGGTAAAATGGGCGACTTTCCGCCGCCGCCCACCGCCGTGTCCGCCCAAGCCGTTTCCTTCGCGCCGTCCACGCCCGTCGTCATCCGCCAGGACGACCTGATCCAGTCCGTCGCCGACGCGCTGCAGTACATCAGCTACTACCACCCGGTCGACTACATCAAGGCGCTCACCGCGGCGTACGAGCGCGAGGAGTCGCCCGCCGCGCGCGATGCGATGGCGCAGATCCTGATCAACTCGCGCATGTGCGCCGAAGGCCGCCGGCCGATCTGCCAGGACACCGGCATCGTCACCGTCTTCCTCGACGTGGGCATGGACGTGCGCTGGGACGGCGCCACGATGGGCCTGGAGGACATGGTCAACGAGGGCGTGCGCCGCGCCTATTCGCACCCGGACAACGTGCTGCGCGCCAGCGTGCTCGCCGACCCCGCCGGCGCGCGCCGCAATACCCGCGACAACACGCCTGCCGTGATCCACGTGAAGCTCGTGCCGGGCAACACGGTGCACGTGACCGTGGCCGCGAAGGGCGGCGGCTCGGAAGCGAAGTCGAAGTTCGCGATGCTCAATCCGTCCGACTCGATCGTCGAGTGGGTGCTGAAGACGGTGCCGACGATGGGCGCCGGCTGGTGCCCGCCCGGCATGCTCGGGATCGGCATCGGCGGCACCGCCGAGAAGGCGATGCAGCTTGCGAAGGAAGTGCTGATGGAGCCGGTCGACATCCAGGACCTCATCGCGCGCGGCCCGTCCAACCGCATCGAGGAACTGCGCCTTGAGCTGTACGAGAAGGTCAACGCGCTCGGCATCGGCGCGCAGGGCCTGGGCGGGCTGACCACGGTGCTCGACGTCAAGATCAAGGACTATCCCACGCACGCGGCCAACCTGCCGGTTGCCATCATTCCGAACTGCGCGGCCACCCGGCATGCGCACTTCACGCTGGATGGCTCCGGCCCGGCGATGCTCGAGCCGCCGTCGCTGGAGGACTGGCCGAAGCTCACCTACGACGCGAGTGCCGGCCGCCGGGTGAACCTCGACACCCTCACGCGCGAGGACGTCGCGGGCTGGAAGCCCGGCGAGGTGCTGCTGCTCAACGGCAGGCTCCTCACCGGCCGCGACGCCGCGCACAAGCGCATCGTCGACATGCTCAACCGCGGCGAGCCCTTGCCGGTCGACCTCGCGGGCCGCTTCATCTACTACGTCGGCCCGGTGGACCCGGTGCGCGACGAGGTCGTCGGCCCGGCCGGCCCGACCACCGCCACGCGCATGGACAAGTTCACCGAGCAGGTGCTCGCGCAGACCGGCCTGCTGGGCATGGTCGGCAAGGCCGAGCGTGGTCCGGCGGCCATCGACGCGATCCGCCGGCACCGGTCGGCTTACCTGATGGCGGTCGGTGGCGCGGCCTACCTCGTGTCGAAGGCGATCCGGGCCGCGCGGGTGGTGGCCTTCGAGGACCTGGGCATGGAAGCGATCTACGAGTTCACCGTGCAGGACATGCCGGTGACCGTCGCCGTCGACTCGCAGGGCACGTCGGTGCATGCCACCGGCCCGCGCGATTGGCAGACCCGCATCGGCAGGATTCCCGTGGTGGTCGAGCCGGCCTGACGCCTCCGATGCCCGGTGCGCCGGGCATCGTCGCGCAGGCGTCCTGGCGGTTCGAATGCACCGCAGTGACCCGCCCACCGCTCGCCGAACCCGCCCGCGACGCGAACCCCGGGTGTGGTCCGCGGTCTTGCGCGGGCCGCACCTTCCGTAGGCCGTAGCCCGGGTAAGCGAAGCGCACCCGGGTCGATACCGATCACCCCCACGTCGCAAGCCACAGCCGGGAACATGCGCCGGACGCGTCACCGGGTGCAGCCTGCGGCCTTGCCCGGGCTACGCGCGACGGGCGAGCTCCGACAGCATCGCCCGGGTCTCGGACTGCCGCAGGTAGGCCTCGGCCAGGCCTTCCAGGCCGGCGAGGTTCGTATCGCTCACGTCGTCCAGGTCGTCCAGGCCCACGGTGAGCGGCGCCTGCATGCGGAAGTACCCGTCGCCGACGACGTGGCGTGCGATGTAGTCCACCGCCTCGGCATTGCCGTCGAACAGAACGTCGATGATGGGCACCGCCCATTCCAGGGCGCCCCATTCGCGCGCGGAGCGCAGGTCGATCGGGCGCGTGCGCTCGCCGCTGCCCACCGACAGCACGAGCAGATCCTGTGGGCAGTGCACGCGATCGTCCTTGCGCAGCGCCTCGGCGATCGCACAGGCGGTGGGGTTGTTCGCGACGACGCCGCCGTCGACGAGCGCGCGCTCGATGCCTTCCACCCGCATGGGGTGTGCCGGGAAGTACGTGGGCGCCGCGCTCGTGGCGCGGCAGACGTCGCGCACGCGCAGTTCGGCGTGCTCGGGCTTGAAGCTCTTGAAGACGACGGGCTTGCGACTGATCGTGTCGTACGCGGTCACCAGCGTGGGCACGCGCAGGTCGCCCAGCCGCGCGTCGCCGAAGGTGTCCGCCAGGACGGCCTCCAGCCCGCGTCCGTCGTAGCGCGGGGCGGACGGCCCCTGGTCGAGGAACCGCGCGGCGCGCGACCACAGGCGCCTTGCCATGCCCGGGAAGATCTCGTGGCGGCGCGTGCGGTACAGCTGCGCCAGGTCCTCCGGGGCGCGACCCAGCGCGAGGCCGCAGGCGATCAGGCCGCCGCTCGAGCTGCCGGCCAGCAGATCGAAGCTTCCCGGGATCGCAGGCTTGCCGGCCGAGGCCAGCGCGGCGTCCACGCCCGCCAGCCATCGGCACGTGACCAGCCCGCGGATGCCGCCGCCATCGAGCGAAAGGATGCGTCGGATGTGCATGGCCGTCCTCCCTGATGCCCCCGATGATGCGCCGCGCCGGTCGCGCCCGGCGCGACGTCAGATCAGGCTTTCGTCGTCATGTGCCCGCCGCTCGGCATTCAACTGGGCATCGATGTCGCGGTTGACCGAGGTGTCGGCGCAGGTCGGAGGCTCCGGCGCCGGGCGCCGTGGCGCGAGCCCGATGTGCTCGGCCACCGTGTCGGGCATGGCCGCGGTGAGCACGTACTGCACGGGGCGCGGGCCGTCGATCGCCGCCTTCTCGAAAGCCGACTTCACCGCGCGGATCGCCTCGCTGCGCGTCTTGCCGAGATCGCTCTCGCGCTGGTTGACCCAGCCGAAGAACTTCAGCTGCACGCCACCGCCCATGTAGCCGTCGACGACCGAGGAGGGCGCGGGGTCGGCCAGCACGCCGTCCACCCGTGCGATGGCCTCGAGGGCCAGCGCCTGGGACTCCCGCGCCGACTCGTTGACGTCGATCACCACCGTGAACTCGAAGCGCCGGTTGGCGTTCTGCGAGAAATTGGTGACCACGGACTTGAACACCAGCGCGTTGGGCAGCGACACCTGGTTGCCGTCGAAGGTCATGAGCAGCGTCGAGCGTGCGGTGAGCGCGACCACCTTGCCCTCGTACTTTTCGACCAGGATGTGGTCGCCCGGCGAGAACCAGCGACGCAGGCCCAGCAGGATGCCGGCGACGTAGTTCTCCGCGATGTCGCGGAAGGCGAAGCCCACCGCGATGCCCACCACGCCGGCCGAGCCCAGCAGTGCGCCCACGACCGCGGTCGCCTCCAGCAGGTCCAGCGCGATCAGCAGGCCGACGAGCATGAAGCCCCAGCGCACGAAACGCGCCACCAGCGAATCGATGTAGGGGTTCCTGGCGCTGAAGCGCGAAAGGTGGATGCGCCGGCTGAAGAAGCGCCCGATCCACCAGGCGGTCAGCACGATCAGCCCGGCGACCAGGAGCAGCGGCCCCTTGGCCACCAGGCCGATGAGCTTTCCGTAGACCTGCCGCAGCGCCACCTGCAGGCGCTCGGCGAGGCCCGCGTCCACCGCGATGCGGTTGTCGACGCCGGCCACCCCGGGGATCTGGCTCGCCACCTGCGCGGCATGCGCGCGTGCGGCGGCGGTGGCGACGGGGCCGTCGAGGCGGATCACGCCGAGGGTCGAGGTGGCGGTGACCTCGCGCAGGTCCGGAACGGCCTGCAGGCGACGGGCGACCTGCAGGGCGATGCGCGCGTCGGCGGGGCCGGGGAGGGTGTCGGCAGGCCGGACCGCGGCCTTGACGGGCGCCTGGGCAGGCGCGGCGAAGGACGCGAGGACGAGAAAGGCGGCCAGCAGGCTGGCCAGGACGCTTCGTGGCACGGATACCTCAGAGCTGGGACTTGATCGGCAGCAGGAACGTTTCCGAAAGCCGCTCCACCCACGGCCGCTCCTTCCACATGGCGTAGGTGTAGGGCCTGGCCGAGCGCAGGTCGTCCTCGAACACGGCCGTCATCTGCTGCGCGAAACCATGATGGTAGACGTTCAGGCTCGCCTCGTCGTTGAGCCGGAAGGAGCGGATGTCGAAGTTGGTCGAGCCCACCGAGACCATGTACTCGTCGACGACCAGGAGCTTCACGTGCAGCATGGTCGGCTGGTAGATGTGGATCTGCGCGCCGGCCTGCAGCAGGGGGCCCCATTCGCCCTTGGACGCGATGCGCACGGTCTCCGAATCGATGTGCTTGCCCGGCAGCATGATGCGCACGCGCACGCCGCGCTTCATCGCGGCCACGAGCGCCTTGACGATGAGCTCGTCCGGCACGAAGTAGGACGCGGCGAGGTCGATCGTGCGGGCGGCCGCGGCGATGGACATCAGGTACATCAGGTGCATGCTCTCGCTGCCGCCGGCCGGCGAGGCGATGAACAGGTGCGCGTTCATGTCGCCGGCCTTCTCCAGTGGCGGGAAGTAGCGGCCTCCGTTGAGCACCGCGCCGGTCGTCTTGATCCAGTTGTCGTTGAAGGCGGCCTGCAGCTGGGCCACCACCGGCCCCTCGATGCGGAAGTGCATGTCGCGCCAGTGGTCGGGGTCCTGCGCGTGGCCGCTCCACTGGTCGGCGATGCCCACGCCCCCGGTGAAGCCGATCCGGCCGTCCACCACCAGCAGCTTGCGGTGGGTGCGGTTGTTCATGCGCCCGAGGTTGTACCAGTGCAGCGGGCGGTAGCGCTGCACCTGCACGCCCGCGTCCTGCATGAGCTGGAGCAGCGACTCGTCCATCTTGATGCTGCCCGCCCAGTCGACCGTCATGCTGACCTTGACGCCTGCGCGGGCGCGCTCGGCCAGCGCCTCGGCGAACTGCCGGCCGATCGTGCCCGACCAGTAGATGTACGTCTCGAAGGTGATGGTTTCCTTCGCCTCCCGGATGGCCTGCAGCATCGCCGGGAAGATCTCGTCGCCGTTGTTGAACGCCGTGACCTGGTTGCCCGGCACGATCGCCGGCCCGAGCATCACGCTCATCTCGCGGTGGAACTGCGCATCTTCCGTCGCGTACGCGTGCGTTATGCGGCGCTCGAGCTTCTTCTCCGGGGTGGCGAAGTTCATCGAGAGGACGACGAGCAGCAGCGTCGCCAGCGCCGTGATGGCGATAGTCCAGTACATCCGGCGTCGGCTCCATCGAAGGCGGGGGGTCATCGGGAAGCGACTGTGGCGGCCGCCCGCGCAAGCGGGCGTGAAGCGGCTGTCAGTCCAGCCACCAGGACAGCGCGAACAGCCCGAGCATGGCGAAGACCAGGCCAAGCTTCAGCACCGTTCCCAGCACGATGCCCATCCAGGTCCCCATGCCGACCCGGGTCGCGTGGGCCATGTCCTCCCGCCCGAGCGCGCGCCGGTGGGCCAGCTCGCCCAGCAGCGCCCCGACGAAGGGGCCGATGAACACGCCCACCAGGCCCATCAGCAGGCCAGCGAAGGTGCCGATCACCGCGCCCAGCAGCGCCAGCCGGCTCGCGCCGACGCGCTTGGCGCCCATGGCGGTGGCGAGGAAGTCGATGCCGAAGGAGAGCAGCGTCAGCAGTGCCAGCACCACGAGTACGGGCCAGCCTACCTGCTGGAAGCCGCCGGCCCATGCCGCGAGCAGCATGCCCGCGAATACCAGCGGCACCCCGGGCAGGGCGGGAAGCACGGTGCCGGCGATGCCGACGAGCACGAGCAGGGCGGAGAGGACGTACCAGAGGCTGTCGGGATCGGTCACGGGACGGGGTTCCGGAGGGTTGGCAAGTGTCGTTGAATTCTCGTTCAGCGCGCGTTACCGTTCGGACGCTGCCCTTGCCAGGGTCACCGAGAATCGTGGCCCGATGTCGACCGGCCGCATGGCCGGCTCGCTCCATCGTTGCACCCGCTTCCTCCCTGCAAGCAGCACGCGCGAACGCGCGTCCCCAACAGTAACGTTTCAGGGAGCAAGTCAGTCATGAGTCGTGAGACCGGTACGGTCAAGTGGTTCAACGATGCAAAGGGCTTTGGCTTCATCAGCCGCGAGAACGGCGAGGACGTGTTCGTCCACTTCCGTGCCATCCAGATGCAGGGCTTCAAGAGCCTCAAGGAAGGGCAGAAGGTCAGCTTCACCGTCGTCCAGGGCCAGAAGGGCCTGCAGGCCGACGCCGTGCAGGCCGTCTGACAGGAACCCGCAGCAACGAAATAGCCCGGCGATGCCGGGCTTTTTCCTGGGCTGGCGGTGCGCCGGCGTCAGTTCTGCGCCGGGGTGTTCTCGGCGAAGTACTCGTGGTTGTCGGCGTTGTCGAGCGCGCGGGTCGGGTCGCCGGCCGCGAGCGACTTCGCCGCGCTCTGCCCGTAGGCATGGTCGTCGGTGCCCGCCACCACGTTGAAGTGGCTCATCTCGTGCACCAGCGTGCCGGCCTTGGAATCGGTGCCCGTGAGGGGGGCGTTCCAGAACGCGCGGCAGACGAAGATCTCGTAGGGGCGGGTGGGGTAGACGTAGGCGTAGTAGCTCTGGTTGCAGCCGCAGTTGATCGTCACCTGGGCGCCGCTCTGGTCCAGCGCGGCGTCAATGTCGACGAAGTGCTGGCGGGCCGTGGCGTAACGGGTCGACGTATAGGCGCCGAACCACGTCGTGTAGCGGGCCCCCACCGTACCGGCCGCGAGATAGCCCTTGCTGTTCTCGGAGTAGTTGCGGGCGGCGCTGACCGCGCTGCCGAGCGTGTTGATCTGCGTGGTCGAACAGCCCTTGTAGGAGATGCCGTTGACCACCGTTGCGCCCGTGCTGGGCTTGCGCTGGGTCTGCAGCTTCTGCGCGCCGAGCTGGTCGGTGCCGTCGACCCACAGCTTCAGCGGCGCGCTCTGCGCCCGCATGGGCAGACCCGACGCGGTCTTGAGCATCTCGCCCGTGGACAGCGAGGCATGCTGCAGCGGCGCCGAATACGCCACGGTGTATTCGCCCGAGCGGGACATGTCGTAGAAGGCGGACAGGTCGACCGTGGCACGGACCGTCTGCCCCGGCTGCAGGATCGCGAACTCGCGCGCGCCGGGCAGGCCGCGCTTGATCATCGGCCCCTCGTAGGCGACCGGCTGCCCGTCGCGCGTGACCTCGAACAGCTTCGCCTGCAGGAAGCTCCCCGGCAGCTGCCACGCGGGCATGCGGACGATGCGGTCGCTGGTGTTGGTGACCCGCACCTCCACCGCGCCGAGGAAGCCCGACGTGCCGGCAGTGGCGACCATGGAGACCCGCAGGGGGTTCACGCGCGCCGCGGCGGCCGCGGCGGTGGCGGATGGGGTGACCACGGCGGCTACGCCGCCTGCCACGACTGCGGCCGCGGCGAGCAGGGCTACGGGGTTCTTCATCGGGCGCCTCGGTGGGTGGGGGGAAGCCACGGAGGCCCGACGTTAATCCTCGGCGCAGGTGAGGGCACGCCGCGGTGCGGCAAACGTGGAAGCGCGGCCGAACCGGACAAACGCGAACGGCCCGGAAATCCGGGCCGTTCGGGAGTGCCGGGGCGCAGCGGTCAGCGTACCCAGGCGCGGCCGTTGTAGACCCGCACGTAGGAGCCCTCGCGGATGCCGCCGAGGTCGTTCTGCGTCACCACGGTGGTGCGCCCGTCATTCATGCGCACGTGGATGCTGTAGCTCGTGCCGCCGCCCATGTTGCGCTGGATGGCTGCGCCCGCCGCGGCGCCGGCCGCGGCGCCCGCCACCGTGGCGGTGTTCTGGCGGCCACGGCTCTCGTCATCGGTGAGCTCGCGGCCTGCCGCCGCGCCGACCAGTCCACCGATCACCGCACCCGTGACGCCCGAGCCCGCGGTTCCGCGCACGGTCTCGATGTGGGTCACGGTGCCGCAGTCGTAGCAGGCGCTGTCCGAGCCGACCGGAGGCGGCGAGCCGGCATATCCGGGCGACGTGGTGGCGCAGCCGGCCAGGGCCAGCAGGGACGCCGTCGCAACGGCGATGAGTTTGATCTGGGTGTTCATGCGCGCTCCCGTTTCGTTGGGCAGAGGTCGCCGGCTGTCGCCATGCGGACCGGATGCTGGGAGTGCCGCCGTGAACCAGGGGTCAAGCGCGTGCGCCGTATTCAGCGGCGGGTGCGGAACGTCGCCGGCGTGTCTATCGGCGGTAGTCGTCGTGGCAGGCCTTGCACGCGTCGCCGATCTTCGCCACGGCCGCCTGCACGCCCGCGCAGTTCAGCGGCGGACTGGCCAGGGCCGCGTCCACCGCCGCGCGCATGCCCCCGGCATGCCGCGCGAACGCCGCGTCGTCGCGCAGGTCGCCGAAGGCCGGCTCGAAGTCGTTGGCCACGTAGCGGAGCGTGGTGAGGTGCGGGATGGTGTCGGTGGCCGCGCAGCGGTTGGCGGTCACGTTGTCGCGCAGCGCGGCAACGTGCGCCTGCATCACGTGCATCACCGCTTCGGGGTAATGGTCCTTCCGTGCATCCAGCGCACGCGTGAGCATGACGGTGGCGACCGCGCCCGCCACCAGTCCCAGCATGAGCATGAAGAAGTAGCGTCCCGCGGCATTGCCGCTCGGGCGCTGCGCGGGGCGCGGCGTAGGCGTGTCGACCATGTCGGGCTCCTTGCTCGGAAACGCCGGACGATAGCATGCGCATACGGCGTCGCCGGGCCCGCACCGCCGGCCTTCTACAATGCACGCATGGCCGACCGCCCCGACATCCCGCACGACGCACAGACCATCCGGCGCGATCGCTTCGCCGGCATCGACCGCCTCTACGGCGCGGGCTCGGTCGAGCGCATGGCGCGCATGCGCGTGGCGGTCGTCGGCCTCGGGGGCGTGGGATCGTGGGCGGCCGAGGCGCTGGCACGCTCCGCGGTGGGGCACCTGCGGCTGATCGACGCCGACGACCTCTGCGTCTCCAATACAAACCGCCAGCTGCCGGCGCTGGAGGGCCACTACGGTGAATCGAAAGTGGCGGCCATGGCGGCACGCTGCCGGGCGATCAATCCCACGGTCGACGTCGAGCCGGTGCCCGCCTTCGTCACCGGGGCCAGCCTCGACGATCACCTGGGTGAAGGGGTCGACCTCGTTCTCGACGCCTGTGACAGCTTCCGCAGCAAGGTGGAGATGATCGCCTGGTGCCGCCGACGCAAGCTTCCGCTGATCGTCAGCGGCTCGGCGGGCGGGCGCACCGACCCCACGCTGGTGCGCGTTCGCGACCTTTCGCGCACCGAGCACGACGCCATGCTGGCGCTGGTGCGCAAGAAGCTGCGCGCGGAGTTCGGATTTCCGCGCAATGCCGATCGCTACTTCGGCATCCCGGCCGTCTACTCGCTGGAGAACGTGCGGTATCCGCAGCCGGACGGCAGCGTGTGCGGGCTCCGTCCGCAGGCCGATGGCTCGATGAAGCTCGACTGCGGCGGCGGACTGGGCGCGGCCACGCACATCACCGGGGCGTTCGCATTCGCCATGGCCGGGAAGGCCATCGAGATGCTGCTCAAGCCCCGCCGCTAGCCGGCGGGAGCGGTCGCGGTCGGCAGGCCGAACAGGCTCCGCGCATTGCGGGTCGTGGCCGCGGCCACGGCCTCGGGCGCCTGCCCGCGCAGGCCCGCGATCGCTTCGAGCACGCGTACCAGGCGCGCCGGCTCGTTGCGGGCGCCGCGCCCGGCGCAATCGGGCTGGTCCGGCGAGTCGGTTTCCAGCAGCAGGAAGTCGATCGGCATCCGCGCCGCCAGCCCGCGCAGGCGCGCAGCGCGCTCGTAGGTCACCGGGCCGCCGAGGCCGATCAGGAAACCCTGGCGCCAGAGCGTTTCGGCCTGCTGCAGGCTCCCGCTGAAGCTGTGCACGACGCCGCGCAGCCCGCCGACGCGGCGGATCGAGGCGATCACCGCGTCGACCGCGCGGCGTGCGTGGACGATCACCGGCAGGTCCATGTCGCGCGCCAGGCGCAGCTGCGCGTCGAAGATGGCCTGCTGCCGCTGCGGGTCCAGCCCCTCGACGAAGAAGTCGAGCCCGCATTCGCCGATGGCGCAAGGGCGCTCGCCGGCGACCCGCTCGCGCAGCGCGTCCAGGTGCGCGTCACAATGGGAATCGAGGTAGACCGGATGCAGCCCGTAGGCCGGGTGCAGCCCGGGGTACTCGCGGCAGACCCGCGCCAGGCGCGGCCAGCCGGCGGCGTCGATGGCGGGCACGACCTGCTGCAGCACGCCGGCGGCGCGCGCGCGGGCGACGACGCCGGCACGGTCGGGCTCGAACTCGTCGACGTCGATGTGCGAGTGCGAGTCGACCAGCTCGATCATCGGCGCAGGGGCGGGGTGCCGCCGCGGTCCTTCCAGTTCGCCAGCAGCAGCGTCGCAAGACCCAGCACGATCTCGTCGATCAGCGGAATCGGGTCGAAAGGCCAGAGAACGCTGATCGCGAACAGCACGGCCGTCAGCTTGAACAGCGTCGGATGGCGCAGGCGGCCGGCCCAACGCAGCAACGGAGCAAGAAGGAGTCGCTTCATCGGCATACCCGGAGTGTGACGCGGGACGCTAGCACGCAGGCCGGCGACGGCGCGTGCGCCAGCCGGCCTGAACGGAAATATCACGCGACGCCGCAGGCTCCCGCACTGTTCAGCTTTCCGGTGCTCGAATCACTTCGCGCCGGGACACTGCCCGCCGGCACCAATTTCGGAGAGCGTCATGGACAAGAACATTCTCGCGGTCGCACTGGGTTCGATGCTGCTGGGCGGCGTCGCGGTGGCGGCCTACAACAGCTTCGGCAAGGACGATTCCGCGCGCTTTGCGCCGCTGCGACCCGCGCCCGCGGCAGGCACCGCGCAACTCGACGCCGCCCGCGGTGCGCAGGCGCAGATCAGCCCGACCGCACTGGCGCCGGCGCCGGCGGCCCAGCCGCAGCTGGAGTACGCGGAGGTGGTCGATGTCCACCCGGTGACGAAGAAGACGCCCCTGTACGCGACGGTGATCGGCACCGAGCCCATCCGCGAGACGGCGAGCACCTCGGTCCCGCGCGAGGTCTGCGAGGACGTGGTGGTGCAGGAGCGCATGCCCGAGCGCGACGGCAACGTCGGCGGCACCGTGGCCGGCGCGATCATCGGCGGCCTCGTGGGCAGCCGCGTCGGCGACGGCAATGGCCAGAAGGCCGCGACCGCGGCCGGCGCGGTGGCCGGCGGCTTCATCGGCAACCGCCTCGACCGTCGCCACGTCGGCGGGCAGGTCGTCTCGCGCACCGATCGCCAGTGCCGCACGGTCATGGACACCTCCCAGACCTCGCGCACCATCGCCTACAACGTGACCTACCGGAACCCGGACGGCACGGTGGGGAGCATGCGCACGGAGAGCCGTCCCGGCGCCCGGATCCGCCTCGGCAGCGATACGCAGACCCTGGGCTACGACGTCACCTACCGCTACCGCGGGAGCGAGGAGACGATCCGCATGGGCGAGCGCCCGGGCCCGCGCCTGCCGGTCGTGGGCGGACAGGTGATGCCCTCTGCATCCGGGACGCTCGCCAGCCGCGGCTGACCGTCGTTCCATGCATCGCATGAAAGGGCCGGGCAACCGGCCCTTTCGCGTTGGGGCGGGGTGTCGACGGACTGTGACGGCGCCTACAATGCCGGCCTCCCGTCGCCCGAACGCCCAATTGCCCGCATGGCCCTGAATCCCTACGACCTGTACGACGTCCGTTCGCTGCTGTCCGAGGAAGAGCGGGCCGTGCAGGACACCGTCGCGCGCTTCACCGACGAGCGCGTTATCCCGATCATCGGCGAGTGCTTCGACGAGGGCCGCTTCCCGAAGGAGCTCATCCCGGAAATCGCGGAGATGGGCCTGCTGGGCTCGTCGCTGCCGGAGAAGTACGGCTGCGCCGGCCTCAATGCGGTCAGCTACGGCCTGATCTGCCAGGAACTCGAGCGCGGCGACTCCGGTCTGCGCAGCTTCGTCTCCGTGCAGAGCTCGCTCTGCATGTACCCGATCTACGCCTACGGCACGGAAGAGCAGCGCATGCGCTGGCTGCCCGGCATGGCCGCCGGCAAGGTGATCGGCTGCTTCGGCCTGACCGAGCCGCACGGCGGCTCCGACCCCGCCAACATGAAGACCAGCGCACGCCGCGATGGCGGCGACTGGATCCTCAACGGCTCGAAGATGTGGATCACGAACGGCAACGTCGCCGACATCGCGATCGTCTGGGCGCAGACCGAGGACGGCATCCAGGGCTTCGTGGTCGAAAAGGGCATGCCGGGCTTCGCCGCGCAGGAGATCAAGCACAAGATGTCGCTGCGCGCGTCGGTCACCAGCGCGTTGTACTTCGACAACGTGCGCGTGCCGGAGGCCAACCGCCTGCCGAACGTGAAGGGCCTGAAGGGCCCGCTGGGCTGCCTGACGCAAGCCCGCTACGGCATCACCTGGGGCCCGATCGGCGCCGCGATCGCCTGCCTGGACGAGGTGCTCAACTACACCAAGGAGCGCATGCTCTTCGGCCGTCCGGTCGCCGCCACGCAGAGCGCGCAGATCAAGATGGCCGAGATGGCGCGCCGCATCACCCTGGCGCAGCTGCTGGTGGTCCAGCTCGGCCGCCTCAAGGACGCCGGCGCGATGCAGCCCACCCAGGTCTCGCTGGCCAAGTGGAACAACTGCCGCATGGCGATCGACATCGCGCGCGAATGCCGCGACCTGCTCGGCGGTGCCGGTATCACCACCGAGCATGCCGCCATCCGCCATGCCCTGAACCTCGAATCGGTGATCACGTACGAGGGCACCGAGACGGTGCACCAGCTCGTGGTGGGCCGCGAGCTGACGGGCATCAACGCGTTCTGATCGATGCTATCGACGTGCGCGGCCGGCCGATGGCTGGTCGCGCGCGGGGCCGTACCCCGCCGTCCGCTTCCGAAGGAAAGCCGCCATGGCTGCTCTGGATTTCGAGATCGAAACCGACCGCCTGATCCTGCGCGTACCCCGCGTCGAGGATTTCGACGGCTATGCAGAGATGCTCGGCGACCAGGAAACCGCGCGCTACATCGGCGGCCACATGGAGCGCGCGGCCGCATGGCGCAAGTTCCTGCAGATGCCCGGCGCGTGGCTCGTGCAGGGGTTCGGCATGTTCTCGGTGATCGCCAAGGACAGCGGCGACTTCCTCGGCCAGATCGGCCCGTGGCAGCCGGAGGGCTGGCCCGGGCACGAGGTCGGCTGGGCGCTGCGCCGCTCGGCCTGGGGCAGGGGTTACGCGACCGAAGCGGCCACCGCCGCGATCGACTGGGCGTTCGAGCACCTGCGCTGGGACGACGTGATCCACTGCATCGACCCGGCCAACGTAGCCTCGCAGGCGCTCGCGCGCAGGCTCGGTTCGCGCAACCGCGGCGAGGGCCGCCTTCCGGCTCCGTTCGAGGACGTCGTCATCGACGTGTGGGGCCAGACGCGCACGCAATGGATCGCGCGGCGCGCGGTCGAGGCCACCGCATGAGCGCGGCCGGCACTGGCCGCTCCCGCGGCGACCGGCCACGGCCGCAGCCCGTGCCCCCGCACTGATGCCGCACCGGCCGCCCACGGGGCGCGTCCACCACAGCCACCGCATCCACCCCGCATTTTCCCTTCGCCACCCCGCGCGCTGGACGGCGACGCACGCGACACACGAGCAACGACCATGAGCACCGCGATCCCCGCCCGCATGAAGGGCGTCAACCGCGCCGAGATCTGCGACGCCAACTTCACCGAGTTCGTCCGGGCCTGGAACGGCCGCGCCGACGCGCGACCTGCGCCGGACGAGGCGATCCTCGACGGCAGCGCGCTGGACGCGCGGGGCTTTCGCGAGCTGTTCGAGTCGCAGCTGATCAGCCGCCACCTGGACCTCATGGCGCGCGTGCTGCGCGTGCAGAACAAGGTCTTCTACACCATCGGCAGCAGCGGGCACGAGGGCAATGCGATGGTCGCGCGGCTCACCCGCCACACCGACCCCGCGTTCCTGCACTACCGCTCCGGCGGCTTCATGGCCGAGCGCTTCCGCAAGCTGCCGGGCATGGACCCGGTGATGGACTCGGCCCTGAGCTTCGCCGCCAGCGCCGAGGATCCCGCCAGTGGCGGCCGACACAAGGTGTGGGGAAGCAAGCCCCTGTGGGTGCTGCCGCAGACCTCGACCATCGCCTCCCACCTGCCCAAGGCGCTCGGCACCGCGGTCGCGATCGAGTCCGCGCGTCGCATCGGTCATGCGCTGCCGATTCCCGACGACTCGATCGCCATCTGCTCCTTCGGCGACGCCTCGGCCAACCACGCCACCGCGCAGACGGCTTTCAACGCGGCCGCGTGGACGGCCTACCAGAAGCTGCCCGCGCCCGTGCTGTTCGTCTGCGAGGACAACGGCATCGGCATCTCGGTGAAGACCCCGACAGGCTGGATCGCCAACCGCTTCCGCCAGATGCCCGGCCTGGACTACTTCTTCGCCGACGGCCTCGACCTCGCCGGCGGCTACGGCGACGTGCAGCGCGCGGTCGAGCACTGCCGGCGCACGCGCCACCCCACCTTCCTGCACCTGCGCACCACGCGCATCATGGGCCACGCCGGTACCGACTTCGAGATCGAGTGGCGCTCGATCGAGGAACTCTGCGCGGTCGAGGCGACGGATCCGCTGCTGCGCTCGGCGGCCATCGCGCTCGAATCCGGCCTGATGTCGAAGGACGAACTCCTCGAGTTCTACGAAGCCACGCGCCGCAAGTGCTTCGCCGCTGCCGAGGAAGCCGACCGCCGGCCCAAGCTGCAGACGCTGGAGGAGGTCGTCGCGCCGCTCGCCCCGTTCACCCCGGCCGACGTGATGGCCGAGGCCGGGCGCTCGGATTACGCCGAGCGTCGCCTCGAGGTGTTCGGCAGCGAGGCGAAACTGCCCGAGAACCAGCCCGCGCGCCACCTCGCCATCCAGATCAACAACGCCCTGCACGATCTTTTCGCCAAGTACCCGGACACCCTTCTGTTCGGCGAGGACGTGGCGCAGAAGGGCGGCGTGTACACGGTCACCAAGGGCCTCTACAAGGTCTTCGGCCCGCGCCGCGTGTTCAACACGCTGCTCGACGAGACGATGATCTTCGGCCTGGCCCAGGGCTTTGCGAACATGGGCATGCTGCCCGTGCCCGAGATCCAGTACCTCGCCTACTTCCACAACGCAGGCGACCAGATCCGCGGCGAGGCCTGCAGCCTGCAGTTCTTCAGCAACGACCAGTACCGCAATCCGATGGTCGTGCGCATGGCGGGCCTGGGTTACCAGCGCGGCTTCGGCGGGCATTTCCACAACGACAACTCGATCACCGCCTTGCGCGACATCCCCGGCCTCGTGGTCGGCTGCCCGTCGCGTGGCGACGATGCCGCGACGATGCTGCGCACGCTGATGGCGCTGGCGAAGGTCGATGGCCGCGTGTCGATCTTCCTCGAGCCTATCGCGCTGTACATGACCAAGGACCTGTACGAGCCGGGCGACGGCCTGTGGCTCACGCAGTACCCCGCACCGGGCGAGGCGATGCCGCTGGGCGAAGGCCGCGTCTACGGCGAGGGCGACGACCTGGTCATCGTCACCTATGGCAACGGCGTGCCGATGAGCCTGCGGGCGGCGCGCCGCATCCAGCAGCAGCACGGCTGGAAAACGCGCGTGCTCGACCTGCGCTGGCTGGTGCCGCTCAACGACGCCTGGATCGTCGAGCAGGTCCACGGGGCGAAGCGGGTGATCGTGGTGGACGAAGGACGCCGCAGCGCGGGTGTGGGCGAGGGCGTCATCACCGCGCTGGTGGAAGGCGGCCTGGGCGCGCTGTCGCTGGAGCGCGTGGTCGGTGCCGACACCTACACGCCGCTGGCCGGCGCGGCCTTCCTGGTCATTCCGGGCGACGACGACATCGTGGCCGCCGCCGACACGCTCGCCGCGCGCGGCTGAGGCGGCTCAGCGCTGCAGCCCGTCCGCCAGCGGCAGCGGCGCCAGCGCGCCACCGCCGCAGGCCAGGCGGGCGACGTCGGCATCGAGCGGAAGCACCGCCAGGGCTTCGTCGCGCAGGGCGCAGACGATCTGGCCGACCTCGCGCCCCTCGGCGTCATGCACCGGGGTGCCCGCGGCCAGCGCCTGGCCGCGCACGCGCGCCAGGCCGCGCTTGGCCCGGCCCAGGAAATGGGTGCGGGCCACGATCTCCTGCCCCGGATAGCAGCCCTTGCGCACGCTGAAGGCCTGCAGGCGCTGCAGGGAGAGCTGCTGCGGCGTCCAGGCGGCCAGCGCCACGCCGGGGAGGGCAGGCCAGCCATGGGCGATGTCGAGCGCCCACCAGGCCGCGTCGTCGTCGGCAGCGGCTTCGGTTCCGGTCGAAAGGCGCAGCGTGCGGGCCCCCGCCTCCCCCGACAGGTCCATCTCGACCGCATCGTCCGCTTCCCGGGACGCGACCGCGCCGCGTGCGCCGGCGGGCTTCGCGAGGCGGCCGCTCGCGCGCATCGGCGCGAGCTCGATCGACAGCTTGCTGCGGAAGACGAAGCGTTTCAGCGACGCGGCCAGCGCCTCGGCATCGCCGGTCGTGACCAGCCACAGCGTCTCCCCGTCCAGGCGCAGCAGCGCGAACAGCGCCTGCACCCGCCCCTTGGGCTCGAGCCAGCCGTTCCACTGCCAGGCCGCGTCGGCGAGCGCGGCCACGTCGTTCATGAACTGCGCCTGCGCGAAGGCCAGCGCATCGCGCCCGGCCAGTCGCACCACCCGTAACGCGGGCAGTGCGAACCAGGCGCCGTCACCGTACTGCGGGTTGTCAGACATGGGGTACGGACTTAAGCTTTCGGGCTGGAATGATAGGCCACACGCCCACCGAACCTCCCCGGGAATCGCCCGGGGACGGCGACGCCGCACCGGCGCCGGCCGCGCCCGTGCCACCCGCGCCGCGCGAGATCGGAGGACGCCCCGGCCCCGAGCCGACGCGCTACGGGGACTGGGAAAAGGACGGCCGCTGCATCGATTTCTAGCGTCGTCCGCTTCACACCCGCGCGGCCGCGCCGCGATCACCGAGACCTTCCGCATGGCGTACCGCGAACGTCCATTGTCACCACACCTGCAGGTCTACCGCTGGCAGGTGCAGATGGTGAGCTCGATCCTGCACCGCGCGACCGGCGTCGTGCTCTCGCTGGGCAGCCTGCTGATCGCCTGGGGCCTGGTGGCGCTGGCGTCGGGCGCGGAGGCCTGGGCCGACTTCGCGGGTTTCGCCCGCTCGCCCGTGGGCTTCCTGGTGCTGTTCGGCTGGACGTGGGCGCTCGCCTATCACCTGCTCAACGGCATCCGCCACCTGCTGCAGGACATGGGCATCGCCGTCGCCGTTCCCGCGTTCGTCAGGAGCGCCTGGATCGCGATCGTGGGCAGCCTGGTCGTCACTGCGGCGATCTGGCTGCTGGCGATGCAGCAGTGGGGTGGTGCATGAGCACGCAGAACACCGGCTCGCGCCCGCCCAACCTGCGCCATCCGCTGAAGGTCGCGCGCGGCCTTGGTTCGGCGAAGGACGGCACGGGGCATTTCATCACCCAGCGTGTGACTGCCATCGCGCTCGTCTTCCTGTCCCTGTACGCGATCGGGCTGGTGATTTCGCTGGTCGGTGCGGACTTCGCGACGGTGCGGGCGCGCGTCGGGCACCCGGTGAATGCCACGCTTCTCATCGCGTTCCTCGTCGCCAACTTCTGGCACGCCAAGCTCGGCCTGCAGGTGATCGTCGAGGACTACGTGCACACCGCCGGGCGTTTCGCCGCCCTGCAGCTCTTCATCGTCTTCGCCTGCGTGCTCGCCGGCCTCGCGAGCGTGCTCGCGGTGGTGCGCGTCGTGCTGGGCGCCTGAAACGCGACGGCCTTCGAGACTTCCTAGATGCCTGCTGCATATCCGATCCAGGAACACAAGTTCGACATGGTCGTTGTCGGCGCCGGCGGTGCCGGGCTGCGCGCCACCTTCGGCCTCGCGCAGAAGGGCCTGAAGACGGCCTGCCTCACCAAGGTCTTCCCGACGCGTTCGCATACCGTCGCGGCGCAGGGCGGCGTGGCCGCCGCGCTCGCGAACATGGGCGAGGACGACTGGCGCTACCACTTCTTCGACACCGTCAAGGGTTCGGACTGGCTGGGCGACCAGGACGCGATCGAGTACATGTGCCGCGAGGCGATCCCCGCGATCATCGAGCTCGAGCACTACGGCGTCCCGTTCTCGCGCACCGAGGACGGCCGCATCTACCAGCGCCCCTTCGGCGGCATGACCACCCGCTTCGGCGAGGGTCCGCCGGCGCAGCGCACCTGTGCCGCGGCCGACCGCACCGGCCACGCCATCCTGCACACGCTCTACCAGCAGTCGCTCGCGCACGACGCGCAGTTCTTCATCGAGTACTTCGCGCTCGACCTGATCATGGACGCCGACGGCAGCTGCCGCGGCGTGCTCGCGCTGGACATGGCCAGCGGCACGCTCCATCTCTTCCGCGCACACGGCACCGTGCTCGCGACGGGCGGTTACGGGCGTGCCTACTTCTCCGCGACCTCCGCCCACACCTGCACCGGTGACGGCGGCGGCATGGCGCTGCGCGCGGGCCTGGCCATGCAGGACATGGAGTTCGTGCAGTTCCACCCGACGGGTATCTACGGCGCGGGCTGCCTCATCACCGAGGGCGTGCGCGGCGAGGGCGGCATCCTGCGCAACTCGAGCGGCGAGCGCTTCATGGAGCGCTACGCGCCGAGCGTCAAGGACCTCGCGCCGCGCGACATGGTCTCGCGCGCGATGACCATGGAAATCCGCGACGGCCGCGGCGTCGGCGAGTTCAAGGACCACATCCTGCTCGACCTCACGCACCTCGGCCCCGAGGTCATCCACGAAAAGCTGCCGGGCATCGCCGAGTCGGCGCGCATCTTCGCCGGCGTGGACGTGGAGAAGCAGCCGATCCCGGTCATCCCGACCGTGCACTACAACATGGGCGGCATCCCGACCAACTACCATGGCGAAGTGGTGCAGCTGCGCTCGGGCAACCCGGACGCGGTCGTGCCGGGCCTTTACGCCATCGGCGAGGCCGCCTGCGTGTCGGTGCACGGTGCGAACCGTCTCGGCTCCAACTCGCTGCTCGACCTCGTGGTCTTCGGCCGCGCGGTGGCCAACCGCTGCGCGGAGACCATCGGTCCGAACCGCCCGCACGCACCGCTCGCTGGCGATGCCTGCGATGCCGCGCTCGCGCGCCTGGACCGCCTGCGCAACGCGAGCGGCGGCACGCCGACCGCGGTCATCCGCGACAAGATGCAGCGCACCATGCAGGCCGACGCCGCGGTGTTCCGCACGGGCGAGTCGCTGGCCGACGGCGTTCGCAAGATGCGCGATATCCACGCGTCGTTCGCCGACGTGCGCGTCACCGACCGCTCGCTGGTCTGGAACTCGGACCTGATCGAGACCTTCGAGCTGGCGAACCTGCTCGACCAGGCGCTGGTCACGATCGTGTCGGCCGAGAACCGCACCGAGTCGCGCGGCGCCCACGCCCGCGAGGACTTCCCCGAGCGCGACGACGTCAACTGGATGAAGCACACGCTGTGCTGGGTGGACGAGGCGGGCAATACCCGCATCGACTACCGCCCGGTGCATTCGTACACGCTCACCAACGACATCGCGCCGGTGCCGCCGAAGAAGCGCGTGTATTGACGGCCGGGATTCGGGATACGGGATTCGGGATTGAATACGGCCAAGGCCTCCAGACCCGCTTTTTCGACTCCCGAATCCCCAATCCCGAATCCCGGATACAAAGCCATGGCCGAATTCACCCTCCCCAAGAACTCGAAGATCCAGAAGGGTCGCCACTTCGCCGCCGCCGGCGCAGCCAGGCCGCGGGTCTTCAAGGTCTACCGCTGGAACCCCGACGATGGCCGCAACCCGCAGGTCGACACCTACGAGGTCGACCTCGCCACGTGCGGCCCGATGGTTCTGGACGCGCTGATCAAGATCAAGAACGAGATCGACCCGACGCTCACGTTCCGCCGTTCCTGCCGCGAAGGCATCTGCGGCTCGTGCGCCATGAACATCGACGGCACCAACACGCTCGCCTGCACGAAGGCGATCGACGACTGCCGGCCGGGGGACGTCGCGATCTATCCGCTGCCGCACATGCCGGTGGTCAAGGATCTCGTTCCCGACCTCACGCATTTCTACGCGCAGTACGCCTCGATCAAGCCTTGGCTGCGCACCCAGAGCCCGACGCCGAGCGACCGAGAGCGCCTGCAGTCCCCGGAAGACCGCAAGAAGCTCGACGGCCTCTACGAGTGCATCCTCTGCGCCTGCTGCTCGACCAGCTGCCCGAGCTACTGGTGGAACGGCGATCGCTATCTCGGCCCCGCCATCCTGCTGCAGGCCTACCGCTGGATCATCGATTCGCGTGACGAGGACACCGGCGCGCGCCTGGACGATCTCGAGGACCCGTTCAAGCTCTACCGCTGCCACACGATCATGAACTGCGCGCGGACCTGCCCGAAGGGACTGAACCCGGCCCGCGCGATCGGCGAGATCAAGAAGCTGATGCTGGCCCGCCGCGTCTGACGCGGCCTGCGCGGGAGGCATGATGGACATACGCGAGATCTACCTTCCGGCGCTGGCGATGGTCGTGCTGACCTTCGCCGTCTGGTGGCGCATGTACTTCGCGCGCATCGGCCAGATGAGGCGCGAGCGCATCCATCCGCAGAAGGTCGCGACGTCGGCCCAGGCCACGGCCCTGCTGACCGACAGCCGCGCCGCCGACAACTTCCGCAACCTCTTCGAGCTGCCGGTGCTGTTCTATCTCGCGCTCGTGGTGGCCGACCGGATGGACATGGTCGACGGCATCAGCCTCGCCCTGGCCTGGGCCTTCGTCCTGCTGCGCGTCGTGCACAGCGCGATCCACGTCACCTACAACCGCGTCATGCACCGCTTCGCCGCCTATGTCGCCGGCGGCATGGTGCTCTGGCTGCTGTGGGGCTACCTCGCGGTCGGCCTGCTGTCGGGATGAGCGAGCCGGAACTGCGGTCGCTGCGCTGGCGGTGCCGGCGGGGGATGCGCGAGCTCGACCAGCTCTTCGAACGCTGGCTCGAGCGCGGATGGCCACAGGCTTCCGAACACGAGCGCGGGGTTTTCCGACGGCTTCTCGATGTCGAGGATCCCAGGCTATGGCGTGCCTTCCTCGGGCAGGAGCCGCTTGACGATGCCGAACTCCAGCAGATGGTCGACGCGATCGCGCGCCTGCCGCATTGAGCTGCGCCCCTCACGCATGCTCGCCGCGACGCTGGTCGCGCTGGGCGTCGGCGGCGCTTTGGGGTGGTTCCTGAGCGATGCCGGGCCGCTGCTCGCCGCCTGCGGCGCCGGCGCGGGCCTGGTCTGGGCGCTGCGGCTCGCTGCCGCGGAGGCAGCGCGGCCGCGGCTGGAGATCGTGCTGTGCGCGGATGGCCGTGTGACGGTGGACGGGCGCGGGGTCGAGGCGTTCGGGGCGGACTGGCGCGGCCCACTGACGGCACTGAGCTGGCGCAGCGGGGGCAGGCTGGAGCGCCGCCTGGCCTTTCCGGATGCGGTCGACAGCGCATCGCGCCGTGAGCTGCGCCTGTGGCTGCTCGCACAGCGTGAGCACGCGGCGCCGGCGGCAGTGGCACCATAGGCGACCCCCGGACGCCGAGCCGCATGTTCACACCCATCCCCGTCGCCATCGGCCTGCGCTATCTGCGCGCAAAGCGCCGCAACGGCTTCATCTCCTTCATCTCGCTCGCCTCGATCCTCGGCATCGGGCTGGGCGTGGCCGCGCTCATCACCACGCTGGCCGTCATGAGCGGGTTCCAGCGCGAGATCCGCGACCGCATGCTGCAGATGGTGGCGCATGCGACGGTCAGCGCCTACGGCGATCCCCTTTACGACTGGGAGACTGCCGTCCGCCGCGCGACCGCCGACGCGCGCGTGGCGGGCGCCGCCCCGTACGTCGAGGCGCAGACCCTGCTGTCGGGCGCACGCAAGCAGCCTGCGATCGTGCGGGGCGTGCTGCCGGCCGACGAGCGCCGCGTCTCGGTGCTGGGCGACAAGATGGTGCAGGGCCGGCTGGAGGACCTCACGCCCGGCAGCTTCAACATCGTCATCGGCAAGGAGCTGGCGATCTGGCTGGGCGTCGGCATCGGCGACGACGTGGTCATGATGACCTCCGAAGCACGCGCCACGCCGGTCGGCGCGCTCCCGCAGCTCAAGCGCTTCCGGGTGAGCGGCATCTTCGAGGCCGGCTACAACGAGTTCGACCGCGGCATGGCCTTCGTCCACATGCGCGACCTGCAGCGCGTGCAGCGGCTGGGCGATGCGGTGACGGGCGTGCGGCTGAAGATGCACGACATGGACCGCGCCTGGGAGGTCGCGCGCGATCTCGCGCTGTCCCTGGGCGGGCCGTTCAAGGTCAGCGACTGGACGCTCGAGAACGCCAACATGTTCCGCGCGCTCAAGATGGAGAAGGCGATCATGGCGATCCTGCTGTCGCTGATCATCGCCATGGGGGCGTTCAACCTGGTGTCCTCGCAGGTGATGCTGGTCACCGACAAGCAGGCGGACATCGCGATCATGCGCACGCTCGGCCTGAGCCCGCGCGGCGTGATGCAGGTGTTCATGGTGCAGGGCACGCTGATCGGCGTGATCGGCACGGTGCTCGGGGTGGTCTTCGGCATCCTGCTGACGCTGAACCTCGAGAACATCCTGCGTGCGATCGAGGGCGTCTTCGGCGTGCAGCTGCTGCCCGCCGACGTCTACTACATCACCGGCCTGCCCACCGACCTCCAGGCTTCCGACGTGACCTGGATCGCCGCCGTGGCGCTCGCCATGGCCTTCCTCGCCACCATCTACCCGGCCTGGCGCGCGGCCCGCACGCCGCCCGCGGAGGCCCTGCGCTATGATTGAGCCCATGGGCGATGTCATCCGCGCCGAGCGCCTCGGCAAGACCTACGCCGAAGGCCGGCTGCGCACGCCGGTCTTCGACGGGCTCGACCTTGCCGTGCATGCAGGCGAGACGGTGGCCATCCTCGGCGCGTCGGGAGCGGGCAAGAGCACACTGCTGCACCTGCTCGGCGGCCTGGACACGCCGACGTCGGGCGAGGTCTACGTCGGCGGGCAGAAGATGAGCGCGCTTTCCGACACCGCGCGAGGCGCGCTGCGCAACCGGGCACTGGGCTTCGTGTACCAGTTCCACCACCTGCTGCCGGAGTTCACTGCGCTGGAGAACGTGATGCTGCCGGTGATGCTGGCGGGCGAACCGGTCGCGCAGGCCACGCAGCGCGCGCGGGCGTTGCTGGAAGCGGTGGGCCTGGGCCATCGCGTGGACCACAAGCCCGGCGAGCTGTCCGGTGGCGAGCGCCAGCGTGCCGCGGTGGCCCGTGCGCTGGTGAACCGGCCGGCCTGCGTGCTGGGCGACGAGCCGACCGGCAATCTCGACGAGAAGACGGCGGCCAACGTGTTCGAGCTGATGCTCGACCTCAATCGCGAGCAGCGCACCAGCCTCGTGCTGGTGACGCACGACCGCCGCCTCGCACGCCGCCTGGATCGCGTGCTCGAACTGCACGAGGGGCGGCTGCGCGAACTCCGGCCCGACGAGGTCTAGCCCTCGATGCACGCGGCAGGGACGCCGCCCGATATCCGCCTGGTCGCGCCGGCCCTGCTGGTCGGCGCCGTCGCTGCGCTGGCGATGCCTTGGCCCGTGCCCGCGTGGGCGGC
>JBMOOW010000178.1:0-5434 GCA_049323195.1 Pseudomonadota bacterium | reverse complement strand
CGTGCGCGTTCCAGCCCTGCGGTGGCCGGCCCTTCTCGTGGCCGGGTTCGGTATCGGCTCGGCGCATGCCGCGTTCGCGCTCGATGCCCGCATTCCCGCGGTGCCGGCCCGGCATGACGCGGTGCTGGTCGGGCGGGTCGCGAGCCTGCCGCGCACGGAGCCGCGGCGCGTCGTCTTCGACTTCGATGTCGAGGACGCCGGGGCGCTGATGCCCGCGGGGCGCCGCGTGCGTCTGGCCTGGTACTACGACGCGCCCGCAGCGCCGCCGGCCGTCAGGGCGGGTGAGCGCTGGCGTTTTCCGGTCCGTCTCAAGGCGCCCCGCGGCTTGCGCAACCCGGGCGGCGCCGATGCCGAGCGGTACGCGCTCGCCGACCGGCTGTCGGCGACCGGCTACGTGCGCGGCCACCAGGCGCGCCGCCTCGGTCCGGCGACCGGGCTGCAGGCCTGGCGCGAGCGTGCTTCGGCGCGGATCGCCACGGAGGTCCCGTCGGCGTCGGCGCGCTTCGTGCGGGCGCTCGCGCTGGGTGACACGCGCGGGCTGACCGACCGCGACTGGCGCATTCTCCGTGCCGACGGGCTGACCCATCTGATCGCCATCAGCGGCTTCCACGTCGGGATGGTCGCGGGTGCGGCGGCCCTGCTGGTGCGACTGCCGTGGTGGTTGTTGCCGGCGCTCGGCCGACGCATGCCCGCACGCGTCGCCGGCGCGCTCTCGGGCCTGCTGGCCGCGCTGGCCTATGCCGCCGCCGCGGGCTTTTCGATCCCGACCGTGCGCACCGTGCTGATGATCGCGGTGGTCGCGCTGGCCTGCGCCACGCGCCGGGCGCTGCGCGTATGGGACGCGTTGGTGCTGGCGGTGGTCGCGATCGTCGTCGCGGACCCGCTCGCGCTGCTCGGCGCCGGCTTCTGGCTGAGCTTCGCGGGCGTGGCCTGGCTGGCCTGGTGCCTGCCGCGCGAGCAGGGCGCCGCGCTTGGCGGCCTGGTGCGTGCGCAGGCCGTCGCGAGCATCGCCCTGCTTCCCCTTGGCGTGTTCTTCTTCGACCAGGCCTCGCTCGCCGGCCCGGTCGCCAACCTCGCGGCCGTTCCGTTGTGGAGCCTGGTGGTGGCGCCACTCGCGGTTGCGGGGGTGGTGCTGGACGCCTTCGCGCCCTCGCTCGCGGGCATGGCATGGCGCGCCGGGGCAGCCGCATTCGACCTTGCCTGGCCGGCGTTCGAGCGCATCGGCGAGAGCCCGCTTGCGCTGTGGTGGATTCCGGAGTCCGCGCCCGTCGCGATGCCGCTGGCCTGCGCCGGCGCGGCCTGGCTGCTGCTGCCGCGCGGGGTTCCCGGGCGCCCCCTGGCGCTCGCGCTGTGGCTGCCGCTGCTGTGGCCGGCCGCCCACCGGCCCGCGACCGGCGAGGTGGAAGTGACCGCGATCGACGTCGGGCAGGGCCTGGCCGTGCTCGTGCGCACGCGGTCGCATGCGCTGCTCTACGACGCCGGCCCGGCGGCGCCCGACGGATTCGACGCCGGCGAGCGCGCGGTGGTACCGGTGCTGCGCGCGCGCGGCGTCGCCAGGCTCGACCGCTTCCTCGTCAGTCATGGCGACAACGACCACGCAGGTGGTGTCGAGGCGGTCCGCGCCGAGATCCCCGTGCAAGCGCTGGCCGCGCCCGAGGGGGCGGGCATCGCCGGCGCCCACGCCTGCCGCGCAGGTAGCGCCTGGACCTGGGACGGCGTCCGGTTCCGCGTGCTGCATCCGCCCGCGTACTTTCCGTACCTCGCGAACGAGTCCAGCTGCGTGCTCCGCATCGAGACCCGGCACGGCGCGGTCCTGCTCACGGGCGACATCGGCGACATCATCGAGCGCCGGCTGCTCGCCGAAGCCCCCGGCGACGTGCGGGCGGACGTGGTCTTCGCGGCGCATCACGGCAGCCGCCATTCCTCCGACCCCGCCTTCGTGGCCGCGACCGGCGCGCGCCACGTGGTGTTCTCCACCGGTCACGGCAACCGGTTCCGGCACCCCGCGGCGCCGGTGCATGCACGGTGGGCCGCGGCGGGCGCACGGGCCTGGAACACCGCCGAGCACGGAGCGGTGACGATCCGGGTCGGTGCGCGGGGCGTCGAGGTGGCCGCCCGGCGCGACCAGGCGCCGCGGCTGTGGGACGCGGCACGGATCGAGGCCCGGAGCGCTGGGCTATCCTATCGGCGCGACTAGGGGTCGCCCGGAGGATGTGTGCTCGAACTGGTGAAGGCCGGCGGCTGGCCGATGATCCCGCTGCTGATGCTCTCGGCGCTCGCCGTCGCCCTGATCGTCGAGCGGGCCGTGGCGCTGCGCCGCAGCCGCGTCATGCCGCCCAAGCTCGGCGACGAGGTGCGCGCCTGGGCCGCGCGTGGCGCGCTCGATCCCGCGCACATCGACTCGCTGCGCCGTACCTCGCCGCTGGGCACGCTGCTGGCCGCCGTGCTGTACATGCGCGCGCGCCCGCGCGAGCACATGCGCGAGCGCGTGGAGGACGTGGGCCGTCACCTCGTGCACCGCATGGAGCGCTACCTCAACACGCTCGGCACGATTGCCGCCGCAGGGCCGCTGCTGGGCCTCTTCGGCACGGTGGTCGGCATGATCGAGATGTTCCTCGGCATCCTCGACCACGGCATCGGCGACGTGAACCAGCTCGCCGGCGGCATCGGCAAGGCGCTGATCTGCACGGCGACCGGCATGATCGTGGCCATCCCTGCGCTGGTCGCGCACCGCTGGTACCGCGGCCGGATCGCCGAATACATCGTGGACATGGAGCACGAGGCGATCGCCCTGATGGACGTGGTCGAGCAGCGACGCCCGGCGCAGGTGGCCTGAACGATGCGCATCGGCGGTCATCGGCCGGTGGACGAGCCGGACATCAACCTCATCCCGCTCATCGACGTGATCCTGGTGCTCGTGATCTTCTTCGTCGTGACCGCGACGTTCGAGGGGCGATCGGCACTCAAGCTCGAGCTGCCGCGCGCCACCGGCGAAGCGGCCCAGGCCAGGGACCCGCTGGACGTCATCGTCAACGCCGACGGCCGTTATTTCGTTGAGGATCGCGAAGTGCTGCAGCCCGGGGCCGACGCGCTCAAGGCGACGATCCGCGACGTCGGAGGCGGCGAGCACGACCGCCCCGTCATGCTGCGCGCCGACGCGAAGACGCCCTACCAGGCGGTGATCACCGCGCAGGAGGCGCTGGGACAGCTGGGCTATCGACGGATCCTGCTGGCGGTGGCGAATCCGCCGGCCGCGGCGGCGGGGGACGAGTGAGCGGCCCGGTCGTGACCGACGCCCCGGCCTGGGCGACGTATCGCCGCCTGCTGGCGTTCGTGAGGCCCTACCGCGCGATGCTCGTGGTCGGGCTCGTCGCGCTCGCCGTCGAGGCGGCGGCCGGCGGCCTGTTCACGTTCAAGATGCAGCCGATCATCGACGAGACCTTCGATGCGACGCGCGAGCGCATGGACCTGGTGCTCCCGCTGCAGATCATCGGTCTCTTCCTCGTGCGCGGCCTGGCCGGTTACGTCACCGACATGTCCATGGCGCGCGCCGGCCGCGGCATCGCACGCGACCTGCGCGTGCTGGTGCATGCCAAGTACCTGAGGCTTCCGGGCCAGCGTTTCGACAGCGAGCCGGTACCGTCCATGCTCACGCGCCTGGGCTCCGACAGCGACCAGGTCGCGCTCGCCGCGGTCGACGCCATGAAGGTGATGCTGCAGCAGTCGGCGCAGGTCGTCGCCATGCTGGCGGTGATGTTCTGGCACAGCTGGAAAGTCACGCTGGCCGTCCTGCTGCTCGCCCCGCCGCTGGCGTGGGTGATGGACAGGGTGGGGCGCAGGTACCGCCGCATCGGCCATCGCATCCAGGAGAGCGGGGCGACGCTGCTGCAGCTCGGCGACCAGTCGCTGGGCAACCAGCAGGAAGTGAAGGTCTACGGCGCGCAGGCATCGGAATCGCGCCGGTATGCGGAGCAGGCCGACGGATACCTCCGGCTCAGCCTGAAGGTGGAGTCCACGCGCAGCATCTCCTCGGCGATGGTGCAGCTGATGGGGGCGATCGGGCTGGCCGCCTTGCTGTTCCTGGCGGGCCGCGAGGCCGCCGCGGGGCGGCTCACGGCAGGCGGTTTCGTTTCGCTGATGATGTCGATGATGGCCATCATCCCGGCCATCAAGCAGCTCACGAACGTCCAGGGCATGCTGCAGCGCGGGATCGCCTCCGCCGACCGCCTGTTCTCCGTGCTCGACGCGCCCGAAGAAGTCGACACGGGCACGCGGCCGATCCAGTGCGCGCGCGGCGAGATCGAATTCCGCGACGTCAGCGCGCGCTATCCGGGCCAGTCCGAACGCGCCCTCTCGGACATCAGCTTCGTCGCCCGCCCGGGCACGGTGACGGCCATCGTGGGCCGCTCGGGCAGCGGCAAGTCGACGCTGATCAAGCTGATCCCGCGGTTCTACGACCCCGAGGCGGGCGAGATCCTGCTGGACGGGCATCCGCTTCGTGACTACCGCCTGGCCGACCTACGCCGGCAGATCGCGCTGGTCGGCCAGCAGGTCATGCTGTTCGACGGCTCCGTGGCCGCCAACGTGGCCTATGGCGAGCTCGCCGACGCCACGCCGGAACGCCTGGCGCAGGTGATCGCGGGCGCCAACGCGGCCGAGTTCGTCGACCGGATGCCGCAGGGGCGCGATACCTCCATCGGCATCCGCGGCGGGCGGCTGTCGGGCGGGCAGCGCCAGCGCCTCGCCATCGCCCGCGCCATGCTGAAGGACGCGCCGATCCTGATCCTGGACGAGGCCACCGCCGCGCTCGACACCGAGTCCGAGCGGCTGGTGCAGGACGCGCTGGAGCGCCTCATGCCGGACCGCACCACGCTGGTGATCGCGCACCGCCTGTCCACCATCGAGCACGCCGACCAGGTGCTGGTGCTGGATCAGGGTCGCATCGTCGAGCGGGGTACGCATTCCGAACTGCTGGCCATGGGCGGCCTGTACGCGCATCTGCATCGGATGCAGTTCCGCGAGGCGGGCTGATGCCGCGCGCGCCCGGCTACTGGTACGGCGATGCCCCGGTGCCCGCGGCCGCTCGCGCAGGCGAGGCCGTCTACCGCGCCGGCGTCGCGCTGCGCCGCGCCCTCTATGCGCGCGGACTGCTGCGCGCGCGCCATCCCGGCGTGCCGGTGATCGTGGTCGGCAACCTGACGGCCGGCGGGGCAGGAAAGACGCCCACCACGATCGCGCTGGTCGAGCGCCTGCAGGCGGCGGGCTGGACGCCCGGCGTCGCCAGCCGCGGCTACGGTCGCGACGGCACGGCACCCGTGTGGGTCGACGCAGCCACACCGGTGCACCTGGCGGGTGACGAGCCGCTGCTCATCGCGCGGCGCACGGGTGCGAAGGTGCGCGTCGACCGCCACCGCGCCGCGGCCGCGCGCGAGCT